>CAIMSN010000017.1 GCA_903844135.1 uncultured Rhodospirillales bacterium | reverse complement strand
AATCTCTCCGGCGGCAACCAGCAGAAGGTGCTGATCGGACGGTGGCTGCTGACCAAGCCGCGGATCCTGATCCTGGACGAGCCGACCCGCGGCATCGATGTCGGCGCCAAGGCGGAGATCCACCGCCTGGTGTCGCGCCTGGCCTGCTCCGGCGTCGCCGTCATCATGATCTCGTCGGAAATGCCGGAAATCCTCGGCATGAGCGACCGGATTCTCGTCATGCACGAAGGCCGCGCCACCGGCATCCTCGATCGCGCCGAAGCCGACCAGGTGGCGATCATGCGTCTCGCCTCCTCCTGAAGGACCGACCGATGAACACCACCATCCTGCAGGCCGGCGCGCAGAGCCCGGCCAGGGCCAAGCGCAAATGGCCAGCCGAGATCAACATCCTGCTGGTGCTGGTCGGCATCGCCCTGCTGTTCGAGGCGCTCGGCTGGGGGGTGCGCGGGCAGAGCTTCCTGCTCAATCCGGACCGGCTGCTGGTGATCGTGCTGCAGGTCTCCACGGTCGGGCTGATCGCGATCGGCGTGACCCAGGTGATCATCACCGCCGGCATCGACCTGTCGTCCGGCTCGGTGCTGGCGATGGCGGCGATGGCGGCGGCCAGCCTGGCGCAGACCTCTGACTATGCCCGCGCGGTGTTCCCGTCGCTGACCGACCTGCCGGCGATCGTGCCGATCCTGGCGGCGCTGCTGGTGGGCGCTCTGGCGGGTCTGATCAACGGCAGCCTGATCGCCAGGTTCAGCCTGCCGCCCTTCATCGCCACGCTGGGGGTGATGGTCAGCGCGCGCGGCCTGGCGCGCTGGTACACCAGCGGTCAGCCGATCAGCATGCTCAGCGACGGGTTCGGCTGGATCGGCTCCGGCGCGGTGCCGGTGTTCATCTTCCTCGGCATGGCGGTGCTGTTCCATGTACTGCTGACCTACACGCGCTACGGCAAGTTCACCTACGCGATCGGCGCCAACGTGCAGGCGGCGCGCGTGTCGGGGATCAATGTCAGCCGGCACCTGATCCTGGTCTACACCATCGCCGGCGTGCTCTCCGGCCTGGCCGGCGCGGTGACCGCGGCGCGGGCCGGCAGCGGGCAGTCCGGCATGGGCGTCGGCTACGAGCTCGACGCGATCGCCGGCGCGGTGATCGGCGGCACCAGCCTGAGCGGCGGCATGGGGCGCATCACCACCACGGTGATCGGCACGGTGATCCTGGGCGTGCTGACCAGCGGCTTCACCTTCCTCGGCTTCGACGCCTTCATCCAGGACATCGTCAAGGGCGTGATCATCGTCGCCGCGGTGATCGTGGACCAGCACCGCCGCAAGTCGCGCAAGCACATCTGACGGCTGGAATTCAATGCACGGTTTGAGGAGGCCCCGATGAGCGAGAGCATGCTCGATGTGGTGACGATCGGCCGCTCGTCGGTCGATCTGTACGGTCAGCAGATCGGCACCCGGCTGGAGGACATGGCCAGCTTCAGCAAGGCGGTCGGCGGCTGCCCGGCCAACATCGCCATCGGCACGTCGCGGCTCGGGCTGCGCTCCGGAGTGATCACCCGGGTCGGCGACGAGCATTTCGGCCGCTTCATCCGCGAACAGCTCACGCGCGAGGGCGTCGACGTCGCCGGGGTGCGGACCGATCCGGACCGGCTGACGGCGCTGGCGATCCTGGGGGTCAGGGACAGCCATAGTTTCCCTCTGATCTTCTACCGCAGCGACTGCGCCGACGCGGCGCTGGACGAGAGCGACATCGATCCGGCGCTGATCGCCCGCACCCGCGCGATCGTCGTGACCGGGACGCATTTCGCCCGCCCGCAGGCCGCTTCGGCGCAGCGCAAGGCGATGGCGCTGGTGCGGGCGCAGGGCGGCCGGGTAATCTTCGACGTGGATTACCGCCCCAATCTCTGGGGTCTGTCAGGGCATGGCGACGGCGAGAACCGCTATATCCGCGCCGACTCCGTCACCGCCCGGCTGGCCGAGATCCTGCCGGACTGCGACCTGATCGTCGGCACCGAGGAGGAGCTGCATATCGCCGGCGGCAGCGAGGACACGCTGCAGACGATCCGGGCGATCCGGGCGCTATCGCCGCACGCCACCATCGTCGCCAAGCGCGGGCCGATGGGCTGCGTGGTGTTTCCCGGAGACATCCCCGACAGCATCGAGGACGGCATCAAGGGTCCGGGATTCCCGGTCGAGGTCTACAACACGCTGGGCGCCGGCGATGCGTTCCTGTCCGGTTTCCTGCGCGGCTGGCTGCGCGACGAACCGCTGGAGACGTGCTGCGCCTATGCCAATGCCTGCGGTGCGTTCGCGGTGTCGCGCCTGCTGTGCTCGACCGAGATCCCGACCTTCGTCGAGCTGCGGCATTTCCTGAGCCACGGCAGCGCGCATCGCGGACTGCGTCACGACGCCGCGCTGAACCATCTGCACTGGGCGACCACGCGCCGGGCGCAGGCGACGCCGATCATGGCGCTGGCCTGCGATCACCGCCTGCAGCTCGAGGCGGTCGCGGATTCGGTCGGCGCGTCGTACGACAAAATCTCGCCGTTCAAGGTGCTCGCGGTGCGGGCGGCGGCGACGGTCGCGGCGGGGCGTCCGGGCTTCGGCATGTTCCTGGATGGCCGCTATGGGCGCGAGGCGCTGTTCGCGGCGTCGCATGCCGGGCTGTGGCTGGCGCGGCCGGTGGAACGCACCGGATCGCGGCCGCTGGAGTTCGAGGGCGGCGCCGACGGTCAGGCGCCGGGCAGCCTCGGCGCCGCCCTGGTCGAGTGGCCGAGCGAGCAGGTGATCAAATGTCTCTGCTTCTACCATCCGGACGACGACGAGGCGCTGCGCCTGCGCCAGGAGCGCGAACTGCAACGGGCGCAGGATGCCTGCCGGCGCCTGGGGCGGGAGCTGCTGATCGAGATCATCGCCGGCAAGCACGGGACGCTGCGGGAAGACACCATCGCGCGCGTGCTGACCAGGCTCTATGCGATCGGCCTCAAGCCGGACTGGTGGAAGCTGGAACCGCAGCGCGACGGCGCGGCGTGGCGGCGGACGGCGCAGGTGATCGAGGCCAACGATCCGCTGTGCCGCGGCATCGTGATGCTGGGGCTGGAGGCGCCTGAGGCCGAGCTGGTGGCGGCGTTCGCCGCGGTGGCGGAGATCCCGATGGTGAAGGGCTTCGCGATCGGGCGCACCATCTTCATCGAGCCGGCGCGCGACTGGATGGCCGGCAGGATCGGCGACGACGAGGCGGTGGACCGGATGGCGGCCAGGTTCCAGTCGCTGGTCTCGGCCTGGACGAGCGGGAGGACGGCGTCGTGAGCACCATCAGACTGACCATGGCCCAGGCGCTGGTGCGGGCCATGGCGGCGCAGAAGACCGAGATCGACGGCGAGATCGTGCCGTATTTCGCCGGAGTCTGGGCGATCTTCGGCCACGGCAACGTGGCCGGGCTCGGCGAGGCGCTGCACGGCATGCGCGACACGATCCCGACGCTGCGGGCGCATAACGAGCAGGGCATGGTGCATGCCGCCACCGCGTTCGCGAAGGCGTCGCGGCGGCGGCGGGCGATGGCGGCGACCAGCTCGATCGGCCCGGGGGCGCTGAACATGGTCACCGGGGCGGCGGTGGCGCACGTGAACCGGCTGCCGCTGCTGCTGCTGCCGGCCGACGTGTTCGCCAACCGCATGCCCGATCCGGTGCTGCAGCAGGTCGAGGATTTCGGCGACGGCACCGTCACCGCCAACGATGCGTTCCGGCCGTTCTCGCGCTATTTCGACCGCATCACCCGGCCGGAGCAACTGGTGCCGGCGTTCCTGCGGGCGATGGCGGTGCTGACCGATCCGGCCGAATGCGGGCCGGCGACGCTGTCGCTGTGCCAGGACGTGCAGGCCGAGGCGTTCGACTATCCGGCGCATTTCTTCGACGAGCGGGTGCATCGGCAGCGCCGGCCGCATCCCGATCCGATCGAGCTGGAGCAGGCGGCGGCGGCGATCCGGGCGTCGCGTCGGCCGATGCTGATCGCCGGCGGCGGCGTGCTGTATTCCGGCGCCGAGGCCGCGCTGTCGGCGTTCTGCGAGTCGCGCGGCGTGCCGGCCGGCGAGACCCAGGCCGGCAAGTCGGCGCTGGCGTCGGCCGGTTCCATGGCGATGGGCGGGGTCGGGGTCAGCGGCACCGCGGCCGCCAACGCGATGGCGTCGGACTGCGACCTGGTGATCGCGGTCGGCACCAGGCTGCAGGATTTCACCACCGGATCATGGGCGCTGTTCGGGCCGGCGGCGACGATCGTCTCGATCAACGTGCAGCCGTTCGATGCCGGCAAGCATGCGGCGATCCCGCTGGTGGCGGATGCGCGGGCCGCCCTGGGGCTGCTCGACGCGGCGCTCGGCGACTGGCGGCCGGAGCCCGGCTGGACCAGCAAGGCCGAGGCGGCGCGCGGCGCCTGGCTGCAGGAGGCGGGACGCTACACCGCGGCGCCGGGAGCGAACCAGGCGACGCTGCCGTCTGACGCGCAGGTGATCGGCGCGGTGCAGCGCGCCGCCCTGCCGAGCGACGTGGTGGTGTGCGCCGCCGGCGGCCTGCCGGCGGAGCTGCAGAAGCACTGGCAGCCGGGACGGCCGGGCGGCTACCACATGGAGTACGGCTTCTCCTGCATGGGGTACGAGCTGGCCGGCGCGCTGGGCGTGAAGATGGCCGATCCGTCGCGCGAGGTGATCGTGATGGTCGGCGACGGCTCGTACCTGATGCTGAATTCGGAGATCGCGACGTCGGTGATGCTCGGGCAGCGGCTGATCGTCGTCCTGCTCGACAATCATGGCTATGGCTGCATCAACCGGCTGCAGCAGGCCTGCGGCGGCGCTCCGTTCAACAACCTCTGGCAGGACAGCCAGGCGATGGCGGCATTCCCGGAGATCGATTTCGTGTCGCATGCGCGCGGGCTGGGGGCGCTGGCGGAGAAGGTTTCCGACGTGGCCGGGCTGCAGGCGGCGATCGGCCGGGCCCGCGCGGCCAGCCGGACCAGCGTGATCCTGATCGATACCGATCCGATGGCGATCACCGACATCGGCGGGCATTGGTGGGATGTGGCGGTGCCGGAAGTGTCGGGGCGGGAAGCGGTCATTTCGGCGCGGGCGGACTACGTGGTGGCTAGGGCCAGGCAGCGGCTGGGGAACTAAGCGCTGGGGCTCTGCCCCAGGCCCCGGCAAAGGCGGTCGCCTTTGCAATCCGGTTTTTTGGGAGAGAACCTTGGGCGTTAGAATCGGGACCAATCCGATTGCTTGGTCGAACGACGACATGCAGCATCTGGGCGGCGAGACGCCGCTGGAGACGTGCCTGGCGGAGGCGAAGCAGGCCGGGTTCGAGGGGATGGAACTCGGCAACAAGTTTCCGCGCGACGCGGCGGCGTTGACCGCGGCGTTGGCGCCGTTCGGGCTGGCGTGCGTCTCCGGCTGGTATTCCGCCGAACTGCTGCTGCGCGAGGCGGAAGACGAGTTCGCCGCGGCGCGGGCCCATGTGGACCTGCTCAAGGCGATGGGCGCCGATGTGGTGGTGGTGGCGGAGACGTCGAACGCGATCCATACGCAGCTCACGGTGCCGCTGTCGCGACGGCCGGAGCTGGACGATGCAGGCTGGGCGCTGTTCGGGCGTCGCCTGACGGCGCTCGGCGACCTGATGGCGCAGGAGGGGATGCGGCTCGCCTATCACCATCACATGGGCACGGTGGTGCAGAGCGAGGCGGATATCCACCGGCTGATGAGCGAGACCGGACCGTCGGTGCACCTGCTGCTGGATACCGGGCACGCGAGCTGGGGCGGTGCGGATCCGGCCCGGCTGGCGGAGCGCTATCGCCACCGCATCGCCCACGTCCACGCCAAGGATGTCAGGTCCGAGGTCCGGGAAAAAGCCGACGCGGAGGATTGGAGCTTCCTGAACAGCGTCCTGGCGGGTGTCTATACCGTGCCGGGCGACGGATCGGTGGATTTCGACGCGGTGTTGCGGGCATTGCCGGACTATGCCGGCTGGGTGGTGGTCGAGGCGGAGCAGGACCCGGCGAAGGCGCATCCGCTGACCTACGCCAAGCTCGGCTACGCGACGCTGCGTGGCGTGCTGGAACGCGCCGGCCTGGTCGGGGAGCGGGCGCGATGAGCCATCTGCTGCGGCACAAACTCAAGGGCAGCAAGATCCATGACGTGACGCCGAAGAACGCCGGCTGGTCGCATGTCGGGTTCGCGGTGCACGACCTCGCCGACGGACAGACGCTGAGCCTGTATGGCGAGGACACCGAATACTGCCTGGTGCTGGTGGCGGGGCGCGCATCGATCGTCGCCGGCGATACCGAGTGCGGCACCCTCGGCGCGCGCACCAGCCCATTCGACGGCCTGCCATGGTCGGTCTATGTGCCGCCGCACACGCCGGTGTCGGTGACCGGGGTCGGCGCGGTCGAGCTGGCAGTGTGTTCGGCGCCGGCGAAGGGCGGAAAGCCCGTGACGGTGATTCCGCCCTCGGACATCGCCGAGCTGGATCGCGGATCGGGCACCAACCTGCGTCACGTGCGCAACATCCTGCCCGACACCAGCGCCATCGCCGAGAATCTGCTGGTGGTGGAGGTGATCACGCCGGGCGGCCACTGGTCGTCCTATCCGCCGCACAAGCACGACACCGACGACGTGCCGAACGAGACCTACCTGGAGGAAACCTACTACCACCGGCTGAGGCGCGGTTCCGGCTTCGCGATCCAGCGCGTCTACACCAAGGACGGCACGCTGGACGAGACGATGGCGATCTCCGATCGCGACGTGGTGCTGGTGCCGAAAGGCTACCACCCGGTCGGCGCGCCGCACGGATTCGACCTGTATTACCTGAACGTGATGGCCGGGCCTGTGAAGTCGTGGAAGTTCACGATGGATCCGGACCACGCGCATCTGCCGTATTGAGGGCGCGCGAAGCGGGTTGTCACCCAGCCATCGCAGCACCTGTTACAGTTTGGCCGCTCGTGTTGCGAACAAGGTCGGCATGACTCTGGACCGCCCCGTCTTCGGTAGTCCGTGGTCCCGATCCTCGAACAGGTCGGTCAGGATAAACCCGGCCCTGAGCTGACCGCCGATCTGGTCCTCCAGGGAATGGCTGAACTCGACGACGTGATCCCGACCTATCAAGCGGTTCAACTCGTCAGCAGGCAAATCCCGGATTTCCGAGAAGGGCAGCTCATGACGGACGATCAGTTCGCCCCGCTCCTCCGCTTCACGGTCGAAAACATACACGTCCGGATTCATGAATCCGGCGAGGAGCGCTCCACCTGCTCTTAGCACCCTGTGGCACTCTCGCCAGACCGGCTCGATCTCCGGGGCGAAGCAGTTCGAGGCAGGATGGAAGATCAAATCGAAGCTGGCCGATGCGAATGCGGAAAGATCGTGCATGAACCCTTGAATGATCCTGAGGTTCAGGCCGTCGCGCTTCGCCACCATCTCGTCCTGGGCAAGCTGCCGAGCCGAAGCATCGAAGACGGTGACGTTCGCCCCGGCCGCGGCGAGGATGGGGGCCTGCTGGCCGCCCCCTGACGCCAGGCACAAGATGTCGCGTTCGCCGACGTCCCCGAACCACGCGCGCGGCACCGGCCGGTTGGGAGTCAGGACGACGGACCAGTCACCGAAGCGGGCACGATCGATCTCCGCCGAGGAAACCGGCAATGTCCAGATATCCTGTTCCTCGACCCGGCGATCCCAGCCAAGCTGGTTGAGCTTCAAGATGTCTTCCATCGAGGCAGTTGAAACCGAAACGAGACTACGAGGAAGTGTCAGGGCGGGACTGCATGACGAACGCCGGCTGCGACCAGTGACGATGACGATGACGAAAGGCCGATCAGGCAGTTTCTCGCTCCTGTCGGCTGCGCTGGCGGCGATGAGGAGCGCGGCATCCCGTACCGAGCAACAGGAACGGCTCGCGCTGTGTGGCAGTGTTGCGACAGGGCGCGAGACAAGGGCTACGGTAAGGGTCAATTTTTCCCGTGACACCTGAAACTGGACTGGTCCCGCTTAGATGTAGTAACGTTTCTACTTCAATCGACCGGAGAGAGGTTCGGCCATGGCCATGACGACGCTGTCCAGCCGGGAGTTCAACCAGGATACCGGGCGGGCCAAGAAGGCGGCCGCCGAGGGCCCGGTGTTCATCACCGATCGAGGTCGGCCGGCGCATGTTCTGCTCAGCATCGAGGCCTATCGGCGGCTTGCCGGCGGCGGGGACGCTCTGATCAGCAGGCTGGGGCTGCCGGCCGGGATCGAGGACGTGGAGGTCGAATTTCCAAGCTCCCGCGAACCGGCGCGGCCTGCGGAGTTTTTCTGATGTTCCTGCTCGACACCAATGTGGTGTCGGAGTTGCGAAAGGTGCGGGCAGGCAAGGCGGATCGGAACGTCTCAGCGTGGGCAGGGACGGTCGCGGCGGAAAACTTATTCTTGTCGGTGGTCGTGGTGCTGGAGTTGGAGATCGGCACCAGGCTCACGGAGCGGCGCGATCCGGCGCAGGGCATGCTGCTACGGGCGTGGTTGGTTGGGCAGGTGCTGCCCGCATTCACCGGACGGATCCTGCCGGTCGATGAGGCGGTCGCACGTCGGTGTGCGGCGCTGCACGTCCCGGACCCGTCCCCCTTCCGGGACGGGCTGATCGCGGCGACGGCGCTGGTGCATGGCCTGATCGTCGTGACCCGGAACGTCGCGGATTTCGCGGCGTCCGGGGTGGGGCTGCTGAACCCGTGGGATCTGGTTCTCTGACGGGCTCTACCCGTCGGTGCCGAACAGCCGACCCGCCGCCTCCACCTCCTCGTGCACGAAGGCCCGCACCCGCCGCACCCGCGCGCTGTCGGCCTGGTCGGCCGGGGCGCTCATCCAGTAGGACCGGGTCAGGGCGATGTGGTCGGGCAGGACCGGGACCAGTTCGGGGCAGGTCGCGGCGACGAACACCGGCAGCACGCAAAGGCATAGGCCGGCGCGGGTGGCGGCCATCTGCGCGCCGAGGCTGGAGTTCTGCAGACGTGCATGCACGGTGCCGCCGGCGAGGCCGCCGAGATAGTCCAGGCCGCGGGTGAAGACGAGATCGTCGATGTAGCCGGCGAAGGTGTGCGCGCCGAGGTCGGCGGGGGTGCGGAGTGCGGGCGCCTGATCGAGGTAGGTCCGGGTGCCGTAGATCAGCAGCCGGTAGTCGGTGAGCTTCTCCGACACGAACCGGCCCGACGGCGGCGGCTGCAATGTGATGGTCACGTCGGCCTCGCGCCGGGACAAAGCGACGATCTGCTGGATGGTCAGCCATTCGATCACCAGCCCGGGATTGTCGCGCAGCAGCCGGCCGATGCGCGGCGCCAGGAAGTAGTTGCCGAAGCCTTCCAGCGTGCTGATGCGCACGGTGCCGCCGACGCCGCCGGAGAAGGCGTCGGCGGCGCGGGCCGCCTCCCGCTCCATCGCCTCGGCGACGGCGCGGAGCTGCTCGCCCTGCCGGGTCAGGTCGTAGCCGCGGCCGTGGCGCTCGAACAATTTGACCCCCATCGAGCGTTCCAGCGCCTCGATGCGTCGGCCGACCGTGCTGTGGTCGGCGCGCAGACGGCGCGCGGCAGCAGACAGGGTGCCGGTGCGGGCGACCTCGTGGAAGAATTGCAGGTTGCTCCAGTCCAGACCGCTCGTCGCCCGCGCCATCGCCACCCTGCTCCTGTGCATAAACGCACACAGTATGCGCGCAAACTTGCGCTTATCGCACGGGCAGCGCTCCGCTAGGCTCGGGTGCGGAGGAAAAAGTCGCATGAAGCCGTATTATCTGCCGAAATCGCTGCGTGTCGGCGGCGGTGCGCTGGCCGGGTTGCCGGCTGCGCTGGCGCAACTCGGATTGTCGGCGCCTCTGATCGTCACCGACCCGTTCATGGCCGGCAGCGGCGTGCTGGATCGCGTGCTGTCTGTGCTGCGCGATGCGGGGATCGACCAGGCGCGGGTGTTCGACCAGGTGGTGCCGGATCCGACCGTTTCCTCGGTCCTGGCGGGGCTGGGTGCGCTGCGCGGCGGTACGCATGATTGCGTGATCGGTCTCGGCGGCGGCAGTCCGATCGATACCGCAAAGATGGTGGCGGTGCTGGCCAAGCACGACACCACGCCGCGACGGTTGAAGGTGCCGCATGTGCAGGATGAAGCGGGGCTGCCGATCGTGGCGATCCCGACCACGGCGGGCACCGGATCGGAGGCGACGCGCTTCACCATCGTCACCGACGAGGAGACGCAGGAGAAGATGCTGTGCGCCGGCCTGGCGTATCTGCCGACCATCGCGATCGTCGATTACGAGCTGACGTTGTCCAAGCCGTGGCGGCTGACCGCGGATACCGGTCTGGATGCGGCCACCCACGCGATCGAGGCCTATGTGTCGCGTCAGGCGAGCGGCTTCTCCGACGGGCTGGCGCTGGCCGCGATGCGGGCGATCTGGCCGAACCTGGCGGTGGCCTGCCGCGAGCCGTCCAACCGGCGCGCGCGCGAGGCGATGATGCTGGGCGCGCTGCAGGCCGGGATGGCGTTCTCGAACAGTTCGGTGGCGCTGGTGCATGGCATGAGCCGGCCGATCGGCGCGCATTTCCATGTCGCGCACGGCCTGTCGAACGCGATGCTGCTACCGGCCGTGACCGCCTGGTCGATCCCTGAGGCTGGCGCGCGCTATGCCGATTGCGCGCGGGCGATGGGCGTCGTGCCGGCCGACGCGCCGGACGCGGACGCCTGCGACGCGCTGGTCGAGGCGCTGCGGTCGATGAACACGACGCTGGAGGTGCCGACCCCCGCCGCCTACGGCCTCGACGCGACGCGCTGGTCCAACCTCCTCCCATTGATGGCCGAGCAGGCGCTGGCCTCCGGCTCCCCCAACAACAACCCCCGCATCCCCACCTCGGAAGACATCCAAACCCTATACCGCCTCGTCTTCTAACCTTCCCGGGTCTGGGGCCGGCGGCCCCAGCGGGTCCAGGGCAGCGCCCTGGCTCTTCCTTAAAAGGATTAACTCATGCCCGACCTGATCCAGCATCTCATCGACGGCGCCTTGACCAACGGCCACGGCACCCGCCGGTCCGACGTGTTCAACCCGGCCCTCGGCAGCGTCGCCAAGCAGGTGGCGCTGGGCAGCGCCGCCGACGTGGACGCCGCCGTGCAGGCCGCGCGGAAGGCGTTTCCCGCCTGGGCCGCCACCCCACCGCTGGCGCGCGCCCGGGTGATGTTCCGGTTTCGCGATCTCCTGGAGAAGAACGCAGCGTCGCTCGCCGCGATCGTCACCTCCGAGCACGGCAAGGTTTTGTCCGATGCGCTGGGCGAAGTGACGCGCGGCATGGAGGTGGTGGAGTATGCGACCGCCGCACCCGAGCTGCTGAAGGGCGATTTCACCGAGCAGGCCGGTCGCGGCATCGATGCCTACACGTTCCGCCAGCCGCTGGGCGTGGTGGCCGGCATCACGCCGTTCAACTTCCCGGTGATGGTGCCGCTATGGATGGCGCCGATGGCGCTGGCGGCGGGGAACTGCTTCATCCTGAAGCCGTCGGAGCGCGATCCGTCGGCGTCGCTGGCGCTGGCGGCGCTGCTGGCGGAAGCCGGGCTGCCGAAGGGCGTGTTCCAGGTGGTGCAGGGCGACAAGGAGGTGGTCGATGCGATCCTGGAGCATCCCGGGATCGAAGCCGTCAGCTTCGTCGGCTCGACGCCGATCGCACGCTACATCCACCAGACCGGCACCGCGCACGGCAAGCGTGTGCAGGCGCTCGGCGGGGCGAAGAACCATGCCGTGATCATGCCGGACGCGGACCTGGACAAGACCGTCGATGCGTTGATGGGCGCGGCCTATGGCTCCGCCGGCGAGCGCTGCATGGCGATCTCGGTGGCGGTGGCGGTGGGGCCGATCGCCGACCGGCTGGTCGAGGCGATGGCGCCGAAGATCCGGACGCTGAAGATCGGGCCCGGCACCGACGCCGAGAACGAGATGGGGCCGCTGGTCACCGGCGTGCATCGCTCCAAGGTGAGCGGCTACATCGACAAGGGCGTGGCGGAGGGCGCGTCGCTGGTGGTGGACGGGCGCGGCCTGAAGCTGCAGGGCTACGAGGACGGGTTCTATATCGGCGGCACCCTGTTCGATCACGTGACCCCCGAGATGACGATCTACCGCGAGGAGATCTTCGGGCCGGTGCTGAGCGTGGTGCGGGCGCCGGATTTCGCGAGCGCGCTGACGCTGGTGAACGAGCACGAGTTCGGCAACGGCACCAGCATCTTCACCCGCGACGGCGACAGCGCGCGGGAGTTCGTGCATGCGGTGCAGGCCGGCATGGTCGGCGTCAACGTGCCGATCCCGGTGCCGATGGCGTTCCACTCGTTCGGCGGCTGGAAGGCATCGCTGTTCGGCGACCATCACATGCACGGGCCGGAAGGCATCCGGTTCTACACCAAGATGAAGGCGGTCACGTCGCGCTGGCCGACCGGCATCCGCGCCGGTGCCGAGTTCCAGATGCCGACGCTCGGTTGAACCACCCGACGACCATGCTTGTCCGAACCGGAGAGTAACGCATGACTTTGAATCTCGGCGTGATCGGCACGGGCGCGATCGGGCGCGACCATATCCGCCGCTGCAGCACCACGCTGTCCGGGGCCAGGGTGGCGGCGGTGAGCGATATCGACCCGGTGCAGGCCAGGGCGGCGATCGCGCCGTTCGAGAGCGAGGCACTGCTGTTCGAGACCGGCGAGGCGCTGATCGCCTCGCCGTCGGTCGATGCGGTGCTGGTGACGTCGTGGGGCCCGACCCATGCGGCGTTCGTGCATGCGGCGATCGCGGCGGGAAAGCCGGTATTCTGCGAGAAGCCGCTGGCGACGACGGCCGCCGATTGCCTGTCGATCGTCAAGGCGGAGGCGGCGACCGGGAAGCGGCTGGTGCAGGTCGGGTTCATGCGGCCGTACGATTCCGGGTATCGCGCGCTCCGGCAGGTGCTGCGCGACAACACGCTCGGCACGGTGCTGATGATCCATGCCGCGCATCGCAATCCGACGGTCGGCGCCAACTACACCACCGACATGGCAATCACCGACACGCTGATCCACGAGCTCGACGTGCTGCGCTGGCTGATCGAGGACGATTACGTGTCGGCGCAGGTGATCTTTCCGCGCCGGTCGCGACATGCCCGCGCGGATCTGCGCGACCCGCAGATCGTGCTGCTGGAGACCGCCAAGGGGATCAGGATCGACGTCGAGATCTTCGTCAATTGCCGTTACGGCTACGACATCCAATGCGAGATCGTCGGCGAGGAGGGCATCGCGCGACTGCCCGAGCCGTCCGCGGTGACGCTGCGCCACCAGGCGCGGCTCGGCACGCCGATCCTGACCGACTGGAAGGACCGGTTCATCGCCGCCTACGACGTGGAGCTGCAGGATTTCATCGACGGGGTTCGCGACGGCGCGCTGAAGGGCCCGTCGGCCTGGGACGGCTATGCGGCCGCGGTGGCGGCGGATGCGTGCGTGCTGGCGCAGCGCACCGGCGCGGTGGAACCGATCGTGCTGGACCGCGCCGCGGCCGGTGTCTGATGCGGATCGCCTGGCGGCGTGCAGGCAGCCGCTCCGCGACCATGGCGGCAGGATCGCGCGCTATCGCGTGCCGCAGACGGCGATGCGACCGCCGCGGCTGATGCGCACGGAGATGCCGTGCTCCGTCGACAAGGATCGGATCAGGTGACGCCGCGCCGCTCGGCGATCGAGACCGCGAGCGTGGTGGCGAGCGCGAAGGTGGCGGAGAGGGAGCGGAAGCCGGCATGGTCGGTTTCGGCGACCTCGAGCCAGATTTCCGACAGCGGCGTCAACGGCGAGAACGGGCTGTCGGTGATGCCGACGATTCGCACGCCGCGACGCGATGCCGCCGACGAGATCTCCAGGGTTTCCGGCGCGTAGGGTGTGAAGGTGATGGAGAGCATCACGTCGCCCGCCTCGAGCAGTTCGACCTGGCGCGCGCCGAGGCCGCCGGCATTGTCGAGCAGTTCGCAGCGTATGCCGAGACGTTGCAGGGCATAGAGCAGATACAGCGCCACCGGATAGACGCGGCGCATGCCGACCAGATAGACGATCCTGGCGCCGGCGAGCAGCGCGACCGCCTGGTCGAGCGCGCCATGGTCGATGGTCTGTTCGAGATGCTGCACCGAGATCTGCGCGGCATGGACGAAACCGTGCAGCCGCGACACCGGGCTGGCCGGGCCGGCCTGGTCGCCGCCATCGGTGTCGCCGAGCATCTCCAGGCGCTGGCGATAATCCGGCCAGCGCTGTCGGGCATGCGCCTGGAACACCGCCTGCAGATCGGTGAAGCCGGAATAGCCGAGGGTCTGGGCGAAACGGACCAGGGTGGAGGGTTGCACGCCGGCCTGGCTGGCGATGTCGGCGACGCGGCCGAAGGCGATCTCCTGCGGATGATCGACGGCAAACTCCGCAACCTGCACCAGCCGCTTCGGCAACAAAGCGCGGCGGCTGACGATCAGCGCCCGCAGACTCGCGAAATCCCGCGGAGTCTTCGGGTCGTCCGGTGTCCGGTCGTCATCCATAGCGTGGCGTCCAGCAAGGAAGCATAGCGACGCCGAGCATAGTGCGGCCGGAACCAAGGAGCCATCCCGCCAGCCGGACCGGGCTTCGCGTCAACCGGCGGTCCAGCCGCCATCGATGGCGAGCGGCGCACCGGTCATGGTGCGGGCCTGGTCCGAACAGAGGAACGCCACCAGGGCGCCGATCTGCTCCGGCGTGGTGAATTCGGCCATCGGCTGCTTTTCCGACAGCAGCGAGGCGGTTTCCGCCGCGACGCCGCGTCCGCTCGCCGCGGCGCGCGCCTCGATCTGGGCGGCGACCAGAGGGGTAAGCACCCAGCCGGGGCAGAGCGCATTGACGGTGATGCCAGTGTTTGCGAACTCGATCGCCGCGACCTTGGTCAGTCCGAGCAGGCCATGCTTGGCGGCGACATAGGCGGATTTCCGCGCGCTGCCGACCAGCCCGTGGGCGGAGGCGATGTTGACGACCCTGCCCCAGCCACGCGCGACCATGCCGGGCGTCGCCGCCTTGGTGGCGTGGAACGCGGCGGACAGGTTGACGGCGATGACGTCGTCCCAGGCCTCGTCCGGGAAGTCGACCAGGTCCGCGGTGACCTGGATGCCGGCATTGTTGACCAGGATGTCGATGCGGCCGAACGCGGCGTGGGCGTCGGCGACCATCCGGCGCACGCCGGCGCCGGAGCGCAGGTCGGCGCCGGAGACGGCGACCTGCACGCCGGATGCGCGTTCGAGGCCGGCGCGGGCGGTCTCGATCGCCTGCGCGTCGCCCAGGCCATGCAGCATGATGCCGGCGCCTTCGGCGGCGAGCGCGGCGGCGATGCCGAGGCCGATGCCGCTGGTCGAGCCGGTGACGAGCGCGATCCGCCCGGTGAGTGAGGCCATGGTGTCCTCGATCATTGTCCGCCTGGCCCCAGGCTTGCACGATGCGGCGTCGTCGCACAGGAGGTCCGCTCGATGGTCGTCGCTCTGGGAACACGCTGGCTCGGGGCCGCGGCCGCGCTGCTGCTGGCCGGCTGCGCCACCACCGAGCCCGGCTCCGGGTCCGGCTCCGGGTCCGGCGCACCAGAGCCGGTGAGCCGGTCGACGCCGATCCCGGTGCGCGTGGTGCTGGTCTCGACCTTCGAGATCGGCGCGGATAGCGGCGACCGGCCGGGCGAGTTCCAGAACTGGGTCGAGAAGCTGCCGCTGCCGCAGACCCTGGCGTTCCCGTCCGGCTACCACGCGCTGCGCTACAATCCGGACCTCCAGGTGCTGGGCATGGTCAGCGGCGAGGGCCCGGCCAGGATGGCGTCGTCGATCACCGCGCTCGGCCACGATCCCCGCTTCGATCTGAGCCACGCCTATTTCCTGCTGGCCGGGATCGGCGGGATCGACCCGAATTTCGGCTCGGTGGGGTCGGCGGTATGGGCGCCGCATGTGGTGGACGGCTCCAACGCGCACGAGATCGATGCGCGCGAGATCCCGCCCGACTGGCCGGACGGCTTCACGCCGCTGCAGGGCGCCCGGCCGGACACCCGGCCGCGTCCGGCGGCGAGCTCGATGTGGGGGGATGCGGCGTTCACGCTCGATCCTGGACTGGTGGACTGGGCCTACCGGCTGAGCCGGAGCGTCGCGCTGGCCGACACGCCGGCGATGCAGGCGGTGCGCGCGCGCTATCGCTCCACCCCGGCGGCGCAGCTCCCGCCCGCGGTGATGAAGGGGGACACGCTGGCGAGCCCGGTGTTCTGGGTCGGGAAAAGGATGAACCGCTGGGCGGAGCGCTGGGTCGGTTACTGGACCGACGGGACCGGCACGTTCGCCACCACGGCGGAGGAGGATGCCGGCTTCATGGAGGCGCTGACGTTCCTGGGCCGGGCCGGGATCGTCGATTCGAGGCGCGTGCTGGTGCTGCGCTCGGCCAGCAATTTCGACATGCCGCCGCCGGGCGAGACCGCCGCCGCGCTGCTGGCCGGCGAATTGACCGAGGCCGGATTCTCCGGGTTCGTCGCGTCGCTGAATGCCGCCTACGACGCCGGAAGCCCGGTGGTGAAGGAACTGGCGAGCCATTGGGACAGGTACAAAGACCACATTCCCGGCCACTGAGCGCGGTCGAGCGCGCCCCGCCGACGACGCGGCGCACCGCAATCGCTGGCGGGGCGCCGGACGCGCCTACTGGTTCAGCAGCCCGGTATTGACGTTGGATTGCCCGTGGCCGGACGAGGTGGATTTGAGGACGCCGCGCGGATCGAACATGAACATGGCATTCGTGGTCTTGGTCTTCGCGCCGCCGGCGAGAAGGTCCGCGACCGGGATGAAGCTGGCCGCGTTGGCCGACGCCTCGGTGTAGATATACATGTCGGTGCGGCTGCCGTCTGGGGCGACCGAGGCGCTGTTCGGCTCGCCCAGACGGGCGATGACCTGTGCCTCGGTGGTGACGCCAGGGGTGAAGCTGGCCATGTCGGCGGCCGTGACCTTGGTGCCGCTGGAGACGCAGCCGGCGAGGCCGACGCTGGCGACGCAGGTGATCAGAGTTATCGTACGCATCATCAATCCTTGGACGTTTTCGCTTTGCAAACGTTATGACTGTATGACTAACGACACGCGATCGGAACAAAAAACGGTTGCGAACGCCGCAATGGTGCCCGCCGCCGGACTCGAACCGGCACGCCCTACGGGCTGCGGATTTTAAGTCCGCTGCGTCTACCATTCCGCCAGGCGGGCGACCGGCCCATGCTCTAGCCGGATCGCCCGGCGAGACAAGCCCCCTCAGCCGGTGCGCAGCAGGGCGGCGCCGTGCCGCTTCAGCCAGGCCTCGGCATGGACCCGGTGCGGAGACAGCCGGTCGACCAGGCGCCAGAATTGCGCGCCGTGATCGAGGTGGCGCAGATGCGCGAGCTCGTGCGCGACCACGTAATGCTGGATCTCCGGCGGCGCCATCACCAGGCGCCAACTGAACATCACCACCTTCTCCGACGAGCAGCTTCCCCAGCGCGTGGCGGTGTCCTTGATGGTCAGGCGTGCGGGCGACAATCCGGCCTCCGGACCGCCGGCGATCTCGGCGACCAGCCGGCCCAGGCGGGCGCGGGCCTCGGCGCGCAGGAAATCGGCGACCCGGCGCGGCAGGAAGGCGCGCTCGCCGCTGACCCTGATCTCGTCGCCCTCGACCCAGACGCCGCGCCTGGCCTCCGGGGCGTGACTGATCCGGTGCGGCCGGCCGGCCAGCAGCATGATCGCGCCCTCGTCGAACGAGATTGCCAGCGGCAGCGCCGCCAGCCGTCCGGCGACCCAGTCGGCGTGCGTCCTGAGCAGCGCCAGCCCTGCCTCGCGCGCGGCGCGGGTCGGCAAGGTGACCACCACGGCGCCGGCGCGCGGATCGATCCGCAGCGAGATCCGACGCGCCCGGCCGCACCGGTTCCAGCGCACCGGCAGCTCCCCGGCCGGCAGTCGCAGCATCTCGAACTGCGCCAGCGCCTTCACCGAGGGCCGCCGCGCGCGCTTGCCGCTCATGGCCAGGGCCCACTCATCGCCGCTCATCGCCGCTCATCACCGCTTCTGGGCAGCCGGCAGGCGGCGAACCACCGGGCGCGGGGCGCGGCCGGGCCACTCGACCACGTGATCCTCGAGCGCTCCGGCGACGCGTTCGCCGATCGCCCTGCCCTGCACCGAGATCCCGGCCTCGTGCACGCTCTGCCGGTCGCCGGAGACCAGAGGGTGCCACCAGGCCAGGCCGCGCCCTTCGGCGATGCGCCGATAGCCGCAGCTCGGCGGCAGCCAGTCGATCTCCGCCAGCGCGGCCGGAGTCAGTTGCACGCAGTCCGGCACCTTGCGGCGCCGCCTGGCATAGTCGGAGCAGGCGCAGCTCTCGGTGTCGAGCAGGCGGCAGGCGACGTCGGTGTAGAGGATCTCGTCGGTTTCCGCGTCGCGCAGCTTGTGCAGGCAGCAGCGGCCGCATCCGTCGCAGAGCGATTCCCACTCGGCGTCGGTCATCTGGTCCAGGGACTTGCTCTTCCAGAACGGACGCTCTGCGGGCATGGACCGAGTTTAGGGCCCCGGACGTGGCGAGGAAAGCAAAGCCTGGAGCTGGACGGCGTGGGCCTGGAAAACGTTGGCGGCGCCTGCGAGCATGATCGCCAGCACCAGCCCCAACAGACAGGCCGGAGCGAGCTGCGGCAGCCACAGCAGGCGCAGACGCGCCGCCGGTCCGGCGCCCAGCCCGGACGCGGCCCTGGCCTGGCCTGGCGGCATGCGCGCCAGCACATGCAGGACCGGCAGCAGCAGCAGCGGGACGGGGCCGAGCATGCGAGCGGCGAAAAGCAAGGCGGGGAGCAAGCCGGGGAGCAAGCCGGGGAGCAAGCCGGGGAGCAAGCCGGGGAGCAAGCCGGGCTGCCACCCGGGCCACAGGCCGGGCGCCAATACCAGAGCGATGCCCGGCAGCAGCAGGGCGGTCGCCAGCGTGATCGCCGTACCGATCCCGGTCCGGCCCAGGCGAGCCGCGAGCCAAGCCAGCGGGGCGGCAACGGCGATCGCCGCCGGCAGCGCCCACCAGCCCGATCCATTGCTTGCGGTCAGAACCAGCGCCACACGCCGCACCCTTCCATCGCCCATAGCCACCAACAGAGTAGCGATCGCGCCCGTCTTGGAGGAAGATCATACAAAACGAGCCTAAGAGGGAGCCATGTGGTACGAGACTTTCTTCCGCGCGCAGCTCGCCGACCTCAAGCGTGACGGCAACTACCGGTATTTCGCCGAGCTGGAGCGGATCGCCGGCCGGTTCCCGCGCGCCTTCCACCACGGCATCGGCCGCGAAGTGACGGTCTGGTGCTCCAACGACTATCTCGGCATGGGCCAGCACCCCGCGGTGATCACGGCAATGCGCGATGCGGTGGAGAAGCACGGCGCCGGCGCCGGCGGCACCCGCAACATCTCCGGCACCAGCCCGCTGCACGTGGAACTCGAGCGCGAACTCGCCGCCCTTCATGGCAAGGAGGCGGCGCTGCTGTTCACCTCCGGCTACATGTCGAACTGGGCGACGATCGGCACGCTGGCTGCCAAAATGCCCGGCTGCGTCGTGCTGTCGGACGCCGCCAACCACGCCTCGATGATCGAGGGCATGCGCCACAGCCGCGCGCCCAAGCACGTGTTCGCCCACAACGACCCGGATGATCTGGACCGGGTGCTGTCCTCGCTGCCGCCGGATGCGCCGAAGATCGTCGCCTTCGAGTCGGTCTATTCGATGGACGGCGACGTCGCGCCGCTATCGGCGCTCTGCGACGTGGCCGAGAAGCACAAGGCCATGACCTATCTCGACGAGGTGCACGGGGTCGGACTGTACGGCGCCCAGGGTGGCGGCATCAGCGACCGCGACGGGGTCAGCGACCGTCTGACGGTGATCGAGGGCACCCTGGCCAAGGGCTACGGCGTGGTCGGCGGCTATATCGCCGGCTCGGCGGCCCTGTGCGACTTCGTCCGTTCGTTCGCGTCCGGCTTCATCTTCTCCTCGGCGCTGCCGCCGGCGATCGCCGCCGCGGCGCTGGCCAGCGTGCGCCATCTGCGGCAGAGCGGCGAGGAGCGCACGCAGCATCGCGAGCGGGTCGCGACGCTGCGCCGCCGCCTCGACGAGGAAGGGCTGCCGCATCTGCGCAACCCGAGCCACATCGTGCCGCTGATCGTCGGCGACCCGGTGCGCTGCCGGGAAATCTCCGAGCAGTTGCTGAGCCGGCACGGCGTCTATGTCCAGCCGATCAACTATCCGACCGTGCCGCGCGGCACCGAGCGGCTGCGGCTGACGGCGACCCCGCTGCACAGCGCGGCCGACATCGACCATCTGGTGTCGGCGCTGTCCGAGGCATGGTCGGATTTCAGCCTGGCCCGGGCGGCCTAGCGGGACCTCTCATCTGGCGATCCAGGCGTCGAAGCGGGCCTGGATCGCCGCCATGTGCGCGGCCCAGAACGCGGCATCGATCCGGGTGGCGTCGCGCTCGTGGTCGGCCGCCTCGGCGCTGTCGGACGGCAGCGCGGTGTCGGGCAGCGGCGCCTGCCGAAGCAGGCTCTGCGCCGGATAGTGCGCGACGAAATCCGCCTGCCTGGCCGGGTCGAGCATGAAGCCCAGCAGCGCATAGGCCTTCTTCTCGCGATCGGACGGGCCGGCGGACACGTTGACCGGCGGCGGCCGTCCCGGCAGCACCCAGTCCAGCATCGCGCTCAGGCTCTGCTGCCACTGGATTCCGAAATCGCGGTGGCCGGCGCGGTTGGCGACCGCGATCTCGCCATTCGGCGCACTGGTCATCAGCACGGCACCGGTCTCGATGATCTGCACCGCCTGGGCTGGAGTCTGCCACCAGACGACGTACGGCTTGAGCTGATCGAGCTTGCGGAACGCGCGGTCGAGGCCTGAATCGCTGCCGAGCGTGCGGTAGAGCGCGTCCGGCGCCACCCCGTCCGCCAGCAGGGCGATCTCGAGCGTGCCGCGCGGATCGCGCGCCAGGCCGCGCTTGCCCGGCCGGCGCGCCACATCCCAGAATGCCGACCAGGTCGGGACTATGTCGATACGGCTCTTGTCCCAGGCCAGGACAAGAGCGGTGCGAAAGGCGCCGATCCCGCAAGGGCTGATCGAATCGACGTCGAGCGGGGCCGTGCCAGTCGTCAGGGCCGGGATCGCCGAGGGGTCGATCGGCAGCAGCAATCCCTGGGCGCACCCGGCCAGCGCGGCGGAATCGTCCATGATCGCCAGGCCGGCACCGGCGGGTCCGGATCCGCTCCTTGCCTGGTCCTGCAGGGCCGCCAGGGACCCGTCCCAGCGTGCGACATGCAACGGGATATGGGTGGAGGCGGTGAACGGCGCGAAGAACGCGGATTGCTGCGCCTCCTGCAGCGCGCCGCCGAGGCTGGCGATGTCGAGCGCGGCCGGCGCCTGGGGATGGACCGTCGCAGGGGGCGCCGACCCCAGAGCGGCAGGTCCCGACAGGCATGCCAGCAGCGCCAATGCGCACGCCGGCCCGCGCGCGCGCCTGCGCCGGAGCTGCGGATGGGCGGAAGGCGAAGAGAATCTCACGCTGCGATCGGTCTCGGCGCGGGCCGGGCGGTGTGCCGGTCCGTCGAAAAAGGGGTCCGGCCAAGGCCGAGAAGGTCAACGGCGAGACCCTAGAGCAACTCGCCCCGGACTGTAACCATCTGTCATCGGCGCGCCGGGCGCGCGAATCGCGTCTAGGCGGCGAAAACCCGTGCCTGATGCGCCTGCCAGGCCAGCAGGGCGATCCGGTCCGGCCGCAGCTCGGCCATCGCGGCGGCGGGCGGACGACGCACGATCAGCTCGGCGCCGTCCGCCAGGCGGAACCGCAGGCGCAGATGGTCGCCGAAATGGATCGCCTCCTGCAGGACGGCCGGGAGTGCGTCACCGGCGTCCGAACCAGGCGCGCCGGCGTCCGGTCGCGAGAGGAAGACGGTGGCGATGCGGTCAGGGCGCACGCACAGCATGCAGGGCGCTCCCTCCGCGATGGTCCCGGCCGGCTCCGCCTCCATCTCGTGCCCGCTGGCAAGACGCACCAGGGCGGTCTCGTCGTCGCACCGCACGATCCGGCCCGGCAGCAGGTTCGCATCGCCGATCCTGGCGGCCACCACCGCATCGGCCGGCCGGTCCAGCAGGTCCTGGGCCGCCCCCACCTGATGCAGCGTGCCGGCATCGAGGATACCGATCTCGTCGCCCAGCATCAGCGCCTCGTCCCGGTCCGCGGTCGAGAGCAGCACCGTCAGGCCGCGCGCCCGGACCAGGCGACGCAGCGCGCGCTGCAGCAGGGCACGCTCGCGCAGGTCGAGCGTCAGGAACGGGGCGTCGAGCAGGAGCAGCGACGGCCCGGCGACCAGCGCCCTGGCGATCGCCGCCCGGACGCGGTCGGCGGGACCGAGCACCGACGGGCGCAGCCCGGCGACCGCGTCGAGTCCCAGCAGGGCCAGGGCGTCGCGCACCAGCCGGTCGCGCTCCCCCGCGGCGACGCCCCGCGCCCGAAGCGGGAAGCCGATATTGCCGGCCACGTCGAGATGCGCGAACAGCGGATCGCGTGCCGACACCAGCCCGACGCCGCGCGCCTGCGGCGGCAGACGATCGATCGCCCGCCCGTCGAGGCGGATCGTGCCGTTGCCGTGCGCCGCATGGCCGCAGACCAGATCGAGCAGGAGAGCGGCGCCGTCGTCGTCGGATCCCAGGATGGCCAGACAGCGACCCGGCATCAGCCGGAACGACACGGCGCGCAGCAGCCTTCCGGAACCGGGCGCGCCCAGCGCGCTGATCTGGTCGAGCGCCAGACGCGGTGCGACGTCATGGGAGGTGCGGGTCATTGGCAAGATGGAACTTGCCGTACATGGCGGCGTTCGTCAGCCCTGTCATATGAGGGCCCGATCGATGCTGTTTTCCAAGAAAGCCACCAAAACCGTCAAGGACGTCGCGAGCGACACCCAGGACCAGATCCAGAATCTGCGATCGCAGGTCGAGCAGTTGCTGAACCAGCGCGTCACCCCGGCGATCGCCGACGCCGCCGACAAGGCCGAGACGGCGGTGCACAATGCGCGCACGCTGACCACGACCCAGGTCGAGAACGTCTCCGCCCAGGTCCGCAGCCAGCCGATCATCGCGATTGGTATCGTCGCGGTTGTCGGCTATCTGGTCGGCCGCATCCTGCGCTGAGGACCTGAGCATGAAAGCCGTCGATCTCGCCAAGCTCGCCGCCGCCGCGGAGGGCCTGCGTTTCAAGCGGCAACTCATGCGCTACGGCCGGCAGGTCGCGTTCCTGATCCTCGCCGCGATCTTCGGCCTGTTCGCCCTGGTCGGCGCCCATGTGGTGCTCTGGTCGCTGTGCGATGGGCCGTGGCATTTCGGGGTCGTCTGGTCGTCGGTCGCGGTGTTCGGCTTCGACCTGGTGATCGCGTTGATCCTGGTCGTGCTCGGTCGCAGCAGGCAGCCTGGACGGCTGGAGATGGAGGCGCGCATCACCCGCGATCGCACGATCGCGGAGCTGAAGAGCGCCGTGGCCCTGACCGCGGTCACATCGGCCATCACCGGACCGGCCGGCCGGTTCGCCGGCAGGTCGGCCTGGGGCCTGGTCCGCAAGGTGTTGCCGGCACGTCGCAAGCCGCGCCGATAAGCCTGTTCGGAGCCCCGCTAGAGCAAGGTCATGCGCTAGCGCAGTCTTCGCGCGGCGACGACCTCGTCGATCGTATGCTGTTCCGTCCTGGCCCGTAGCGCATCCTGCTCGAGCCGTCTCTGCTCGATCAGGGTCTCTACGGTCCGGACACCGGCACGGGCCAGCGCCAGGACGGCGCGAAGCCGGTCCAGCGTGACGGTCGCATCCTGGAGTATCCGGTGCGCCTCACTGATCCGGCGCCGGCCGGTGGGAAGCCAGCGTGCGAAATTTTCCACCGCATCGTCGCCCGCGCTGAGGCTGGTGGCGGCGCGCATCTCCAGATCGAGCGCCTCGGTCATCGCCCGCACCCGCGCCGCGGCATCCTGCTCGGCGACATAGGCGGCAGCGAGCGCCGCCTGTGCCTCGTCGAGCGCCGACTGGCGGATGCGCAGCATGGTCTGCAACGGATCGCGCTTCATGCGGCGACTCCGGCCTTCGTACCAGTCGGGGCGCCAGTCGGGGTGCCAGTCGGGCCCCCGGCGACCTGCTCCGACACGATGGCTCTCAGGGCGGCGAAACTCTCCTCGATCGACGTACGGTCCTCGCGGCCCTGGCTCAGGATCGCCTCGATGCGGGGCACAAGACGGATCGCCTCGTCGACCGCCGGATCGCTGCCGGACCGGTAGGCCCCGAGCCGGATCATGTCGGCGACGTCCGCGTGGGTCGCCAGAATCGCCCGTACGCGCCGCATCAGCGTGTTCTCCTCCGGATGGTTGCAGCCTGGTACCGAGCGCGACAGCGACCGCAGCACGTCGACGGCGGGGTACCGACCCTGCTCGCCGATCCTGCGGTCCATGACCACGTGCCCATCAAGGATCCCCCGGACGGCATCCGCCACCGGTTCGTTATGATCGTCGCCCTCGACAAGGACGGTGAACAGGGCGGTGATCGAGCCGGCCGGGCCATCCGCGCGCAACGGTCCGGGACCGGCGCGTTCCAGCAGGCGCGGCAGTTCGGCGAACACGCTCGGCGGATACCCTCTTGTGGCCGGCGGCTCCCCGGCCGACAGGCCGATCTCGCGCAATGCCAGGCAGAACCGGGTGACGCTGTCCATCATCAGCAGGACCGACTTGCCCTGGTCGCGGAAATGCTCCGCGACCGCCATCGCGGCATAAGCGGCCTCCCGGCGCATCAAGGGCGGCGTGTCGGAAGTGGCGATCACCACCACCGATCGTGCCAGGCCGGCGGCGCCCAGATCGTCCTCGATGAACTCGCGTACCTCACGGCCGCGTTCGCCGACCAGGGAGATCACCGCGACGTCGCAGGCGGTATGACGCGCCAGCATCGACAGGAGCGTCGACTTGCCGACGCCGGAGCCGGCGAAGAGTCCAAGCCGTTGCCCCTCGCGGCAGGTGGTGAAGGCGTTGAGCACCCTTATCCCGAGGTCGAGGCGGGGACCGAGTCGGGCGCGTTGCGTGGCCTCCGGCGGGGCGGCCCTGACCGGCCTGGGTTTTGCCCCCCGCGGCAGCGGACCCTTTCCGTCCATGGGACGGCCGAGCGGATCGATCACCCGCCCCAGCCAGCGTTCGCAGACCGCCAATTGTCCGGCGCGCAGAGCGTGACGGGCGCCGAAGCCGATCGACGCGATGCTTCCCGGGCCGAGACCATCGAGCGGGCCGTAGGCCATCGCCTGCGCGCGGCCGGCCCTGAACCCGACGATCTCCGCGGAAATCGCCGTGCCATCGCGCGGCATCAGGGAGATACGATCGCCGATCGCGACATGCTGTTCCAAACCCGCCAGTTCGACCCCGAGTCCCGACACGCCCGCGACCCGACCGCGGATCGTCGCCGGCGGCAGGTCAGCCAAACGGTCGGCCAGTTCGTCCAGCCTGCCCAGCAAAGCCTCCACGTCAGAATTCACCCTCGTCCGTATCGAAAACAGGATCAGGCGTTCGTTATGGGGGGAAAATCTTTAAGCGGACGTGAAGGATGGAGAAATTCGGTGGCGGAACGAATTTGGTTGTAAGGTTCAACTTCAGGTAGTATTGATGTCTCAACGAAACCAGGGGTTGAGTTGATGAGAATTCTTCTGATCGAGAGCGACGCAACCGCCGCGCAGGGACTGACCGGGATCCTGCAAAATGCCGGCTTCATGGTCGATCACACGGACATGGGCGACGAGGCCCTCGAAATGCTCCGTCATTACGACTACGATCTTGCGTTGGTCGATCTAGACCTGCCCGACGGCGACGGCAGCGAACTGGTCAGGCGGATGCGCCACGCACGCCATCCAGTACCCGCGCTGGTTCTCTCCAACGCAACCCACGCGGCATCACGGGTCCGCGCCCTGGTCGCCGGCGCCGACGACGTGCTGGCCAAGCCGTTCGATCCCGCCGAACTGGTCGCCCGGGTGCACGCCATTCTACGGAGGTCGAAAGGCTACGCGGCCCCGGTCCTCAGGGTTGGCAACCTCGAGTTGAATCTCGACAGCCGGGACGTCACCATCGACGGCCGCATGGTCCATCTGACCGGCAAGGAATATGCGATCCTGGAGCTACTGATGCTGCGCAAGGGCGTCGTGCTCACCAAGGACGCCTTCCTCAATCATCTCTATGGCGGCATGGACGAGCCGGAGGTAAAGATCATCGACGTGTTCGTCTGCAAGCTCCGCAAGAAGCTTCAGTTGGCGGGAGCGGGCACAATGATCGGCACCATCTGGGGCCGGGGCTACATGCTCCGCGACGATGCCGCGACCGGTGCAGGCAGCCTGCATCCCGCGCGGCCGGCAAGCACTCCGCGGCTCGTCGCAGCCTGACCTTCGACGACGCAACCGACCGGCTGGACGTGACGGCCGGTCAGACCGTGAACTGCTCGACGATGATCCTTTCGGACAGGCTCTGGTCCGGATCGAACAACACCGTCGTGCGAAGGGAACGATCCTCGCTGACCGCGACCGAGACGACGTCACGCACTTCGGTGAAGTCGGCCACGGCGGCGACCGGACGCTTCTCGCCTTCCAGGATCTTGAATTCGACATCCGCAGAGCTCGGCAGCAGGGCGCCGCGCCAGCGCCGCGGCCTGAACGCGCTGATCGGCGTCAACGGCAGGAGTTCGGATGACAGCGGGACGATCGGACCGTGCGCGGAGAGGTTGTAGGCCGTCGAACCGGCAGGCGTCGAAATGAGGATGCCGTCGCAGACGAGCTCCGCGAGGCGCACCCGACCATCGACGACGATCTGGATCTTCGCGGCCTGGCGCGTCTGCCGGAACAGGAACACATCGTTCAGCGCGACCGCTTCCTCGACGACCCCGGACTGGGTCACAGCGTGCATGCGCAGCGGGTGCAGGATCGCCGCCTGGGTTCGGACCAGCCGCGATGGCAGGTCGTCCTCGGCCAGCGGGTTCATCAGAAAGCCGACTGAGCCGCAGTTAATCCCGTAGACCGGGGTGTCGCGCATCAGGACCGTATGCAAGGTCTCCAGCATGAAACCGTCGCCGCCCAGGCAGATGACCACCTCCGCCTGCTCGACGGGGACGTTTCCGTAGCGCTCGGTCATTTGGGCCAGGCAGTCTTGCGCCAACTGGTTGGGAGCCGCCACGAACGCCAGACGTGTGAGCACTGTTTCCGGCGACCAGAAAGCTGACCGTATCTCCCCGGTCCGGACCGGCTGGGTCATCGGAGACGCCGATGGTCCGCCATCGGTATCGACGCCCTCACCCGCCGGGTAAGCGCGTCGTCGATCGACGCCGTCGTCAATCCCGGTCCCGCCGATGCCTGAGCGACCACGACACCCCACGGGTCGATCACCATCGAATGCCCATAGGTGAGACGTTTGTGACCATCCGCATCCTGATGCGGACCGACCGTTCCGGCCGCGGCGATCCAGCATTGCGTCTCGATGGCGCGCGCGCGCAGCAGGGGTTCCCAATGCGCTGCGCCGGTCTCGGCGGTGAAGGCCGCCGGCAACGCGATCAGGTCGGCTCCCTGGTCGCGGAGCTGACGGAACAATTCGCTGAAGCGGAGATCGTAGCAGATCGCGAGCCCCAGTCGGATCGCGCCGAAGCGTCCCTCCAGTGGAACCGTGACCACCGCGTCGCCAGCACGATACGTCTGGCTCTCGCGGTAACCCTGACCATCGGGCGTGACGATGTCGAACAGATGGATCTTGCTGTATCGCGCGCGCAACGCGCCGTCGGGCGCGACGATGACCGTGGTATTGAGCAGCTTGTCGCCATCGCGTTCGCCGATCGATCCTCCATGGACGAACACGCCATGCGCCGCAGCCATTTCGCGCAAGGCGACGATCGCGTCACCGCCGCCATGGGCGCTTCCGATCGGCGGTATCGTTTCCGCGGCGTCGTGCTTCTGCGCAGCCGTGCCACCCAGGCAGGTCCAGACCTCGGGCAGGATCACGAGATCGGGGCGGTCCAGCATGGCCGCGCGTCCGACCAATTCCCTGGCCTGATCGATGTTTCGGCGCTTGTCGCTCGTTGGCGACATTTGGATCACGCTGACGCGCATGGGGTACCGTCTCACTCGACCGGTTGTCATGCCATCCCGTAGCACGAAATCGCAGCGATCAGTGATCCGCGCGCGATCCGGGCCGCTCGGACAGGAGGTCGAGCAGTTCCTCGGGCAATGTCTCGTCCAGAGTGTCGTCGAATTTTTCCTGCAGCGCCGACTGCAGCCAGGCGTCGAACAGGGGCGACCGCTCGGATCCGTTCGCGCGACGCTCAGGGCCGGAGGGGTGTCGAACGGACTGCATGCGAGCACATCGCGCAACGACCCCTCAAGGTTGCATTGCCGGACGCAGTCGAGGCGCCATCGCGACGAGCGGCCATCACCTGAGCAGCGCGTCGACCAGCCTGCCGACATCCTCGGCGGCCTGGGCATTGGGGTGCCGCAAAAGGATCGTGGTTTGACGCCGGATCGATTCCGGTACGCGACCGTCGCGACGGACGATGCCGGCCAGGCTGGGCGCCTTGCCGAGAAACGTGCCGCAGGCCCGCGCCAGCACGGCATAGGTCCGCCGGCCGCTCGCGGCCGAACTGCACTGATTGATGACCAGGCGGACGTCTGCGTCGAGCGCGCGATCATCCCTTGCGCGACGGTCTCTGGCCTGCAGTTTCAGAACGGCGTAGGCGTCTGCGAGCGCTGTCGGCTCGTCGGTCGAGACGACCAGGAGCGTGTCGACCGCGGCGGCCAGGAACCGGGTCGCCGGATCGATGCCGGCTCCGAGATCGAGCAGCACCGTGTCGTAGCCCTGCAGGCGCCGTATCGCGTCGAGCAGGCGGCCCAGGATCGCGAGATCGAGGACGGCCAGCGATGCCGCGCCGGACCGTCCCGGCAGGATATCGAACGCGCCATTCGGCAGCGCGGCCGGAGCGTGGGTGATGATCACGTCCTTCAGACTGCGTCGTCCGACAAGAACGGCCGCGAGGTCGTGGGGCGGCATGAGCCCGAGCTGGATGTCGATGTTGGCCAGACCCAGATCGCAATCCACAAGCAGGACGCGCTTGCCGCGAAGGGCCAGACCTTGCGCCAGGGCAATCGACAGCCAGGTCTTGCCGACCCCGCCCTTTCCCGACGCGACGGCGATCATGCGCAGGCCGGACGGCGCCCTGACTGCCGGCGGCAAGGGATCGCCAGGGACGGGATACATGCTCTGGGTCATGTCCATCATGGAAGCGTCTTCCAAAAAGTCGGGCGAGAGGATGCGCGGGCTGCGCCGGCCTGGGCGGCGATATGGATGGCAAGCGGGTCCGCGTGGGGAACGTCGCCGCCATCGTCGAACGCCGCGTCGCGCTGCGGCCGGACGGGCGTGACGTGCCCGCGATCGCGACAGAGCCGAAGCGAAAGGCACCCGGCGGAGAGCGGCTCCAGCCCTCCGGCGACGGACGGGCTGGTCCCGGCCTCGGTGAGGATCAGATCGGCCGCCCAGGCGGCGGCCAGAATTCCGCCGAGACGGCCATTTCGATCGAGTCTGGTCGCCAGGAGATGCCGCGCACCCGTCGACGCATGGTCCATGGCGATTTCGGCCGCCTCGCAGGGATCGCCGCCGGCCGCCAGCACCAGCACCGGCTTGGCTCCTGATGCGGACAGCAGGTCGGTCATGAGACGATGCTGCCCGGGATCCTGGAGATCGAGGCCGGGCGCGTCGATCAGCACCGGAGCCTTCGCCGCGCGCCGTGCGAGCGCGCGTCCCAGGGTTTCCGGCCGACCGGCGGCGATCAGGGTCAGGCCGAGCAGACGGGTGAAGCCGGCCAACTGCTCGACGGCGCCGGCTCTCTGCTCGTCGGCGGTGATGACCATCGGCGTGTGGCCATCCAGAACCAGCCGCGCCGCGAGCTTGGCAATGGTGAGCGTCTTGCCGACGCCTGGAGGTCCGACCAGCATCGTCGGAGCCTCGCCGGACGAGATCGGAATCCGGCCGAAACGGAACAGCCGGGCACAGGCCGCCTCGACCGGCTCGTGGCCCAGCGCCGCCGCCAGGTCCGCGGGAAGATTGTGGCGCGCCCAGGGCCGGTCCGGCACCGGCTTGATGCCGATCGCCTCGTCCCATCTCGGGTCGACGGGCATCACGCCGTGGAGCGGCGACAGGAGTCCTGGCTCGTCTTCGGTCTCCAGCGCAGCGGTGACCTCGACGCCGCCATCCAGGGTGGCCGTCGACAGGATCAGCGCGTCCAGTCCGAGCGCATCCCTGATTTCGGCCATTGCCAGGGCGATCGTCGCGGCGCGATAGACCTTAATGCGCATGGGAGCAGACCCGGTTCATATCGTGCCGATGGTTCGGATGCGGGCGCGCGGAAAGATTTCCGCCTGCGCCAGGACCGGCGTCGCCGGACGCAGCCGCTCGACGATCGCCCGCACCGGCAGCCGGATACCGGTGCTGGTCAGGATCACAGGGGACTCGCCTGCCATGGCGGCAGCATCGAGAGCGGCGCGCAGGCGGACGATGAATTCGTTCAGCCGACTCGGCGCCATCGCCAGTTGACGATCCTCAGGCGGTCCGATCAGGCTGTCGAGGAAGGCTTCCTCCCACTCCGGCGAAAGTGGGATGAGAGGAATGTAGCCGCCGCCGCCCACCAGCGCGTCGCTGATCTGCCGAGCGAGCCTGACACGCACATGGGCGGCCAGCAGCGGGACGGCGCGCAGTCCGGCACCGCACCCTTCCTGAATACCTTCCAGGATGGTCGGCAGATCGCGGATCGAGACCCGCTCCGTCAGCAAACTCTGCAGTACGCGTTGCACGGCGCCCATCGAGATCTGCGACGGGATCAGGTCGGCGACCAATTTCTGCTGCTCGCGCGGCAGTTCGTCGAGAAGCTTCTGCGTCTCGGAATAGGAAAGCAATTCCGCCATCGTCTCGCGCACGGCTTCCGTCAGATGCGTCGTCAGAACGCTGACCGGATCGACCACCGTGCAGCCGCGGAACATCGCCTCCTCGCGATGCGCGGCATCGACCCAGAGTGCTGCGAGTCCGAACGCCGGCTCGGTGGTCTTTTCTCCGGGAAGATCCGGCACGCCGCCGCGCGGATCCATCACCAGAAACGAATTCGGACGCAACGTTCCCGTTCCGGTCTGGATCTCCTTGATTCGGATCGCATAGCTGTCGGCGCCGAGCTGCATGTTGTCCTGGATGCGGACCGGAGGCAGCACGAACCCCATCTCGCTGGCGATCGTCCGTCTGAGCGCCTTGATCTGGTCGGTCAGTTTCGGCTGATCGCCGCCGGCGAGCGGCAGCAGACCGTAGCCGAGTTCCAGACGGATCATGTCGATCCGCATCGCCTCGGCGATCGGCGGCTCGCTGGGCGCGCTGGAGAGGATCGAGGCGGCCTCTTCCTCGAGCTCGACCTTCACCGGCGACCTGCTGCGCATCCAGGCGCCCGCTGCGGCCAGACCGCCAAGCGCCAGGAACGGCAGCGCCGGAAGACCGGGCATCAAGGCGAGCAGCACCGCAGCGCCGGCCGCCATCGCCATCGGCTTCGGATTGCCGCCGAGCTGGCGTACCAGCGCCACGTCGGCGGCACCTTCGGTTCCGCCCTTGGTGACGACGATACCTGACGCGGTGGAGACCAGCAGGGCCGGAATCTGCGAGACGAGCCCATCGCCCACCGTCAGGGTCGTGAAGGTCGACGCCGCATCGGAGAAGGCCATGCCGTGCCGGCCGAGCCCGATCGCCAGCCCGCCGAAGATGTTGATCACGGTGATGAGCAGCGAGGCGATCGCATCGCCGCGGACGAATTTCGCGGCACCATCCATCGCGCCGTAGAACCCGCTCTCCTCCTCGAGCTCGCGTCGACGCAGCCTGGCAACCTTGTCGGTGATCGCGCCCGCCGACAGCTCGGCGTCGATCGCCATCTGCTTGCCCGGCATCGCATCCAGGCTGAAACGCGCCGCGACCTCGGCGATACGGCCGGACCCCTTGGTGATGACCATGAAATTCACCACCAGCAGGATGGTGAACAGGATCAGCCCGATCACGACGTCGCCGCCCATCAGGAAGCCACCGAACGCGGCCACCACGTGCCCGGCGGCGGTCGGACCCTCGTTGCCATGGCTGAGGATGAGACGGGTGGTCGCGACCTCGAGAGAGAGGCGCAGCAGGGTGGTGAGGAGAAGCAGCGTCGGAAAGCTGGTGAAGTCGAGGGGCCGCTTCAGGAACAGCGCGACCATCAGCACCAGCACGGAGGCGGTCACCGACAGGGCCAGGCCGAGATCGAGGATCACGGTCGGCAGCGGCAGCACCAGCACCGAGAGAAGGGCGACCACCGCCAGCGCGAGGCCGACGTCGGTTCCCGGCACGTACTCGCGCCACCGCCCGCCCGGGAGGGACAGTTTCGGCATCGCCAGCCCACGTCGGGGGCCGGGGACCGTCGCGATCGCGGTCTCGGTCACGGCTCAGGCCACCATGCCGGCCATCGGCGGCGGAACCGAGACGCCCTGACTGGCGTAGTCGCGCAGCTTGTTGCGAAGCGCGCGGATCGAGATGCCGAGAATCGTCGCCGCATGGGTGCGGTTGCCCGCCGTGCTGCACAGCGTCTCGATGATCAAGGCCTGCTCGACTGCATCCATGCGCTGCCCGACCAGCCCGGCGACACCGCCAGGTGCGCAGGGCGGCGTGGAGACGGGCGCGCAGGCGGGCGCGGAGACGGGCGCCGCTCGCGCCACGCCCTGCTCCAGCCCGAGATGCGCCGGATCGATCCTGCCCTGATCGGCCAGAAGCACCGCCCGGTGCATCAGGTTCTCGAGTTCGCGCACGTTGCCGCGCCACCCGTGCGCGAGCAGGCAGGACAAGGCGGCCTCCGGCAGTTCCGGCGGAGCGATGCCGTTGGCGTGGGCGTAGTGGCGGACATAATGCGCGGCGAGCACGGCGATATCGCCGGGACGGCTGCGCAATGGCGGGATTTCGAGCCCGACCACGTTGAGCCGGAAATAGAGATCCTCGCGAAAGCGCCCGGAGGCGGCCTCCTCGCGAAGGTCGCGATTGCTGGTCGCCAGGATCCGAACGTCGACCTGAACCGGAGCCTGGCCGCCGAGCCGGTCGATCTCTCGTTCCTGGATCGCGCGCAGCAGCTTGGCCTGCAGGCGAACATCCATTTCGCTGATCTCGTCCAGCAGGAGGGTCCCGCCGGACGCTGCCTCGAACCGGCCGATGCGCCGCGCGATCGCGCCGCTGAACGCGCCCTTCTCGTGCCCGAACAGCTCGCTTTCCAGCAGATGCTCGGGGATCGCCGCGCAGTTCAACGCGATGAACGGGCCGTGCGCCCGACGCGAGCGGCGATGAACGTGCCGCGCGAGGATCTCCTTGCCGGTGCCGGATTCACCAGTGATCAGCACGGAGGCATCGGATCTGGCGATCTGTTCCGCGCGCCGCACCGTCGCCAGCATGGCGGGATCGCGCGCGATCATCGCGTGGCTTTCCCCCGACGCCGCTTCGAGGATGGCAGCGATCAGTTCCGGATCGGGCGGCAGCGGCAGGAAATCCTGCGCACCGTCGCGAACCGCCTGCACCGCGGCCTCCGGATCGTCCTCGAGACCGCAGGCGATCACCGGCACGGCGATGCGTTCTAGTGCCAGGCCTCGGACGAGGTCACCGATCGGCTGCCCCAGTTCGCACAGCACCAGATTGACCCTGGCGTCGCGACGCAGGCGCGACAGGGCTGCGTCGGCATTATCGGTATGGTCGAGCTCCGCGCCGCGCGCGGCGGCGATCTGCGCCGCGCGGCCGAGTTCGCCGCCGAGAGATCCGACGATCAGGACGCGCATCTCAGAAGCCGCGCTCGGACTTGATGATTTCGGTCATGGTCACGCCGAGGCGGTTGTCGTCGACCATCACCACCTCACCGCGTGCGATCAGACGGTTGTTGACGTAGATATCGATCGCCTCGCCGAGCTTGCGATCGAGCTCGACCACCGCGCCGCGGCCAAGCTTGAGAAGCTGACTGACCTGCATGGTGGATTTGCCGAGCACCGCGCTGACGGTGACGGGGATGTCGTAGACAGCCTCCAGATCCTGGGCGTTGCGCGGCACTCCGGTCTCGGAGACCAGGGTCGTATCGGCCAGTTCGGTCAGTTCGAGATCGCTGGTCATGCCGGAGACGTCTTTCATTCCTGAGTCGGTTCGGGCATCGGGAGCCCCAGGCCAGTCATGGCGCCGAGCCCGGGCGCGCATCCTTGGCCGGAGCCACTGGCGGATGGGGCCAGCAGGGCGCCGATCTCGGCGCAGAGCGAGCGCGTATCGCGGATCATCATGCCGTCCTGCCATCTGACGGCCACGTCGCCTGCCGTCATGCTCTCGATCGCGACCCATTCGAGTTGGATCGACGATGCCATGGCAACGGTTGCCAAATCCTTTCGCAACGGCTCGATCATCGCCGGGTTGGCGCGGATCTGTAGTGTCGCCTCGCGCTCCATCGCCGGGACAAGCAACGTCATCAGCGCGGACACCTCGCACAGCGCGTTCGAGGCGGCGATATGCGGCAGGATCGCGCCGACCGCCGCCAACACGGCGTTCGCGGTCGCCTCGGCGGCGGCGGCCGCGATCGTCGCGTTCCGCGCCGCGCCGTCGCGCAACGCCGCTTCGATCCGGCCCAGCGCCTCGATCCTGCGCGCCGCCATGTCCCGCGCCAGCGCCTCGCGTTCGAGTGACCGGCCTTCGGCGATCGCACGTTCGGTGGCGCTCTGCAGGTCGGTGAGGCTGAAGGTCGGCTCCAGGGCGATAGGCGGGTCGCCCGGAGACCGATCCACCGGCTCCGGAGACGGCGACGCGGACCGAAAAGCGCAGGCAGACGGGTGCCCCTGTTCCGGCAGATCGAAATCCTCCGCGTACAGAACGCCCGAGAGCGGATGGCGATGTCCAGACATCACGCTGCTCAACCGATCATCTGCTCTTCCTGACGCTCATTGATCTCGATCTCGCCTTGAGATCCGAGTTCCTTGGCTATCAGGACGATCTGCGTCTGCGCCTCCTCGACATCGCGCAGCCGGACCGGACCGAGCGCTGCGATGTCGTCGCGCAGCAGCTTGGCGGCGCGCTCGCTGAGACAGCCGAGAAACAGCGTTCGAATATCCTCGGAGGCACCTTTGAGCGCGATCGGCAGTTTCTCCTTCTCGACCGATCGCATCAGCGTCGACACCGCGGCCGGTGTGAGGCGCGCGAGATCGTCGAACGTGAACATCAGCGATTTCACCCGTTCCGCCGCCTCGCGGTTGCGCTCCTCGAGTGCGGACATGAAGCGACTCTCGACCTGGCGATCGAGATTATTGAAGATCTCGGCGATGAGTTCGTGACTGTCACGCCGGGTGCTGCGCGCCAGGTTCGACATGAACTCCGACCGCAATGTCTTTTCCACGCTGTCGAGCACGTCCTTCTGCACGCTTTCCATGCGCAGCATGCGCATCACGACCTCCAGGGCGAAACCGTCCGGCAGCAGGCTGAGCACGCGGGCGGCGTGTCCGGGACGGACCTTTCCCAGCACCACGGCGACCGTCTGCGGGTATTCGTTCTTGAGATAGTTGGCGAGCACGGCTTCGTTGACGTTGCCGAGCTTGTCCCACATGGTCCGTCCCGCCGGGCCGCGGATCTCGTCCATGATCTGGGCGGCGCGCTCCCTGGAGAGCGACTTCTGCAACAGGCGTTCCGTATTGTCGAAGCTGCCGACCAGCATCCCCGCCGACGTGATGCTCTGGGAGAAGTCGGTGCAGACGCTCTCGACGGCTTCGGATGAGATGCTGCCGAGCTGCGACATCGCCAGGGAGATGTCCTTGATCTCCTCCTCGTGCATCATCGAGAAGAGCTGGGCGCATTGCTCCTCGCCGAGGGCGAGCATGAAAATGGCGGCCCGTTGCATGCCAGCGAGCTGTCGCGTGCTCATGAGCCGGCCTCCTTGGCGAGCCAGCCGCGAACGATGTTGAGGCTTTCCTCGGGATGCTGATTGACCAGGGTCACGATCTGACGCAGCGACGCGGCGCGCAGACGGCCACTGACGTTGGCGACGCTGATCAATTCGTCGTCGTCCGGAGCGGCGAGCTGGTCGAGCGCGTCATTGACAGGCCCGGCGAGCGCAGGACGCGCCAGGCGGTCCGGACCGGTGACCAGCCCGCCATGGCTCGATCCGGCCGGCGCCGCCTCGGTGAGACGATTGACCATCGGCCGCACCACGAACAGCAGGGCGGCCAGCATGAACAAGCCGAGCATCAGGTTCTGGCCGAGATGAAGAAGGTCGAAATGGTCGAACTTGAGGCCGAACAGACCGGCCTGGACGGTTGGCGTGTCGACCGCATGGTCGGTGAACGGCATCGAGACTACGCTGACGTTATCTCCCCGCTTTTCGTCGTAGCCGATCGCGCTCTTGACCAGTGTCGCGATGCGGTCGAGCTCGTCCTTGCCGCGCGGTTGCCAGCTCGGCTTGCCATCGGCGTCCCGGCCGACGATGCCGTCGACCATGACCGCCAGGCTGATGCGGGACAGGCGCGGCTGGTCCTGCACCAGGGTGCGGACCACCTTGCCGATCTCGTAGTTGTTGGTCTCTTCCTGGCGGTCCTGCTGGCTGCCGGAGGGGGTTGGCGGGGCGGGCGCGTTGGGGAGGTTGTTCTGCACCGAGGTGCTGGCGTCGGCCTCGATGCTCCGGTTCTTGTCGCTCACGGTCTGCTGGCTGCGCAGCACCTGCTGATTGGGATCGTAGGTCTCGCTGGTCTCGCGCACCTGGTCGGTGTTCATGCTGACCGCAGCCTCCGCCCGGACGTGATCGGCGCCGAGCGAGGGTTCGAGCATCTCCTCGACAGCGCGGGCGAGGCGCAGCTCGGTGGCGTGCCGCTGCTCGTCCACCGTGGCGAGGCTGCCGTCGACGCCCGACGGGCTGCCGGCGCGGGCCAGCACGGTGCCGCGATTGTCGATGATCGCGATGTTCTGCGGCCGCAGGCCGGGCACCGCCGCGGCGACGAGGTTGATCACCGCCTGGACGCCTTCGGGATCCATCCGCATGGCGCCGGACATCGACAACAGCACGCTGGCCTGTGCGGCGACCTGCTCGCTGGCGAACGGCTCGCGGTGCGGCAGCACGAGATGGACCCGGGCGGCGCGCACGCCGGCGATCAGGCGAATCGAGCGGGACAGCTCGCCCTCCAGCGCCCGCGTCTGGTTGATGGTCTGTTCGAACTGGGTGGCGGTCAGATTGTCGCCGCGATCGAATATCTCGTAGCCGACCGATCCGCCGGACGGCAGACCGGACTTGGCGAGCAGGAGACGCGCGCCAGCCACCTGATCCGCCGGGACCAGGATGCGATCGTCCTGTCCGCCCAGCGTATGCTGGATGTGTGCCTTGTCGAGCTGATCGGCGATCTGGCCGGCCTCGCGCAGATCGAGATCGCCGTAGAGCAGCGCCATCTGAGGATGGCTGCCGCCCTGCGACACCAGCACGCCGAGCATGGCCAGGATGCCGACCGCGACGATGCCCATCGCCGCGAGCTTGGCGACGCCGAGCGCCCGCAGGCCGTCCAGGATCGGCTTCATCGAAACGGATCGCGGAACCGGTTGCGAGTCATGATCTGTATCCTCGGCGCGGCAGGATGCCGTCGCGTCGAGAATGACAGCGAGTTGCTAAAGCGAGATTAACCGGGCGGCATTTTGTGCCTGGTCGGTCCGAGCGCCGGTGGAGTGGAGGGAAACGAACCCCTGACCCGCAATCCTCGTGAAACGTCCCTGATCTGCGACAGCCGGCACTCAGCAGCTTATAATTGCGAATGGCGCGGTCTGTCTGCACCGTAGCGTGAAGCAACCATCGAGGAGCGCGTGGTCATGGAATGCGACGTCGATCAGGGACCCCGCAAAGGGCTGGCCGAGCGGGCTCTGGAGGCCAAGGCCTCGAAAGGTCTGACCTGGAGTGAAATCGCCGCGTCCACACCGTACAGCGAGATCTTCGTGACGTCCGCGCTCCTGGGGCAGCACCCGCTGCCAGAAGCTGCGGCTGAGGCGGTCGCCGACCTGCTCGGCTTGAGCGAGGCGGACACTCTCCTCCTGCAGCGCATCCCCCTGCGCGGCGACGCGACAGGAGGTCCACCGTCGGACCCCACCCTCTACCGGTTCCACGAGATGATGATGGTCTACGGACCGGCGCTCAAGGCTCTGCTTCACGAGCATTTCGGCGACGGAATCATGAGTGCCATCAATTTCAGGATCGCGCTGCGCAAGGAGGTTGATCCGGAAGGCGGTCACAGGGCAGTGGTCACCTTGGACGGCAAATTCCTGCCCAGCAAACCCTTCTAGCAGTCGACCCGTCAGTCTCCGTGTCCGGCCGGTCCGATCCGGCGAGTCCGGGATCAGTCCTGGGTTCGAGCGGTCCCCGACCGCGCAAGCGGCAATCCGAAAATCGACTGTTCGGAACTGGTGGAGCCGAGGGGAATCGAACCCCTGACCTCCTGAATGCCATTCAGGCGCTCTCCCAACTGAGCTACGGCCCCGTGTTCCGGGGGGCGGTCCGCGATCGGGCGCGCCCTTGGGTGGCGGGCATATAGCCGTGCGTTGCCGAGGTGGCAAGAGCCGGGACGCTCAGTCGAGAAGCACGCCCTCGGCGCGCAGGAACCCGAACAGGGCGAGCAGTGGCAGCCCAAGGATGGCGGCGTGCTCGCCCTGGGTCGCCTCGAACAACAACGCGCCGGGACCTTCCAGCCGATAGGCACCGACGCTCGACAGGACGCGCTCGCCCTCGAGCGCCAGGTAGGACTCGATGAAACGGTCGGAGACCGGCCGCATCGACAGGGTCGGGGTGGCGAGATGACGCCAAAGCGTGCGGCCGCCACGCCGGCAGACCAGGGCGGTCTGCAACGCGTGGGTGCGGCCGCGCAGCGCGCGCAGGTGCGAGGCGGCCTCCGCCAGATCGGCCGGCTTGTCGAAACTGCGACCGTCGCAGGTCAGGATCTGGTCGGCGCCGAGGATCAGCGCGCCAGGCTCGCGCGTGTCGAGCGCGGCCGCCTTGGCCTCGGCGAGCAGCATCGCGGCCGCGGCGGCATCCGGCGTCGATCGCTTGATCGGCTGCTCGTCGAGCGAGGATGGAAGAGCGGTCACCGCGAGCCCGGCCGAGCGCAACAGGGCGAGACGCGACTCCGACGCGCTGGCCAGAACGAGCGCCGGAGTCGCGGCCTGGATCGGGTTCGTCATGGGTGCGGGAGTCCTGGGGTACATGGGGGTGGAATCGGTGCCTGCCCCGAGGGGTACCGAGTCATGGGGATGACGGGTACGCCCGCGGGAACCCGGGCGTTGTACACAGGCCGGCGACGCCGAATTAGGGACAAGTTGGAAAATAGCTGCCGGAACAGGAGGCTGCGGCGGATCCTTGCTGTGGACAAGGCGGGGTACGTTTCCGACCAACCGGGTACCCCGACATCCACAGGCCCCTCTAGGACTCCCGCCATTTTCTTCTTCTTCTTTCATGATTAGACCTTGGCATACCGGGACGATCGGGGCGCTGCGAGGCGCTCCGGCCGGACCCACCAGGGAGCGATCTGCGGGCATGACCGACAAGACATTGCTGCGTGTGCTGCATGGCGAGGCGGTCTGGCCGCCGCCGGTCTGGCTGATGCGCCAGGCTGGACGATACCTGCCGGAATTCCGCGCGCTGCGGGCGCAGGCGGATTTCATCACCCGCTGCATGACGCCCGACATCGCCACCGAGATCACCCTGCAGCCGATCCGCCGGTATGCGATGGACGGGGCGATCCTGTTCAGCGACATCCTGATCCTGCCCTGGGCGATGGGGCAGTCGCTGCGGTTCGTCGAAGGCGTCGGACCGGTGCTCGAGCCGATCAGGACGGCGGCCGACCTGGACCGGCTCAGACCGGAGCGCGTCGCCGAGGCCACGGCGCCGGTGATGGAGACGCTGCGCCGGCTGCGCCGGTCGTTCGATACGCCGGAAACGCCCGGCCTGCTCGGCGCCGCCAGGCCTGGCGCCACGACGCTGATCGGTTTCGCGGGATCGCCGTTCACGGTGGCCTGCTACATGGTCGAGGGCGGCGGGTCGAAGGAGTTCGCCGAGGTCAGGCGGATGGCCTATGCCGAGCCGGCCCTGTTCGACAGGCTGATCGAGCTCCTCTCCGAGGCGACGGCGACCATGCTGTGCGACCAGATCGCGGCCGGGGCGGAGGCGGTGATGCTGTTCGATAGCTGGGCCGGGCTGCTGCCGCCGTCGCAGTTCGCCAGGCACGTGATCGCGCCGACCCGGCGGATCGTCGACGAGATCAGGCGGCGCCATCCCGGCGTGCCGATCGTCGGCTTCCCGAGGCTGGGCGGGCTGCTGGTCGGGCGCTACGCGCACGGCACCGGGATCGATGCGATGGCGCTGGATACCGCAGCGGACCTGTCGCTGGCGGCGGCCCTGGTGCCGGAGACGGTGGCGCTGCAGGGCAATCTCGATCCGCTCTGCCTGCTGGCGGGCGGCGAGAGCCTGGTCGCCGAGGCGCAGGCGATCCGGGACTCGATGCGTGGCCGGCCGCACGTGTTCAATCTCGGCCATGGCGTGCTGCCGCAGACCCCGCCCGAGCATGTCGGACAGCTGGTCGACGCGGTGCGGCAGATATGACCCTCGCCAGCCTGGCGCCGTGGCTGCTGTGGGAAAAATCCTTCCACGTGATCGCGGTGATCGCGTGGATGGCCGGACTGTT
>CAIMSN010000016.1 GCA_903844135.1 uncultured Rhodospirillales bacterium | reverse complement strand
GCGGCCGGCACCGGCCCGTCGCCGATGGCGCCGATCACCGCGCCGCATCGCGTCGTCCCGAACAGCGGCGTGCGTCGCGTGATCGCCAGGCGCCTGTCGGAAGCCAAGCAGTTCATCCCGCATTTCTACGTCACCATCGACGTCGAGATGGATGCGCTGCTCGGGCTCCGCACCCAGCTCAACGCCGCCGCGCCGGACGGCGAGGACGGCTTCAAGCTGTCGGTCAACGACATGCTGATCAAGGCCTGCGCCGTGACGCTCAAGCGCGTGCCCAAGGTCAACGCCACCTACACCGATGCGGCGATCCTCGAATACGAGGATGTCGACATCTCGGTCGCCGTTTCGGCGCCGTCCGGCCTCATCACCCCGATCGTGCGCAGCGCCGAGAAGAAGTCGCTCGCCCAGATCAGCCACGAGGCGCGCGGCCTGATCAAGCGCGCCCGCGAGGGCAAGCTGAAGCCGGAAGAGTTCCAGGGCGGCGGCTTCTCGATCTCCAACATGGGCATGTTCGGCGTCAAGGCGTTCTCGGCCATCATCAACCCGCCGCAATCCGGGATCCTGGCCGTCAGCGCCAGCGAGAAGCGGCCGGTCGTGCGTTCGGACGCGAACGGCGACCGTCTGGACATCGCCACCATCATGACCGCCACCCTGTCGGTCGACCATCGTGCCGTCGACGGCGCGCTGGCCGCGGAATGGGTGTCGGTGTTCAAGTCCGTGGTCGAACATCCGCTGAGCTTGGTGATCTGAACATGGCCGATACAGACTTCGATCTCGTCGTCATCGGCGGCGGCCCCGGCGGCTATGTCGCGGCGATCCGCGCCGCGCAGTTGAAGCTCAAGGTGGCGGTCGTCGAGAGCACCCATCTCGGCGGGATCTGCCTGAACTGGGGCTGCATCCCGACCAAGGCGCTGCTGCGCTCCGCGGAAGTGAACCATCTGCTGCACAATCTCGGCGAGTTCGGTTTCTCCGCCGACAACATCACCTTCGATCTCGACAAGGTGGTGCAGCGCTCGCGCAAGATCTCCAAGCAGCTTGCATCCGGCGTCGGTCATCTGCTCAAGAAGAACAAGGTTCCGGTGTTCGACGGCCACGGCGCGCTCGACGGAAAGACCGGCGAGAAACACAAGGTCGCCGTCTCGAAGGACGGCAAGCCGGTCGCCGCCCTGACCGCCAAGCACGTCATCCTCGCCACCGGCGCCCGCGCCCGGGTGCTGCCCGGCCTGGAGCCGGACGGCGACCTGGTCTGGTCCTATCGCGAGGCGATGGTGCCGAAGCGGATGCCAGGCAAGCTGCTGGTGATCGGCTCCGGGGCGATCGGCATCGAGTTCGCCAGCTTCTACCGCAACATGGGCGCGGAGGTGACCGTCGCGGAAGTGGTCGACCGGATCCTTCCCGTCGAGGACGAGGAGATCGCCGCCTTCGCCCGCAAGCAGTTCGAGAAGCAGGGCATCCGGATCCTCACCGGCGCGAAGATTGGCAAGGCCGAGAAGAAGGACGGCGGCGTCTCGATCGTCATCGAGGCCGGCGGCAAGTCCGAGACCCTCTCGGTCGATACCGTGATCTCCGCGGTCGGCATCGTCGGCAACGTGGAGAAGATCGGCCTCGAAGGCACCCGGGTGGTGGTCGAGAAGACGCATGTTGCGATCGATCCGTTCTGCGCCACCGGCGAGCCCGGCGTGTATGCGATCGGCGATCTCGCCGGACCGCCCTGGCTCGCGCACAAGGCCAGCCACGAGGGCGTGCTCTGCGTCGAGAAGATCGCCGGCGAGCCCGTGCATCCGATCGACTGGACCAACATTCCCGGCTGCACCTATTGCCGCCCCCAGGTCGCCAGCGTCGGCTGGACCGAGGCCAAGGCGAAGGAAGCGGGCAGGGCGGTCAAGGTCGGCCGCTTCCCGTTCATCGGCAACGGCAAGGCGATCGCCATGGGCGAGCCGGAGGGCATGGTGAAGACCGTGTTCGACGCCAAGACCGGCGAGCTGCTCGGCGCCCACATGGTCGGCGCCGAGGTCACCGAACTGATACAGGGCTACGTCATCGCCCGCACCCTGGAGACCACCGAGGCCGAGCTGATGCATACGGTGTTCCCGCATCCGACCGTCAGCGAGACCATGCACGAGGCGGTGCTGGACGCCTGGGGCCGCGCGATCCATTTCTGACGCGGCGTTCCGGTGCTAGGACGGGCGGAGGTCCGAACAAGGACGTCCGCCCATGACCCCGTTCGCGCCGGTCTCGACTCTCGCGACCCACGACGTCACCAACCAGCCGGATCGGTTCGCCGGCCATAACCTGTATGCGATCGACCGGCCGCTGCGCGAGGCGGTGCTGCGCGAGGCCGGGCCGTGGCTTGACCGCCGCCTCGAGACGCTGGGCGCGGTGCTCGGCTCGGAGGACATCCTCGAGGCCGGCGAACTTGCCAACCGCAACCCGCCCGAGCTGATCGGCTTCGACCGCTACGGCCGCCGTCTCGACGAGGTGCGGTTCCATCCCGCCTATCACGCGCTGATGCGGCTGGCGATGGAACACCGGATCCACAGCCTGTCCTGGAGCACCGCCGAGCCCGGCGCGCATGTCGCCCATCTCGCCATGGCCGCCTTGTTCACCCAGGCGGAGGCCGGCGTGGTGTGCCCGATCAACATGACCTACGCCGCGGTCGCGGCGCTGCGCGACCATCCCGGCATCGGCCGGCTCTGGGCCGACCGGATCGTCGCCGGCGCCTACGACGCGCCGCTGCGCCCGATCGCGGACAAGGCCGGCATCACCGTCGGCATGGCGATGACGGAAAAGCAGGGCGGCAGCGACGTCCGCGCCAACAGCACCCGTGCCGCCCCGGTCGATCAGGCCGACGGCCGCTACCGCCTGGTCGGCCATAAATGGTTCTGTTCGGCGCCGATGAGCGACGGGTTCCTGACCCTGGCGCAGACCGCGTCCGGGCTGAGTTGCTTCCTGGTGCCGCGCATCGTCGACGACGCGCGCAACGGCATCGCGATCATGCGGCTGAAGGACAAGCTCGGCAACCGATCCAACGCGTCCGCGGAGATCGAATACCACGACGCCACCGGCTTCCTGCTCGGCGAGGAGGGGCGCGGCGTGAAGGTGATCATCGAGATGGTGCATCACACCAGGCTCGGCTGCTGCGCCGGCTCGCTCGGTCTGATGCGGATGGCGCTGGCCCAGGCGGTCAACCATGTCGGCAGCCGGCGCGCGTTCCAGAAAACGCTGATCGACCAGCCTCTGATGCAGCGCGTGATCGCCGACCTGGCGCTCGAATACGAGGCGGCGGTGGTGCTGACCGCCAGGCTGGCGCGCGATTTCGCCGCCAGGCCAGGCCCCGAGCGTGCGTTCGGACGGCTGACCACGGCGCTCGGCAAATACTGGCTGACCAAGCGCGTGCCCGGCTTCGTCGCGGAGTGCATGGAGTGTCATGGCGGCGCCGGCTACGTCGAGGAGACGCCGATGCCACGGCTGTTCCGGGAATCGCCGCTGAATGCGATCTGGGAAGGCTCCGGCAACGTGATCGCCCTGGACGTGCTGCGCACCCTGGCGCGCGAGCCGATGGCGGTCGCCGCCTATCGCGCCGAACTCGACCTCGCCAGGGGCGGCAACGCCACGCTCGACGCCGCGATCGACGCGCTGTTCGACACCATGCTCGCCGATCCGCGCGAGCAGGATGGCAGGCTGATCACCGAGACCATGACGCTGGTGCTGCAGGCGGCCCTCCTGGTCCGGCATGCCCCGCATGCTGTCTCCGACGCGTTCTGCGCCACCCGTCTCGGCGGCCAGGGCGGGCGCAGCTATGGAATCCTGCCGCCCGGAACCGACATCAACGCGATCGTCGACCGCCAGAAGTTCTGACGAGACGGGGCTCTAATCCGGCGGCAACCGCAGCAGCGCCTGCCCCATGCGGACCTGGTCGCCCGGCTGCAGCCCGTCCGCCAGCACCAGCCGATCCGGCGCGATGACGACGATCGTCGAGCCATGCTCGAACCATCCCATCTCCTCGCCCTTCTCCAGCGCCGCGTCGACCGCGAGGTCGCGCCGGACCGTGCCGCGCGGCAGCGGCCCGAGTTCGGCGAATCCGAGCCTGATGCCGGAGACCAGGATCGCCGCCACCGCCACCAGGATCAGCTCCCGGCCGGTCTGCGTCGCCACCGTCCGCAGCACCACGCGCTCGTTGCGGCAGAACAGCCGGCCGACCCGGCGCAGCGTCGGCGGGTTGACGTTCCAGCAATCGCCGAACAGATGGCGCACGGCGGTGACGCGGCAATCGGACGGCGCGTGGAAGCGGTGATACATCGCCGACGTCAGGCGCAGCGTGACGAAGCTGCCGCCCTCCAGTCCTGCCGCGAGCGCCGGATCGTCGAGCAGTTCGGCCAGCGCGTAGGGCATTCCCTTCACCTGCAGCGCCTGGCCCTGGCTGATGGTGCCGGTCGCGCCGATGATGGCGTCGCACGGGCTGGTCAGCGCCTGCGGGTCCGGATCGATCGGCCTGGCGCCCGGCCTCAGCCGACGCGTGAACAGATCGTGCATGCTGCGGAAACGGTTTTCCTGCGCGTCCGACAGGTCGATCGTGGTGAAGCCGCGCCAGGCCCAGAGTGCCGCGATCCGGACCAGCCGGTTCTCGCTCCTGCTGATCCGCCCGACCAGCCTGCCGGCGAAGCGACGCGGGATGCGGTTGGTCAGGAAGAAATTCAAACTGTCATTTTGACCGAGCTTTACCAGCGCCGCAGCTTTCGTCATCACCGTGTCTCGTTTCTCGAAGGGGAGGCCGTGTGGTGCAGGCAGGAATGATGTCGGCGGGCCGGGTCCTGGCGGCCGGCGTGGCGCTCGGCGCGCTGGTCGGCAAGGGTCGGGCGCGGCTGGCTCTGTCGCGCGCCAAGCATCCCTCGCTCACCGGCCATGCGCGATGGTCGCGCCGGCTGGCCGGGCTGACGCCGTTCTATGCTCACGGGAACGAGCGCTTCTTCAACTGCGACGATGCGCCCGACGCGATCGCGCGTCGCCGGCGGGACGGTTTCGCCCGGCTGTCGGCGCTCTATCGTGCCCGGTTCCCGGCCTCCATCGCGATGACCGCGGAGAGCCGGGCGGGCATTTCCGATCTGCAATTCACCGCCGCCTATCGCGTCCCGTTCCCGTTCAGCCGCACGGTGCGCGAGGCGCTGCCGGTCGGATCGTTCCTCCGCTCCGCCCAGGGCGTCACCGTCACCGATCTCGACGGCAACGAATTCTTCGACCTGACAGGCTCCTACGGGGTCAATCTGTTCGGGCATGATTTCTACAAGGCCTGCATGCGCGAGGGCGCCGAGCGCACGCAGGCGCTCGGCGCGCTGCTCGGCGCCTACCATCCGGTGGTCGCCGACAACGTCACCCGCCTGCGCGCCATTTCCGGTCTCGACGAGGTCTCGTTCCACATGTCCGGAACCGAGGCGGTGATGCAGGCGGTCAGGCTGGCGCGCTACCATACGCGCCGCCGTCGGCTGGTCCGCTTCTGTGGCGCCTATCACGGCTGGTGGGGCGACGTGCAGCCTGGGGTCGGCAATCCGATGCCGGCGGAGTCGACGCTGACGCTGGCGGAGATGTCGGAGAGGACGCTCGACGTGCTGCGCCGGCGCCGCGACATCGCCTGCGTGCTGGTCAACCCGCTGCAGGCGCTGCATCCCAACAAGGCGGCCGCGTCGGATTCGATGCTGGTGGACAGCAGCCGCAGCGCCGGGTTCGACCGCGACGCCTATGCGGCGTGGCTGCGGCGTCTGCGCGCAGCCTGCGACGAGAGCGGCATCGTTCTCATCTTCGACGAGGTGTTCACAGGCTTTCGGTTGTCTCCGGGTGGCGCCAAGGATTATTTCGGCGTGCAGCCCGATCTGATCACCTATGGCAAATCGCTCGGCGGCGGGTTCCCGGTCGGCGTACTGTGCGGCGCGGCGCCACTGATGCGACGCTTCCGCGACGACCGACCGGCGGATATCTGCTTCGCCCGCGGCACCTTCAACGCGCATCCCCAGGTCATGGGCGCGATGAACGCGTTCCTGCATCGCCTCCATGATCCCGACATCGGACAGCTCTACGAGGGGCTGGACGCGCGCTGGAACGGCCGTGCGGCGGCGCTGAACGCGCGGCTCGCCGCCGACGGCCTGCCGGTGCAGGTCGCCAACCTGTCGTCGATCTGGACCGTCCTCTACACCAGGCCGTCGCGCTACAACTGGATGCTGCAATACTACCTGCGGGCGCATGGATTGTCGCTGAGCTGGGTCGGGACCGGCCGCCTGATCTTCAGTCTGGACTACGACGAGGCCGCGTTCGCCGCCGTGGCGGACCGCTTCGTCGCCGCCTGCGCGGAGATGCAGGCGGATGGCTGGTGGTGGTGCGAGACCACCACCACCAACGGCACCATCAAGCGACAGCTTCTGCGGGAGCTGATGGCGAGTGCGATCGGCCGACCCGGCTGACGGTTTCCGCCCGGCCGGGGCCGCGGTTCAGCGGTGCAGTTCGACCGCCTCGTCGGAGAAATCCGCGTGGCCGCGGCGTGCGAACAGCATCTTCGGCGCGCCGCGATACAGCATCGCATCATTGAACGGATCGGTGATGATCTTGGTGGCCCAGACCAGTCCGGTCTGCACGTCCCTGATGATGAAAAGCTGGATGGTGCGGAACAGCAGCCCGCCAATGCCGATCGCCAGCCAGAGATAGCCGACATGGCGGGCGAACACGATCAGGCTGTCGGCCGGACGGCACAGGCCGAACGCGGTCGGCTCGATCAGCAGCAGCGCCGGCGAGAGCGCCCACACCGCCATCAGCACCACCTTGCGGCGCAGATTGTAGCCGATCTTGATCTCTTCCTTGTGCGCGTGGGTCGCGTCGTTGACCACGTCGTAGGTCTTCGGCTCGAAGAAGAAATGGCCGCATTGCCGGCTGGTCATGGAGACCAGCCACGCGAGCAGGGCGGCGTAGGCCGGATCCTTCAGCAGCAGCGCGTAGGCGCAGATGAAGCTGAGCGCGCTGAGCAGATGGAGCGACTGGTTCACCAGGTTGTGGTGATAATAGCGGTGATCGTCCCAGCGCTGGATGCGAAGAAGCTCGAAAAAACCAATCTTCATCGAACTGCCTTTGACTCTGTCAGGGGGATGCGGTCGGCCGGCTAGTTCGCCGGCGACGTGGCCAGCCGAGCGACGCGAACCAGGTAGAAATGCCCGAGCGGCGGCAGCGCGCGTTTCTCGATCAGCTTCAGGCTCGGCGATGCCGCCAGCCAGCTCTCGTACCGGGCCCAGGAGAATTCCGTGCGCCAGCCGAGCCGGCTGGTCACCGGCATCAGCGCGCCCTCTATCCGGCTGCGCAGGCCGCCCTCGGCGCCGATCCGCGTGGTCAGGATGATCTCGCCGCCCGGGCGCAGCACCCGGATGAACTCGTTCAGCGCCCGCTCCGGGTTCGGGATCGCGGTCACGACATATTGCGCCACCACGACGTCGAACGAGGCGTCGGCGAAATCGAGCTGCTCGGCGTCGCCATGGCCGATCCACTCGACATGCGACAGCTTGTCCCGCCTGACCCGCTCCTTCGCCCTGGCCAGCATCGGCTCGGAGATGTCGATGCCGACGATCCGGTTGTCCTTGCCGTAATTCGGCAAGGACAGGCCGGTGCCGACGCCGACCTCCAGGATCCGTCCACCGATCCGCTCGGCGGCCTGGACCGCGGCCTGCCGCCCCTGCCTGAAGACCGGCCCGAACACCTTGTCGTAGACCGGAGCCCACCGTCCGTAGGCGCCGGCGACCCCTGCCGTGTCCATGCTCGTCTCGACTGCCACGCGCTCTCGTCTCCACACCAGACCGTCGCCGGCATCGCCCGTCGAGTCTGGCGATACCGTCGGGAAACCCACCATCAGGCAGGGATAGACGATTGGTTCCGGCGGTGTGTGGAGATTGCGTGAAATGAAACCTGGCCATCCAGGGCGCCCGCCCAGCGCCTGCGGCCCACGTCCGGAGCGCCGGGCCGGGCCACGGGCCGCACGGGTCGCCCGGCTCGTCTGCGTGCGGCACGCTTGACGGGCGCAGCCGGCCGCTCCACCTCTCGGGCCAGCGCTTCTTTTCGATCGGATTGTCCCGGAACCATGTCCACGCGCCTGCTGATCGACCATCGGAGCGGCGCGACCCCGGCGCCGCGTCATCCGGAGAAGGCGCACCGCCCGGACAATCCGGTGCAGCGCAAGCCGGACTGGATCCGCGTCAAGGCGCCGACCCATCCGATCTACCACGAGACCCGCGCCCTGATGCGCGAGAAGAAGCTGGTCACGGTCTGCGAGGAAGCCGCCTGCCCGAACATCGGCGAATGCTGGTCGCAGCGTCACGCCACCATGATGATCATGGGCGAG
>CAIMSN010000015.1 GCA_903844135.1 uncultured Rhodospirillales bacterium | reverse complement strand
TCGCCGACAGATCGTCCGCGGCCAGCGAGAGCGCATGCGGCGAAAACGCCTGGCCGATCTCGTGGTCGGGCCAGTCGCCCTGCTTGGAAAGGGCGAAGACCAGCATGCGGCCGACCCGGGCGGCCATGGCCTGCTCCGACAACAGCAGCGAGCGCTCGGCCACCTGCGCACGGTCCTGCACCCACGCGAATTCCGTCTCGAGCGCCCGGCGCATCTCACCGACCGCTTTGTAGGTGGCGTTGAGAAATAGCTGATGGGTCTCGGGATAGTAGCGCCCTGCCCGCCCGACCACCGCACGGGCGGTGATCTCGTCGGGATCGCGCAGCAGCAGGATCTCCGGCGCCGGCTCGTACTCGAACTCGGCTTCCGGGGCTCCCGGGGCCTGGTCGCCGGGCACCGCCGGGTCCGAGCCCGACCGGTCGGACGCCTCGCTTTGCCGACGCGTCCGCTGCGCGGCGTCGTTGGGGATCTCGCGCCGGCGCCGCGGCACCTTGAGGGTGCGGAGCAGCCGGTCGAGCGAGTCGATCACGCCGGAATCGACCCGTGCGGACGGCGACTGCGCCTCGATCAGCGCGATCAGCCACGCCGGGCGATGCGCATGCACCAGGCCGGCGAAATGCCGGGTCCAGATCTCGTCCTGCCGGCCGACGGCGAAGCGCAGGAACTGGCGGTAGCCGTCGGGGACCGCGGGAAAGCCCTCAGGCAATTCGATGAAGACGGAGATCCAGCGCGCGCCGAACGGAATGCCGAACACCGGCGCCAGATTGAGCCACTCGTGATGCCGCTTGACGTCGTAGAGCTCGTCGCGATGCACCAGTCCGACCATGCCATGCATCGGGTAGGCGGATTCGCGGGCGGCGAGGCTGGTCTGCGGATCGTCCGGGAGCGGCGCGTCGTAGGCGTAATGCAACCGTATGCCGTCCGGCAGGACGACGGTCTCGGTGCGGGTCGCCAGGCGCGACAGCCTGGTCTCGACCGGCTCGAACGGCGCCTCCTGCGGCAGGCAGCGCAGCGTGACGCCGTCGCCGATGCGGAAGAACCGCGCCGCCAGCTCCTCCGCCAACCAGTAGGGTGGCATCGCCGGCTCGCCGGCATAGGGGTCCAGGGTGGTGTCCTGGTCCGGCTCGTTGCCGAACAGAACCACTTCGGTCCAGTCGCGCGACACCGATTTTCCATCGGCGATCGCGCGCGCGGTGACGTCCACCACCTCGGCCCAGGATCCGTCTGGCTGCTGCTGCTGGACGCGGCCATACAGACCGTCGCGCCAGCCGAGCAGGGCCTCGTGCACCAGGCCGGCATGGCAGGAGCGGTAGCGGAGGCCGAGCCGGTTCGACGGCAGCGACGCCACCTTGGCGCCCATCCCGAAATTGCGATCCAGCGCATGGTCCTTGCGGATCGAGGCGGCGAGGTCGGCCATGCGGAACAGCTCGTCCGCATCCATGCCCCGGCCGCTGTTGCGGATCGACAGCTTGGGCACGCCGTTGATCGGGACCGCGCCGATGATCACCCTGCGAGCGCCCTCCGGCGCGGTCGCCGCCGCCTCGATCGCGTTGCGCACCAGTTCGCGCAGCATCATCACCTTGGGGCACCGCTCGATCAGGCTGGCGACCAGGAACCCCTCGTCGCCGACCTTGAGCCGGGTGAGACGCTGCTCCACGCGCTCAGGCGGCAACCATGAGCGGCAGTTGCCGCATGCCGGGCACCGTGACCAGGCCCTTGTCGGTGATGCGGATGTCGGGGATCACCGACAGCGGGATCAGGTTGAAGCCCATGTAGGGCAGCGTGCAGCCGGCCGCGTCCCAGGCCGCCTTCAGCTTGCGGGTCTGCGCCGCCACCTCGGTGGCGCGACGGTCGGACAGCAGGCCGGCGATCGGCAGCGCGACATGCGCACGGACCGCACCCTCGCCGATCACCACCACGCCGCCGGCGCTCGCCTGGATGGTCTGCACCGCGAGACGCATCGACGTCTCGTCGCGTCCGGCGACGATGATGTTGTGCGCGTCGTGGCCGACCGAGCTGGCCACCGCGCCCTCGCGCAGACCGAAACCCTGCAGCAGGCCGTGCGCCACCTGGCCGGACTGGCCGTGGCGTTCGATCACGCTGACGAAGCACAGATCGTGCGCGTCGAGATGCGCGCTCCAGTCCGCGCGGAGGTCCAGCTCCAGCTCGACGTGCCGCAGCGCGATGTCGGACGCGCTGACGGTGCGGATCGCGTTCGCGCGCGCCGGCGCCGCCGGCAGCGGCGGCACCAGCGCGGGCAGCGGTTCCGGGAGCTTCATGGTCCGGTAGGCGGCGTCCGGATACCGGTAGCGGCCGGTCTCGGCCTGCTCGGCCAGCAGCGCGGTCGGACGCGCATTCTCCACCATCAGCGCGCCGCCGAACCAGGTATGGCGGACCTCCAGCGCGTCGGTCAGCAGCACCAGGTCGGCGCGCCGGCCGCCGCCAAGGCCGCCGATCTCGCCATCCATCGCGTAGCGCGTGGCCGGATGCAGCGAGCCCAGGCTCCAGGCGCGCGCGCGCGACAGGCCGGCGACGACCGCCTGGCGCACCACCCAGTCCATGCCGAAGGCGAACAGATCCTCGGCATCGCGATCGTCGGTGCAGACGCAGACCCGCTTGGGATCGGCGCCGCCCTCGGTGACCGCGCGGATCGCCGCCGGCAGGCTGTGCCAGGGCGTGGTCGGCGGGCCGCCGCGCAGGAACACCCAGATCCCGGCCTCGATCAGCGCGTCGGCGATCTCCGGGGTGATGGCCTCGTGGGTGTCGGTGATGCCGCTGGCGGCGTAGGCGGCAACGAACTCGGTGCCGTATACATGGCCGGAGACGGGACGGCCGCGCTTGAGCGCCTCGGCGATCACCGCGTGCGAGCGCGGATCGCCGTCGCAGACCTGGACGAAATCCATCTTCTCGCCGAGCGCCACCGCCTCCGGCCAGCGATCGAACAGCGCGCCGATCTTGTCGGGGGTCAGGTCGCCGCCGGCGGTCTCGTACCGGGCGGAGGTCGCCGGGACGGTGCTGGGGACGGTGAGGAAGATGTTCAGCGGCGCCGCCCGCGAGTCCTCGAGCATCCATTCCACCCCGGCGACGTCGGCGACATTGCCGATCTCGTGGCTGTCGCAGAAGATCGTCGTGGTGCCGTTGAGCAGCGCCGCCTCGGCATAGGCGCAGGCGGTCATCATGCTGCTCTCGATATGGATATGCGGATCGACCAGGCCGGGGGCCAGGATGCCGCCCTCGAGATCGGTGATCCTGGCCGACGGATAACCCGCCAGCAGCGCGCTTCCGGCCGGCTTCATCGCCGCGATCCGTCCGCGATGCACCCAGAGCTCCCGGTCCGGCAGCAGGCGCTCGGAATAGGTCGACAGCACCCGCGCGTTGCTCAGAACCAGATCGGGCGGCTGACGGCCGGCGGCGACCGCCGCCAGATCACGGGTGGCGAGATGCAGCGGCGGGACGGAGAACCGGGTGATGCTCATGCGCGGGATGGTAGCATCGGCGACGGCGATGCCGGCAAGCGCCGCGCGCGGGGGTCCTCGTTTCGTGTCCGGATTCAGTATTCCCGGTTTCAGTATTCCTTGTCGCCGCCTTGCACCGGCTTGGAGGTCGGCAGTCCGGGCGTCCCGGCATAGGTCAGGATCAGCACGGTCGGCGTGTCTCCGGCGACGCCGCGATGCACGTCGTCGACCGACTCCGCGAACGCCTCGCCGGCCTGGAAGGTCCGGCTCTTGCCGGTCTCGCGGTCCTGGATGGTGAGCTGGCCGGACAGCACGTAGCCGACGTTCGGCACCGGATGGGTATGCCATGGCAGGGCGGTATGCGCGGCGATGGTCACGCGCAGCATGGTCAGTTGCGGCGTGCCGGCCGGGTAGCGCGCATAGGCGTCGCCGTTCCAGGCCTTGGTCGCCTGCAGCAGGACCTCGCGCTGACCGGGCTTGACGGTCTGGGCGTGCGACGACGCCCCTGCGACGAGGGGGGCGACGAGGGGGGCGACGAGGGGGGCGACGATGAACGACGCTGCGACGGCTGCTCTACGCAAGGGCTCTGCTCCGGATGACTGGACCAGACGCTGAACGCGCCCGCCCGACCGGGTTGCGCGACGATGCGGCGACGGGCGCATTCCGCCCTGCGGTTTCTTGCTCTAGGGAAGCCGGATGCTGAAGGGTTTCCTCACCGTCGGCGGCTGGACCATGCTCAGCCGCATCCTGGGCCTGGTGCGCGACCAGTTGCTGGCGGCGCTGATGGGGGCGGGCCCGATGCAGGACGCCTATCAGGTGGCGTTCCGGCTGCCGAACCTGTTCCGGCGGCTGTTCGGCGAGGGTGCGTTCAATTCCGCCTTCGTGCCGCTGTTTTCCGGCCTGCTGGCCAAGGAGGGCCCGGACGTGGCGCGCGGATTCGCGCGCGAGGCGTTCGGCGTGCTGGTGTTCTGGCTGCTCGGGCTGACCATCCTGGGCGAGATCTTCATGCCGCAGGTGATCCGGGTGATCGCGCCCGGGTTCGGGGCCAACTATCCGCTCGCCGTCTCGCTCGGCCGGATCACCTTTCCCTATGTGCTGATGATCTGCGCCGCGGCCCTGGTGTCCGGGGTGCTGAACGGGCTGGAGCGATTCGGCGTCGCGGCGGCGGCCTACGTCCTGTTCAACGTGGTCGGCATCGCCGCGATCCTGTGGCTGACTCCGCACGTCGCCAGCGTGGCGCATGCGGCGGCATGGGGCATCACCCTTTCCGGGGTGGTGCAGCTCGGCGTGCTGCTGATCGCCGCCAGGCACGCCGGCATGCCGCTCGGCATTCCGCGGCCCAGACTGACCCCGCGCATGCGCCTGCTGATGCGGCGCATGCTGCCCGGTCTGATCGGCAGCGGCATCACCCAGCTCAATCTGGGGGTCGATACCATCATCGGCACGCTGCTGCCGGCCGGCAGCGTCTCGCTGATGTATTTCGCCGACCGGGTGAACCAGCTCCCGCTCGGCGTGCTGGGCGCCGCCGCCGGAACCACGCTGCTGCCGGTGCTGACCAGGCAGGTGCAGGCGGGGCAGCCGTCCGAAGCGCACCGCACCCAGAACAGCGCCATCGAGTACGCGTTGATCCTGACCATTCCCGCCACCCTGGCGCTGATGGTCCTGTCGCGCCCGATCCTGGCGACGCTGTTCGGTTATGGCGCCTTTACGCCACGCGACGTAACGATGTCGGCGCAATCCTTGACGGCCTATGCCTTCGGCTTGCCGTTCTTCGTGCTGATCAAGGTGCTGGCGCCGGGCTTCTTCGCCCGTGGCGACATGAGCACGCCGGTCAGGGTCGGCATGGCGACGCTGGGCATCAATCTGTGCCTGAACCTGGCGCTGATGCGGCCGCTGCAGCATGTCGGGCCGCCGCTGGCGACCAGCCTGGCCTCGGCGATCAACGCCACGATCCTGGCGATCCT
>CAIMSN010000014.1 GCA_903844135.1 uncultured Rhodospirillales bacterium | reverse complement strand
CCTTCTCGCCGGCGCAGCGGGCCGAGATCGTGCAGATCGTGCGCGACGCGCTCAAGACCGATCCCAGCATCCTCGGCGACGCGATCGTGGCGCTCAGGGCGTCTGCGGAGCAGAAGCAGGAGGCGGACGCGAACCAGGCGATCAGGGCCAACAAGGTCGCCCTGTCCGGCCAGTCCGGCGACACGATCCTGGGCAATCCGAACGGCGACGTCACTTTGGTCGAGTTCTACGATCCGCGCTGCCCGTATTGCCGCAAGGTGCTGCCGGACGTCGACGCGCTGCTGGGCGGCGATCACCAGATCCGCCTGGTCGAGAAGCTGATCCCGATCCTCGGCCCGAACAGCATGCTGGACGCGCAGGCGATCCAGGCGGCGGCGCTGCAAGGCCGCTATGCCGCGCTGCAGCGCGCGCTGATGGCCGATAGCGGGCCGCCTGGCCTGGACCGGATCAAGGCGATCGCCGGCCATGCCGGCCTCGACGTGCCGAAACTGCTGCGCGACATGGACTCGCAGGCGGTGGCGGACGTGCTGAACCGCAATCTGGCGCTGGCGCACACGCTGCACCTGACCGGCACGCCGACCTTCGTCGCCGGCGACCAGATGATCCCGGGCGCGGCAGACCTGGGCGACCTCCGGCAGATCGTCGCCGCCGCGCGCAAGGCGGGCTGATCCGGGCGAGGCCAGCGCGTCCTCGCCGGCGGCTGCCGACACCCCGCGGCGCCTTAACCGCCGGTCAACCGTTCACGCGCATAAGGGAGACAGCGAAAGGGCTCCCCGACAGATGCGCCGACAGGACGAGCTGGCGAGTAACATCGCCAAGATCGACGCTCAGATCAAACGGAACTCTATTCGCCTTCGTTTCGAACGCACCCTGGAACGGCAATATGTCCGCGAAACGGAACAGGCGCGGCGGCGCAGCTTCACGATCGCGAGCGTCATCGCCGTGATCATCTACGATTCCTTTCTCGTCAATGACTGGCAGATGATCAGGGACGTGTTCCCCGCGGCGCTGGTCTGCCGCCTCGCCATCTTCACGCCGCTCTCCCTGATCGGCCTATGGATCGTCAGAACCGGGGTCGCGTTGTGGATCATGGAGTCTCTCGGGACCTTCATCACGGTCCTGGCGGTCGCGCTGACCCTGTATCTCTACGACATCAGCGCCAGCCCCTTCGCCCTGACCTACCTGTACGGCGCCTTCCTGATCCTGACCTTCGCGGTCGTGGTGCAGCGGCTGAGCTTCAGCTTCAGCGTGTTCGTGACGATCGCCATGATGCTGGAGCAGATCGTCGGCCTGCTGATGTCGAGTCCTTTCAACGACAAACTGTTCCAGGCCGGCTGCGCATTCTCCGCGACCGGCGGCGGCCTGCTGCTGCTCGCCGCTTACGGGCTGGAACACGAACGCAGGCGCAGCTACCTCCTGGCGCTGCGCGGCCGCTTCGACAACGAAATGCTCGAATATCTGGCGCATGTCGATTCGCTCACCGGTCTGTTCAACCGGCGATACCTGACCGAGATCGCCGATCTGGCGAACACGACGCAGGCACAGGCGGGCCTGGTGGCCTCGGTCGTCCTGATCGATATCGACCACTTCAAATCCTACAACGACAGCAGCGGACATCTGAGCGGGGACGACTGCCTGAGGCGGATCGGCGGGTCGATCCAGGAGGCGGTCGCACCCTATGACGGCATCGTCGTGCGTTTCGGCGGCGAGGAGTTCCTGGTGCTCCTGCGGGACGAAGCGGCGGCGCACGCGATCCGCGCGGCGCGGGCGATCGAACGGGCGGTGCGCAGCGCGCGGATCGCGTTTCCGTTTTTCGGCCCCGATGCCATCGTTACCTGCAGCATCGGCGTCGCGGTGGCCGACGCCGCCACACGAAACGTCACCGAGCTGGTCCGGGGCGCCGACCAGGCGCTGTACGAGGCGAAGCGGTCAGGACGGAACCGCACGCGGGTCGCCGCCGCCGCGCACCGCGACGACGGCACGCGCCGCGACGTGGCGGCGGTTTACCGCGTCTGAGCGTCTCCGGCGGACGATGCGTGCGCGGCGCTGCGGGCGCTAGCGCACCGTCACGCGCACCTCCGGACTGCCGACGGAATCCGTGGTCGCGGTCATGTCGATCTGCGCGCTGGTCGCGCCCGCGTCGATGATGGTCTGGGCGACCGGCTGACCGCCGGCCTTCACCGCCGCCACGATCGCTGCCGCCTGGTCCTGCGGGCTGCCGGTGGCGGGAATCACCGTCTGGACCGTGAACAGCGCGCTTGGCTTGCGCGCCAGCGCCTCACGCACGATCGCGGTGAGGTCCGGCTGCCAGCTTTCCGGAGACGCATTGAACCTGACCGTCGCAAGCGGCGGGATCGCCTTGACCGCGACGGCGGGCGGCACGACCGGCACCGGCTTGCGGTCCGCCCTGCGGTCGAAGGTGCGTTGATCGATCAGCTTGCAGCCCGCCTGCGGCAGCACCGCCAGCAGGACGGCGCCGAGCGAGAAGGCCCGCGCCAGACGCGCGATACGCAACGGACGGGGAAGGGATCGGACGGTCCGCACGGGATGGGGCATGGCGCCGGACCCTCGCAGGAAGCCCGTGACCCGGCAAGACCGCACGCGGTCGCGGCACAGCCTGCCGCGGCTCCCGCCCGGCCGGCCTTGCCGGCTCGCGCCTGGCCGGCCTTGCCGGCTGGCCAGGCCCGCTCCTATCACCGGGCGGTATGGTGCTGCCCGATCCGCGTTCGCCGCCCGAGGACCAGCCTGCCGTCTCCGCGATCGCGGTGGCGGCGACGGTGCTCTGGCAACGGTTTCTGCATTTCGACGCCGCCGACCCCGGCTGGGCGGATCGCGACCGCTTCGTGCTGTCGTCGGGGCGGTTCAGGCCGCTGCTCGACCGCCTGCTGCACGAGGCCGGGGTCGAACCCCCGGCGCCCGACTGTGCGTGGGGCGCGCATCCGGCGATGGAGACGGCGGCCGGGCCGCCCGGCCAGGGGTTCGCCACCGCCGTCGGCATGGCGATGGCCGAACGCAGGCTGGCCGGCCGGTTCGGCCGCACCCTGGTCGATCACCGCACCTGGGTCCTGGCCTGCGAGACCGATCTCGCCGCCGGCGTCTCTCTCGAGGCGGCGTCCCTGGCCGGCCGGATGGCGCTGGACAAGCTGGCGGTACTGTTCGAGCCTTCCGGCGCCGGCCAGCAGGACGGGCCGGATGCGGCGACCCGGTTCGCCGCGTGCGGCTGGGCAGTGCGCAGCATCGACGCCACCGATCCGGAGGCGGTCGCCGGCGCGATCGCGCGGGCGCTGCGCAACCGCCGGCCGACGCTGATCGCCTGCAACCCGGGCGGCGCGGCGGCTGCGGATCGGTTCGGCTGGAGCGCCGGCCTGCAGCGCGGCGCCACGGCGCGGCGCGCCTGGCTGCGGCGCCTGGCGCGTCATCGGCTGCAGGGCGAGTTCGCACGCCAGCTTTCCGGAGCGCTGCCGGCCGGCTGGCACAGGACAATGCTGCGCGCCCAGGAGGAGACCGCCGACGCCACCGGAACCCTCGCAGCGGGGCGGCAGGATCTCGCGGCGCTCTGCGCCCAGGTTCCGGAGGCGGTGACGCTGCATTCCGTCGCCGGCCTCGCGATCGCCTCGGCGCTCACGAGCGCGGGGGCCAGCGGCGCGACCGGGCCGGGATCGGCACCGGCGGCGTTCCCGGCCGGGCTTTCCGGACGTCACCTCGCCTGCGGCGTGCAGGAGCACGGCATGGCGGCGCTCGCCAACGGGCTGTCGCTGCATGGCGGCTCGCGGCCGATCCTGGGCGCGTCGGTGATCTCGATCGACCGCATGCGGCCGGCGCTCAGGCTGGCGGCGGCGATGGGCCGGCCGGTGGTCTATCTGCTGGCGGACGAGAGCCTCGACCAGTCGATCGAGCAGGCCGGATGGCCGCCGATGGAACAGCTTGCCAGCCTGCGGGCGATGCCGCGCACCGCCTTGTTCCGGCCGGCCGACCCGGACGAGCTCGCCGCCTGCTGGGCGCTGGCGCTGGCGCGCGACGACGGTCCGAGCCTGATCGCGATGGACCGCCATCCGACGCCGCCGCGGCCCGGCCCGGAGCCGTCCTGGCGTCACGATGGCTGCGCACAGGGCGGCTACGTCCTGGCGGAGGCGGTGGGCGCGCGACGCGCGACGCTGATCGCCACCGGCCCGGAAGTGGCGACGGCGCTCGCCGCCCGGACGCTGCTGTCGCAGCAGGGCATCGACACCGCGGTGGTGTCGATGCCCTGCTGGGAGCTTTTCGCGGCCAGGCCACCGGCCTATCATGCGAAGGTGCTGGGCGATGCGCCACGGATCGGCATCGAGGCGGCGTCCGGCTTCGGCTGGGAGCGCTGGCTCGGCCGGGACGGTATCTTCATCGGCATGGACGATTTCGGGCCCAATCTGCACAGTGCCGTCCCGCCGGGGATCGCGGCACCTCTCGGACCCGCCGGGATCACGGCGGAGCGCATCTCCACGCGGATCGCACGCCTGCTCGGCGCGCGGCCGTAACCACCTTCAACGAGGAAAGAGCATCTCATGGCAGTCAAGGTCGCGATCAACGGCTTCGGACGTATCGGCCGCCTGGTCCTGCGCGGCATCATCGAGAGCGGTCGTACCGACGTCGAGGTGGTCGCGATCAACGATCTGGGCTCGGTCGCCGACAATGCGCACCTGCTGCGCTACGACAGCGTGCATGGCCGCTTTCCCGGCGAGATCGGCGTCGAGGGCAGCACCATCCATCTGAAGGCGAATGGCCGCGACTACGCGCCGATCACGGTGTCGGCGGAGCGCGACCCGTCGAAGGTCCCATACCAGGGCGTCGACGTGGCGATGGAATGCACCGGCCTGTTCACCAAGAAGGAGGCCGCGAGCCAGTTGATCACCGCCGGCGCCCGCAAGGTGCTGGTCTCGGCGCCCGCCGACGGCGTCGATGCCACCATCGTCTACGGCGTCAACCACGACACCATCACGCCCGACATGACGGTGATTTCCAACGCCTCCTGCACCACCAACTGTCTGGCGCCTATGGCAATGGTGCTGGACCGCGCGTTCGGGATCGAGCGCGGCTACATGGTGACGATCCATTCCTACACCGGCGACCAGCGCACCGTGGACACGCTGCACAAGGACCCGCATCGCGCCCGCGCCGCGGCGCTGAACATGATCCCGACCTCGACCGGCGCCGCCCGCGCGGTCGGCCTGGTGCTGCCGCAGCTCAAGGGCAAGCTCGACGGCACCGCGATCCGCGTGCCGACGCCCAACGTGTCGCTGGTCAGCCTGGATTTCGTGCCGGGCAAGGTGCCGGGCTCGGTCGACGAGGTGAACGGGCTGTTCCGCGACGCGTCGGCCGGCGCGCTCAAGGGCATCCTGGTCTATTCGAGCGACCCGTGCGTCAGCACCGACTTCAACCACCAGCTCGCCTCCTGCTCGTTCGACGCGACGCAGACGGCGCTGATCGATGGCGGCAAGCTGGTGCGGGTCTGCGGCTGGTACGACAACGAATGGGGGTTCTCGAACCGCATGGCCGACACCGCCGCCGTGTTCGGAGCCCTCTGATCGTGGCCGCAGCGGCCCCAGCGTCGTTCCGGACCATCGACGACCTCGACTGCGCCGGCAAACGCGTGCTGCTGCGGGCCGACCTGAACGTGCCGGTGCGGGACGGTAAAATCACCGACCTCACCCGCATCGAGCGGCTGGTGCCGACCATCCGCGAACTGGCCGACAAGGGCGCCAGGGTGATCGTGGTCAGCCATTTCGACCGGCCGAAGGGCAGGCGGGTGCCGGAGATGTCGCTCGGCCCGGTGCGGCTGGCGCTGCAGACGGTGCTCGGCCATCCGGTGCATTTCGCCGAGGATTGCATCGGCCCCGCGGCGGAGAGCGCGGTGGCGGCGCTGCGCGACGGCGACGTGCTGGTGCTCGAGAACACCCGATACCACGCCGGCGAGGAGACCAACGACCCGGAGCTGTCCAGGGCGCTGGCGTCACTGGCCGACCTCTACGTCAACGACGCCTTCTCCGCGGCGCATCGCGCGCATGCCTCGACCGAGGGCGTGGCCCGGCATCTGCCGGCGCATGCCGGGCGGCTGATGCAGGCCGAGCTCGATGCGCTGACCCTGGCGCTGGACGATCCGCAGCGTCCGGTGGGCGCGGTGATCGGCGGCGCCAAGATCTCGACCAAGCTCGACCTGATCGGCAACATCCTGGCCAAGGTGGATCTGCTGATCATCGGCGGGGCGATGGCCAACACCTTCCTCGCCGCCAAGGGCGTGCGGGTCGGCCGGTCGCTGCAGGAGGCCGACATGCACGACACCGCGCGCGCCATCATGGCGCACGCGGAGGCGCGCGGCTGTCGGATCCTGCTGCCGGTCGACGCGGTGGTGGCCCGCGAATTCAAGGCCAACGCCGAGAACGACACCGTCTCGATCGACGCCGTGCCGGACGACATGATGATCCTCGATGCCGGCCCGCTCACCGTGGCGCATCTGTCCGAGGCGGTCGCGACGCTGCGCACCCTGGTCTGGAACGGCCCGCTCGGCGCGTTCGAGATCGAGCCGTTCGATGTCGGCACCAATACGCTGGCCCGCGCGGTCGCAGCACTCACCCAGGCCGGCACGCTGCGGTCGGTCGCCGGCGGCGGCGATACCGTCTCGGCGTTGCGTCATGCCGGCGTGGTGCACCAGTTCAGCTACGTCTCGACCGCCGGCGGCGCGTTCCTGGAATGGCTCGAAGGCAAGACGCTGCCGGGTATCGAGGCGCTGACCGCGCTGCGCGGAATCGCGCTGCCGGGCTGAAGCCTGGCCGGGCGATAACCGAGGCAGCGCCGGGCTCTGCCCGGCACCCGCCAGGGGACGGTAGTCCCCTGGACCCCTGGGCTGTTAAGGATTGCTTCATCAACGCGGGCGATACTCTGGCTTGCATGATCTCCAACAGCTCCCTCGGCGCGTTCTCGGCGCCATCCCGGCCGGCGGCAGCCTCGGCGGCGTCCGCGCCACCTGTCGCGGTGCGGCCCGCGGAGCCCGGCCGCACGGCGCGCGGCGCGGCTGCCCCGGCAGCCATGACCACATCGGCGGCGGCGGACACCGGCCAGGCCAGCCGGCCGCGCGGCAGCCTGCTCGACATCCGCGCCTGAACCCTCCGGGATCACTTTCTGCATCACTCTGTGACAAACGCCGCTTTTCGGCTTGAAACCGCGCCAGGTTCCGATCACGGTCTTGTCATGCCGCGCTCCGCTTCACAGAGGGCTCCAGTGCCCGCGAGATCGTCCCTCGCCGCCACCTTGGCGAGCGTGGTCCATGCCGGACTCGTCGGCCGGATCGTCCCGATGCTGATCGGCGCGACGCTGGTCGCGCCAGGACTGGCACCCGGCCCGGCGAGAGCGGCGACGGTCCCGGCGGCGACCGACATCGAGTCCCTTCCGGCCGTGACCATCGAGCAGCCCGCCCAGGCCGCGTCCGCCGCACACGCCACGCCGTCGACGAAGCATGCCCGCCACGCCCGGCTCGAGACCATCGACACCGCCAGCCTGTCGGCGCCGATCGCCGCGACGCTCAGCGACCGGGTGCCGTCCGCCGCCTCCCTGGTGATGGAGGCGCATGCCACGACGCTGCGCCCGGCGCCGCTGCCCGACCAGGATTTCGACGCGCCCGGACCCGACCCCCAGACACTCGCCGCTCAGCAGGAAGCCAGCCTGGCGCCGAGCGTCTATGGCCAGACCCAGCATTTCTCCGGCGATGGCTTCTCGAGCGGCTCCAACCTCGAAAGCAACAAGAACAACCGTCGTCGGCCCGGCGGCGGCATGAGCCTGTCGATTCCGGTTCCCTGAGCGGCGCGAGACTGGTTACGCCGTCAGTCTGCGGGCGATAGAGCGCCTTATGGCACGCAATGCGCCGGACGACCGGCCGAGCCCGCCGACCATCGTCCGGGAGCCCAACGAAAGCGCGGCCGAATTCCTGGCGCGCCGGGCCGAATCCTGTCTCACCGGCGACCACATCGCCGCGCGCGCCGAGCCGGCACCGGGCGTCATGCTGGTCGGGCCCGAGGCCAGGACCGCCCTGGTCATCAGATTGCTGCTGGACCGTCTCGACCCCGCGCTGCTGCAGCCGGTGACGATCGATGCCAGGAGCGCCACGCCGGAGAGCCTGCGCGATGCCGTCGCGGCGCGCCATGCCGCCCGGCCGACCCGTGAGACCGGCCTGCTGCTGGTGGTTCCCGAAGCCGGGCGTCTGTCAGGCGCGATGCGCCACGAGCTGGAGCTCGCCGCGGCGGCCGCGCGCGCGCATGGCGGGCTGGCCATCCTGCTCGCCCATGCCGAGGCGCTCGGACCGTCCTTTCGCGACTCGGGACTGCAGGAACTCGGCGACTGCGTCTCGACCGTCCTGACGATCGAGGCCACGGTGACGCACGGCGATGCCCGGCCGCCGCCGCTGACCGACCCGGCGCGCGGCGCAGCGCCCGGATCGTCGTCTGGCGTGGCTCCGGGTGCCTCGCTCGGATCGCTTCCTGCCACGCTGCCCGGTCGGGCAGCGCGCAACCCCACCGTCCTGGTGGTGCTGGCGATCACCGTCCTGGCGGTGCTGTTCCTGGTCATCTGGCTGATGCTGCGAAACCTGGGAACGGCGCCCGTTCCGGCGCCAGTGCCGTCGGTACCCGTGCCGTCGATCACGACCGTGCCGCGCAGCGCCACGCCGGCCGCGCCCCCGGTCGCGCCGCCTCCGGTCACGCCGCCGCCTGCGCCCAGGCAAATGCCCGTGCCGATGCCCGTGCCGGGGCCGGGGCCGGAACCGGGGCCCGTGCCGAAGCCCAGTCCCGCGCCGCCGCCTGTTCCCGAGCAGGAGAGCGGCGCCAGCCTGCTCCTGGTCGCGCAACCGGGCGATACGCTGCCGGTCCTGTACGCGAAGATCTATGCCGGGGCCGAACCTCCGCCGTTCGCGCAGGTCCAGGCGCTCAATCCGATTGTCCGCCCGGGGGTTCGCCTGGTGTTTCCGGCGCCGCCGGGGGGCTGGCCGAAGCAGGAGTCACCGGCTCCGACGCGGTGACGTGCAGCCGCGCCGCACTGTCCGCTCCAGCGCGGGCGAGGTCGCGCAGCGCCGCATCGTCGGTTTCCGCGGCCACGCGCACGAACAACGCATAGGCATGCGGCCGGTCCAGCGTCACGCCGATTCCGTTCTCGTAGCACCACGCCAGATCATACCGCGCCATGGCGCCTGGCTCGCCGGGCGCCTCGGCGGCGCGTGCGAAGAGCCGCGCCGCGGTCGCGGCGGCCCGCGCCGTGCGCCGCAGCAGCGCCTGCTGCGCGGAGACGAACAGCGCCTCCGCCGCATCGTCGGTCGGCGCCGCCGGCACCACGTCCATCGTGTCATGCAGACCGGTCAGCCTGGCCCGAGCCGCCGCGATGCCATCGCGGGACGCGGCACGGAACAGCCTGACCGCTTCCCGCCGATCCCGCGGTATGCCGTCTCCTGATTCGACCATCAGACCGAGATTGTATTCGGCGCGCCCGAACCGGGACGCTGCCGCGCGCCGGTACCAGGAGGCGGCCGACGCCGGATCCCGTTCCGTGCCGCGCGCCGCATCGTAGCAGACCGCCACGTTGAACATCGCCACCGGGTCGCCGAGCTCCGCCGCGCGCCGGTACCAGGCGAGGGCGAGGGCGTGATCCTGCCGCACCCCCTCGCCGATATCGAACAGCACCCCGACATGGCGCGCGGCGCTGGCGTCGCCGCGGGCCGCCCGCGCCATCCAGAGATGCATCGCCTCGGCGAACGCACCGGCGCGGAACGAGTCCAGCGCCGGGTCTTCCGGCGTGTCCTGGGCGCGTCCGGTCTCGGGCCGGAACAAGAGCAGCAGGAAGGCCGCAGCACGCAGAACGATCCACATGATCGTGTCCCAACGAGGCTGATGGCGACGACCCTTTTCGCTGCCGATTCGATCTTCCCACTTCCAGGTGGGAAGAAGTAAACAAAATGAGATTTATCTCATTAAAGAGGCAGACCCACCGCATGCAACCGCTCAAGGCTCCCCTTCGCCCGGTCGTGACGGCTCTGGCGATCACCCTCCTTCTCTCCGCCTGCGCGACGCCGGCGCCAGCACCGAACCTGGCCGCGACCCAGGTCCACGCCCCGGCCCCGGCCCCAGCCCCGGCCGATGCGAAACTGGCGACCACCCCGACCGCCGGCCAAGAGGCGAACGCGGTGGCGAACGACCAGATCGCGATCGAATTTGCGCTCGGCAGCGCAACGCTGACCCAGGAGGCGGACCGCACGCTCGACGTCGCGGCGCGTCTGTTCCGCGACGCCAATCCCGCGCTGATGTTCACCACCGGCCATGCCGACATGCTGGGCGACGACTATGCCAACCTGCTGCTCTCCGCACGCCGGGCGCAGGCAGTGAAGCTCGGCCTGGTGGCGCGCGGCATCCCGGCCGACCGGCTGCTGCTGCGGGCGGTGGGCACGTCCGATCCGGCGGTCGCCTCCGACCCGGAAGCGGCGCAGAATCGCCGGGTGGTGGTGACCTGGCGGCTGATCTGACCACGCCCTACCGGTCGAACGAGACAGGACATCCAGGGAGCGCGATCCCAGGATCGTGCTCCTCTCCCTGACTGGCGCTCTAGCCGTCGGCGGGCAAGCATGCACAGAATGACGCGAAGAGAGCCCGCCGCCCGGACAGGCTTGGCGCAAACAGGCTCCGCGGCCAGGGAGTCCCAGGAGTGGCGTTAAGGATCGTTTGTCTCAAGGAGACCCGCGCGCACGAGAAGCGGGTGGCGCTGGTGCCGTCGGTTCTGCCGAAACTCGCCAAGCTCGGCGTCAGCGTCCGGCTGGAGCGGGGCGCCGGCATCGCGGCCAGCTTTCCCGACCAGGCGTATCCGGAGATCGACTTCGGCGAGGACGCGGTGTCGACGGTGGCGGATGCCGACATCGTGCTGTCGGTGCAGCCGCCCTCGCCGGAGCTGGTCGCGTCGATGCGACCGGGCACGGTTCTGCTCTGCTTCGTGCATCCGCAGAAGGAACCCGGCCTGCAGGAGGCGCTGGAGGCGCACCGCATCACCTGCTTCGCGATGGAGCGGGTGCCGCGGATCAGCCGCGCCCAGTCGCTGGACGCGCTGTCCAGCCAGGCGGCGCTGGCCGGCTATTACGGGCCGCTGCTCGGCGCGACCCATATCCCGCGCATCCTGCCGATGATGACCACGGCGGTCGGCTCGCTGCGTCCGGCGCGGGCGCTGGTGATGGGGCTTGGCGTCGCCGGGCTGCAGGCGCTGGCCACCGCACGGCGTCTCGGCGCCATCACCGAAGGCTACGACGTGCGGCCGGAGACGCGCGAGCAGGCGCAGTCGCTGGGCGCGAAGTTCGTCGATACCGGCATCGATGCGCGTGGCGAGGGCGGCTATGCGCGGGCGCTGACCGACGAGGAGAAGGCCAAGGTCGAGGCGGTGCTGAGCAAGCATATCGCCGATGCCGACCTGATCGTCACCACCGCCGCGCTGCCGGGGCGGCCGTCGCCGAAGCTGATCAGCGCCGCCCAGATCGCCGGCATGAAGCAGGGCGCGGTGATCGTCGACCTGGCGGCGGAGGGCGGCGGAAACTGCGAGGGCACCGTGCCGGGAGAGACGGTCACGGTCGGCGGGGTCACGATCCTGGCGCCGCTCAACGTGCCGTCGCTGCTGGCCCAGCATGCCAGCGAGCTCTATTCCAAGAACCTGCTCGCCCTGCTCGACCTGATCGTCAAGGACGGCGCGCTGGCCTGCGACTGGAGCGACGAGGTGGTCGCCAAGACCGCGCTGACCCGCGGCGCCGGGCAGGAACCGACGCCAGCGCCAGAATCCGTCAGGGAGACCGCCGCATGACCCTCGCAACCTCGATGAGCTGGGTGATCGCCCTCTACATCTTCATGCTCGCCGCCTTCACCGGCTACGAGCTGATCCGCAAGGTGCCGGCGATCCTGCACACGCCGCTGATGTCCGGCTCGAACTTCATCCACGGCATCGTCGTGGTCGGCGCGCTGCACGTGCTGTTCAGCGCCGAGAGCTGGGGCGCGCGGATCATCGGCTTCCTCGGCGTGCTGCTCGGCGCCGGCAACGCGGCGGGCGGCTACGTCGTCACCGACCGCATGCTCGGCATGTTCAAGCCCAGCGAGAAGCCGGCCGCCAAGCCGGCGGGGACGGTCTGATGCTGATCGTGGTCCCCGGCCTGCTGTCGCAGATCGCCGCCGTCGCCGGCTTCGCCGCGGCGCTGCTGTTCATTCTCGGCCTCAAGCGCATGTCCTCGCCGGTCACGGCGCGGTCGGGCATCGTCGTCGCCGGCATCGGCATGCTGGTCGCGGTGGCCGCCGCGTTCCTGGCGCTGGGCGAGATCCCGGACGCGGCGCTGCCCTACTACCAGACCAACATTCTGCTGGCGGTGCTGGCGCTGGTTCTGGGCACCGGCTGGGCCTGGTGGTCCGGCAAGCGGGTGGCGATCACCGCGATGCCGCAGATGGTGGCGCTTTACAACGGCATGGGCGGCGGCGCCGCCGCGGCGATCGCCGCTGTTGTGCTGATCCAGGGGCCGATCCCGACCCGGCTGATCCTGGCCTCGACGGTGATCGGCGCGCTGATCGGCTCGATCTCGCTGTCCGGCTCGGTGATCGCCTGGGCCAAGCTCGACGGGCGGATCAACGGCACCTGGCGCTTCAACGGCCAGAGCCTGTTCAACGGGGCGGTGTTCGTCGCCGCCCTGCTGCTCGGCCTGGTCATCATCGCCGTGCCCGGCATTCCCGCGGCGCCGGTGCTGGCGATCATCTTCTTCGCCGCCGCCCTGGTGTTCGGGGTGCTGATGACGCTGCCGATCGGCGGCGCCGACATGCCGGTGGTGATCTCGCTCTACAACGCCTTCACCGGCCTCTCGGTCGGGCTCGAAGGCTATGCGATGCAGAACCCGACGCTGATGATCGCCGGCATGGTGGTCGGCTCGGCCGGCACGCTGCTGACGGTGCTGATGGCCAAGGCGATGAACCGCTCGCTGTTCAACGTTCTGTTCAGCAATTTCGGCGGCGGCGGCGGCATGGACGAGAGCCAGATCGCCGGCAGCCAGAAGCCGGCCGACGCCGGCGACGCGGCGATCGCCATGCGCTACGCGCAATCGGTGGTGATCGTGCCGGGCTATGGCCTGGCCGTCGCGCAGGCGCAGCAGAAGCTCTACGAGCTGGTCAAGATGCTGCAGGCCGCCGACGTCGAGGTGAAGTTCGCGGTGCACCCGGTGGCCGGCCGGATGCCCGGCCACATGAACGTGCTGCTGGCGGAGGCCGGCGTGCCGTACGACATCATCTTCGACATGGAGGAGATCAACGAGGAATTCGCCAACGTCGACGTGGCGCTGGTGATCGGCGCCAACGACGTGGTCAATCCGGCGGCGCGCAGCGACAAGGGCTCGCCGATCTACGGCATGCCGATCCTGAACGTCGACCATGCCCGCCAGGCCTACGTGATCAAGCGCGGCAAGGGCAAAGGCTATGCCGGCGTCGAGAACCTCCTGTTCTACGCCGACAACTGCAACCTGGTGTACGGCGACGCGCAGGCGGTGCTGGTGCAGATGATCCAGGCGCTGAAGGATCTCGGCGGCAGCACGCACGCCAAGGCGGCCTGACGCGGCCGTCTTCCCCGATCCCTCCGCCTGTCCGGGAGTTTACGATGCGCACTGGTCTTCTGTTCGGCGGCGCGATGGCGCTGCTGGTCTCCCTGCCCGCCTCCCTGTACGCCTCCCTGCCCGCCTTCGCCATCGACCCGGCGCTGCAGCGGGCGATCGACGCGCCGACCCGGACGGCCAAGTTCGTCGCCCGCGACGGCGCCCGCCATCCCGGCGCGGAACTCGGCTTCTTCGGCGTGACGCCGCGCGCCACGGTGGTCGAGATCTGGCCGGGCGGCGGCTACTGGACGCAGATCCTGGCGCCGCTGCTGCACGATCACGGCACCTACTATCTCGCCATGGGCACGCCGGACGGCGACCAGACCGAGCGCGAGTTCCAGCTCTCGCCCAAGTTCAAGGCGATGCTCGACGCCAACCCGGCGCTCTACGACAAGGTGAAATTCACCATGCTGGGCGCGCATCATCCGGAGCTTGCGCCGCCTGGCAGCGCCGACCTGGTGCTGACGTTCCGCAACCTGCACAACTGGATGGAGGCCGGCGACACGAAGCAGATCCTGGCGGCGATCCGCACCGCGCTGAAGCCGGGCGGCATCCTCGGCATCGAGGATCATCGCGCCAACACCCGGTCGCCGCAGGATCCGAAGGCGGATGACGGCTATGTCCGCCAGGACTACGCCATCGCCCTGGTCGAGAAGGCCGGCTTCAAGCTGGTCGGCAGCTCCGAGATCGACGCCAACCCGCGCGACACCGCGGACTACCCGAAAGGCGTTTGGACGCTGCCGCCGACCTACGCGCTGGGCGCTGTGGACCACGCGAAATATCAGGCGATCGGCGAGGCGGACAATTTCGTGCTGAAGTTCGAGAAGGTCGGGTCGTAGTCCGCCGGAGTTCGGAAAGCCCCACGACGTCTCGTCGTCTGTCGAAGCGGAGAGCGGCGCCGCCTCGGCCCACGGGCCAGTAGCGTCCGCCGCTCACTCCGGCTTCTGCGCCCCCGCCACCAGCCTGACCGTATCTCCGACCAAGCCGCGGGCGAACTCGGCGGCGGAGAACGGGCGCAGATCCTCGGCGGTCTCGCCGACGCCGACCGCATGCAGCGGCAGCTTGAAGGTCTCCGCCAGCGCCACGACGATCCCGCCGCGGGCGCTGCCGTCCAGCTTGGTGACCACCAGCCCGGTCACGTCGACCAGCTCCTTGAACACGCGGACCTGCTCGATCGCGTTCTGGCCGGTGGTCGCATCCAGCACCAGGATCACAGAATGCGGCGCGGTGGCGTCGAACTTGCGCAGCACGCGGATGATCTTGGCGAGCTCCTCCATCAGCGCGCCCTTGTTGTGCAGCCGGCCGGCGGTGTCGATCAACAGCAGGTCGGCGCCCTCCGCCTTGGCCTTCTTCAGCGCCTCGAAGGCGAGGCCGGCGGCGTCGGCGTTCGGCGGGCCGGCGATCACCGGCGCGCCGACCCGCTCGCCCCAGATCTGCAACTGCTCGACCGCGGCGGCGCGGAAGGTGTCGCCGGCGACCAGGATCGGCTTCAGGCCGAGGCGGCTGTACTGCAGCGCCATCTTGCCGATCGTCGTGGTCTTGCCGGTGCCGTTCACGCCGACGACCAGGGCGACATGCGGTTTCAGCGCCGGATCGGGCGCGAACGGGATCGCCACCGGCTCCAGCACGCGGGCGATCTCCGCCGACAAAGCGACGCGGACCTCCTCGTCGGTGACCTCGCTGCCGAACCGGCTGCGACGGAACCCGTCGATCACCCGGCCGGCGACGGCGGGCCCGAGATCGGCGGCGATCAGCAGTTCCTCGAGCTCCTCGAGCGCCTCCTCGTCGAGACGGCGATGCGCGAACACGGCGGTGAGGTTGCCGCCGAGCTTCTGCGTCGAGCGCGACAGGCCTTCCTTGAGCCGGTTGAAGAAACCCATGGCCATGCGCGATCAGATCCTCGTCCCGAGAATGCCCCTGGCCTCGACGGCGACCGCGTGCGCCGTCACCAGCTCTCCGGGCATGCCCGAAGCGGTCTCGAAGCGGACCGGGGCGAACTGCTCGGAATGGCCGCCGGTGGGCGTCTCCAGCAGCACCTGCAGCCGCCTTCCCAGCAGGGCGCGATGGAAACGCTGGCTGGTCGCAGCACCCGCCTCGCGCAGCCGGCCGGCGCGCGCGCGTCGCACCGCGACCGGCACCGCCGGCATGCGCGCGGCCGGGGTGCCGGGGCGCTCGCTGTAGGGAAACACGTGCAGATAGGGAATCGCGTGATCGCGCACGAAGCCGAGCGTCTCCTCGAACAGCGCCTCGTCCTCGGTCGGGAAGCCGGCGATCAGGTCGGCGCCGAAGCCGATATCCGGACGCAGCCGCCGCGCCTTTTCCATCACCCGCGCCGCGTCCTCGGCCAGATGCCGGCGCTTCATGCGCTTGAGCACCAGGTCGGAGCCGGCCTGCAGCGAGAGATGCAGATGCGGCATCAGGCGCGGCTCGGTCTCGATCAGCCGCCAGAGATCGTCGTCGATCTCGACAGGATCGAGCGAGGACAGGCGCAGACGGTCGAGCTCCGGCACCAGGGCCAGCAGACGGCGGGCGAGCTGGCCCAGCGCCGGGCGGCCGGGCAGGTCGCCGCCATAGGAGGTGATGTCGACGCCGGTGAGCACGATCTCGCGATAGCCGGATCGCACCAGCGCCCTGACCTGTTCGACGACGGCGCCGATCGGCACCGAGCGCGACGGGCCGCGTCCGAACGGGATGATGCAGAAGGTGCAGCGATGGTCGCAGCCCTGCTGCACCTGCACGAAGGCGCGCGAGCGGCCGACGAAGTCGGTCACCAGGTGCGCCGCGGTCTCGCGCGCGTGCATGATGTCCGACACCGCGTCGCCTGAGCCAAGGGCCGCCTCGCTCCAGCTTTCCGGCCGGAGCTTGTCCTCGTTGCCGAGCACCCGGACCACGCCGGGCAACCCGCCCCAGCCGGCCGGATCGAGCTGGGCCGCGCAGCCGGTGACGACGATGCGCGCGCCCGGACGGTCGCGATGCGCGCGCCGGATCGCCTGGCGCGCCTGGCGTTCCGCCTCCGCGGTCACGGCGCAGGTATTGACGATCACCAAATCGTCGAGCGCCGCCGCGTGGCCGCGCATCACCTCGCTCTCGTAGGTGTTCAGGCGGCAGCCGAAGGTCAGGATTTCCGGCGCGCTCATGCCGCAGGCGCCGTGGCGGCGAGCGTCACCGTTCCGGTGAAGGCGAGCGCGGCGGGACCGGTCAGGCGCACCTGGTCGGCCTCGTCCCAGTCGACCGTCAGCGTGCCGCCCGGCATCTCGACCGCCACGCGCCGTCCGGTCAGGCCGCGCCGGGCGGCGTTGACCACGGCGGCGCAGGCGCCGGAGCCGCAGGCGAGCGTCAGACCGCTGCCGCGCTCGAAGACGCGCAGCCGCATCCGGTCCGGCGCCAGGATGCTGGCGAAGCCGATATTGGCGCCCTCCGCGAACAGCGGATCGACGGCGAGCCGGCGCCCGTCGATCGACGGGTCGAGCCGGCTCTCGAACAGGGTCGCATGCGGATTGCCCATCGAGCAGCCGGCGGGATCCCCGTCGAGCGGCAGATGCAGCGTGTCGGCCTTGCGCGACAGCGCCACGTCGCGCCAGTCGAGGCCGGGGCGGCCCATGCCGACCTCGACCTGGCCGCCGTCGAGCACCATCGCCGGCAGCAGGCCGGCACTGGTGCGGAGCGTGACCGCCGTGCCGGGCACGCCGCCCGCGACCAGCAGGGCGACGCAGCGCGACGCATTGCCGCAGGCGCCGGACTCCGAGCCGTCGGCGTTGAAGAAGCGCACCCCGACCGTCGCCGTCGCATCGCCGGGTTCGAGCAGCACCACCTGGTCGCAGCCGATCCCGGTATGGCGATCCGACAGACCGGCGATCGTCGCCGTCGACAGCGCGAGCGGACGGGCCCGCGCGTCGAACACGACGAAATCGTTTCCGGCTCCGTGCATCTTGTGGAAGGCGACCTGCATGCGAATCCCTATACCGGACCCCGGCGCGCGCCGCCAAACCGCGATGACGAGCAGCAGCCGTGCGCCGCGATGGCGCCAGGCGGCCTCAGCGCGTCGCGTAGGCGGCGGCGAACTGCGGAATGGTCAGGGTGGCCGCCGGGGTCACCAGGCCGGTCATGGAGCCGAGACTGTCGACGATGACCGAGTAGGGATTGAGGCCGACCCCGAGATCGTGCGCCTGCACCCCCGGCAGGTGATACTGGCCGAGCAGTCCGAGCAGGCCGGGCAGGGAGCCGAGCGTGCCGGCGGGGCCGGGCACGAACGGCTTGGCGGCGGCGGTCAGCGCGGCCTGGTCGGACGGGGTGCCGATCAGCACCACCTGACCGTAATGCGGCAGGCTGCCGCCCTGCCCGGCGACGTAGGCGGGCGCGAACGGCTGCTCGCCGGACACGTCGGACGCGTAGTTCGCCACCGGATCGCCGTAGGTGACGGTATTGACGAAGGTGGCGCCGGACCCGACCGCGTTGCTCTTGGGGATGCCGGTGGATTCGAAGCCGATGCCGCCGAGCCCGAGCTGCTGCGCGACATATTCCGCCTCGATGCCGCCGAGCGAATGACCGGTGACGAACACGGACGCCGCCGGGATGCCCTGCGCCTGCGCCGTCTGCACGACCAGCTTGGCGAAGGTCACCGCCTCCAGCTCCGCAGGCGAGATGGTCTGGGCGTAGATCTGCAGGTCTGCGGCGATCTGGGTCAGGACGATCGGCAGGTTGAGGATCAGCCGCTCGCCGCCGGTGGTGCCCTGGTAGCCGATCACCACCTGATTGGCGGCGGTGACGTAGGCGGTCGCCTCGAGGCCGGTCGCCTCGTCGGTGACCTGGACCGGAAGCCCGTGCAGCAGCAGGTAGCGCAGGCCGGTGGGCGGGATCGGGTCGAGCAGATACTGCGCGTTGGCGACGTCGAGCAGTTGCGCGACGGTCGGGGTCGCGGCCGGCGCCGCCTGGGCGGGCCTGGATGCGAGGCCGAGGCAGGCGGAAGCGAGGATCGCCCCTGCCGCGAGGATGGATCGCCTGGACATGAATTGTCTCCTTCTGCACGAACGCCCCGGATCGGTTTGCCCGGCTCTCTGGCCGCTGCGTGCCCGGAACTGTTCGTCTATTGGCAATCATGCCAAGCGCCTGAGACGAAATCCAGAGCGACCCGGAATTGCCCGGCGACGCCAGGACATACCACGCGGCGTCTTGCCCTTCCGGGCGTGGCGACCGACTGTGCACGGCCAACCACGCCGGAAGCCGCCGATGATCCGCGCCGCTGTTCTTCTCCCCGCCCTGGGCCTCTTCGCCTGCCTGTCATTGCCGGCCGCGCCAGCGTCGGCGGCACCCGACGACGCGATGCAGATGCCGTCGCCGGCCGGGAAGTCCGACAGCCCGGCGGACGCCGACATGGCCAAGGGCATGGCCACGATGCAGCACGAGATGAACGCGGCGCCGATGACCGGCGATGCCGATCATGATTTCGTGTCGATGATGCTGCCGCATCACCAGGGCGCGGTGGCGATGGCGCAGAGCGAGCTGCGCTACGGCAAGGACCCGGCGATGCGCCGCCTGGCCCGCGCCATCGTCGCCGCCCAGGACCGCGAGATCGGCGTCATGACCGCCTGGCTCAAGGCGCATCCCGCTCCGGCATCCACACCCTGACACGCTTCAGGGCGGCGCGTTGCACCCGGTCCGCGCGTCGGGCGACACTCCGCCGGATGGCTACGTCATGGAATCGGCACTGCGTTCGAACCGATCTGGGGCCCCGCTGGCCGCGATCCCGTCATGCGCGGCGGTGCGCGCGATGAGGCGGCCAAGCCCGGCCAAGCGCGGCGCGTCTCTGGCGCTCGCCGCCCTCCTGATCCTCTCGACGGGAACCGCCTGCATGTCCACCGACACACCCTACAGCGTCGAGACCCGCGATCTCGGCCAGATCGAGCGCGACCTCGCCAGCGGCCGCGTCTCGTCCGAGGCGCTGGTCGGGCTGTATATCGCGCGCATCCACGCCATCGACGGCAGGACCAGGGCGGTGCTGGCGATCGCGCCGGATGCGCTCGACCAGGCGCGGGCCAGCGACGCCTGGCGCCGCGCGAACCCGGCGCGGCCGCTGGAGGGCGTGCCGGTGCTGATCAAGGACAATATCGAGACCGCGGACGCGCTGCCGACCACCGCAGGATCGCTGGCGCTGGCGCATAACGTCACCGGCCGGGACGCACCGCTGGTGGCCCGGCTGCGGGCCGCCGGGGCGATCATCCTCGGCAAGACCAACCTGTCGGAATGGGCCAACATGCGCGGCGACCGCTCGATCAGCGGCTGGAGCGCCGTCGGCGGCCAGACCCGCAACGCCTACGCGCTCGATCGCACCCCGTGCGGCTCCTCGTCCGGCAGCGGCGTCGCCGTGGCGGCGTCGCTGGCGCCGCTGGCGATCGGCACCGAGACCGACGGCTCGGTCACCTGCCCGGCCTCGATCTCCGGCCTGGTCGGGCTGAAGCCGACGGTCGGGCTGGTGTCGCGCAACCGCATCATCCCGATCTCGGTGAGCCAGGACACCGCCGGACCGATGACCCGCACGGTCGCCGACGCGGCGCGCCTGCTGTCGGTGATCGCCGGCAGCGATCCCGCCGACCCGGCGACCGCTGCCGCCGACCGGCACCGCACCGATTACGCGGCGTCGCTCGACCGGCACGCGCTGGCCGGCAAGCGGATCGGCGTGCTGCGGTTCCTGGCCGGCTATCATCCGGCGCTGGATGCGGTGTTCGACCGCGCGCTCGACCGGATGCGCGGCGCCGGCGCCACCCTGGTCGAGATCCCGAGCTTCGACGGCATGGATGCGATCGGCGCCGCGGAACGGCTGGTGCTGCTCACCGAGCTCAAGGCCGGCCTGGCCGCCTATCTCGCCGACTCCCCGGTGCGCGACCAGCCGCAGACCCTGGCGGCGCTGATCGCCTTCAACCAGGCGCATGCCGACCGCGAGCTCGCTCTGTTCGGCCAGGAGCTGTTCCTCAAGGCCGAGGCGACCGACGGAATGCAGGCGCCCGCCTACCTTGCCGCGCGCGCCGAGAGCCTGCGCCGCGCCGGTACGGACGGGATCGACCGCATGCTCGCGCAGTCGCACCTCGACGCGCTGGTCGCCCCGACCGGGCCGCCGGCGTGGATGATCGATTTCGTCGATGGCGACAACGATCTCGGCGCCGCCAGCACCCTGCCGGCGGTGGCCGGCACCCCGCACCTGACGGTGCCGATGGGCCAGGTCGCCGGCCTGCCGGTGGGGCTGTCGTTCCTGGGCCCGGCCTGGTCGGAAGCCGCGCTGCTGTCGCTCGGCTACGCCTTCGAGTCGGTGCGCGCGACTCCTGGCGGGCCCGGGGGCGCATCGGGCGACGCGCCGCTCGCCGCGCCGACCTTCCCGGCGACGATCCAACCGCCGCTGCGGTGAATCCGTCGATCCGGCGCGCGCGGCCGGCGAACAGACGCGCCTTCCGGGCGTTAGCCCATCGAACACTGACGGCGAATGAGATGCAGCAAAGCTTGATCTATCGGGACTGCCGTTACGTGGTCGGCCCGGAAAACGACCGCGGCCGCGAATGGGCCATCTATCCCGACAACGGTCCGGAGGCCGGCGCGGAGCGTGGCCTGGCGCGCAGCGAGGGCCTGCGCGGCTCGTTCAAGGTGGCGGTGCACACCGCCCAGGCGGCGATCGATCGCTGGCTCGGCACGCCGGCCTGATACAAGCCGGGCGGAGCCCGGCACGGCCGACGCCGGGGGGCCATGAGGCTGGCGCAGGGCGGTTTTCCTGGCCTTTTGCGGTCGGGCTGTCTATGTGGCGTGCCTCAACCCGACCGCATCCGTCCAGAGCCGCGCCCGTCTCGTCGCCGACGATCGAGCCTGCGGCGGCCGGTGGCGTCGCCGATGGAATCCCCGCTCTATGCCCTTCCCCGCCACCCATCCTTCCCTCGCCAGCGCACTCGCGGCGCGCGGCTACGAGGAGCCGACGCCGGTCCAGCAGGCGGTGCTGCAGCCGGAGACCGAGGGGCGTGACCTGCTGGTCTCGGCGCAGACCGGGTCCGGAAAGACCGTCGCCTACGGCATCGCCGCGGCGCCGACCCTGCTCGGCGAGGAGGCCAGGTTCGGCCGCGCCACCCGGCCGATGGCGCTGGTGATCGCGCCGACCCGCGAGCTGGCGGTGCAGGTGCACAAGGAGCTGGCCTGGCTCTATGCCGACGCCGGCGCGCGCATCGTCGCCTGCATCGGCGGCATGGATGTGCGTCGCGAGGCGCGCGCACTCGAGGGCGGCTGCCATATCGTCGTCGGCACCCCCGGCCGGCTGTGCGACCACCTGTCGCGCGGCCGTCTCGACACCTCGGCCATGCGGGTGGTGGTGCTCGACGAGGCTGACGAGATGCTCGATCTCGGCTTCAAGGACGAGCTCGACCAGATCCTCTCCACCATGCCGCCGGAGCGCCGCACGCTGCTGTTCTCGGCCACCATCGCCCGGGAAATCGCCAACCTGGCGCGCAAGTATCAGCGCGACGCGCTGCGCATCGATACCGTGTCCGGCACCCGCCAGCATGCCGACATCGAGTATCGCGCGGTGCTGGCGGCGCCGCACGAGGCGGAACAGGCGGTGGTCAACGTGCTGCGCTGGTTCGAGAGCCCGACCGCGATGGTGTTCTGCTCGACCCGCGAGATGGTGCGCCATCTGCACGGCAGCCTGCTGGAACGCGGCTTCACCTCGGTCGCCCTCTCCGGCGAGCTGAGCCAGGCCGAGCGCACCCGCGCGCTGGACTCGCTGCGCTCCGGCGGGGCGCGGGTCTGCGTCGCCACCGACGTCGCCGCGCGCGGCATCGACCTGCCGGATCTCGGGCTGGTGATCCATGCCGCGCTGCCGACCGACAGCGCCACCCTGCTGCATCGCTCCGGACGCACCGGCCGCGCCGGCCGCAAGGGCACCTGCGTCCTGGTGGTGCCGCAGATCCGCAGGCGCAAGGCCGAGCAGCTCTTGATGGGCGCCAGGGTGCAGGCGCACTGGAGCGGCGCGCCGACCGCGGACGAGATCCGCGCCCGCGACGGCGAGCGTCTGCTCGCCGACCCGATCCTGACCGAGGAGCCGACGCCGGAGGACCAGACCCTGGCGCAGTCGCTGCTGGCCGGCCGCACGCCGGACGAGATCGCCGCCGCCCTGGTGCGGCTGTATCGCGCCCGCCTGCCCGACCCGGAGGAGATCCGCTCGGTGCAGCCCGGCCCGGCGCCGCGCCAGGCGCCGCAGAACCGTTACGAGGAGCGGGCCGAGCACCGCGAGCGGACGCCGCGCGCGCCGGCCGAGCCGCGCTCGGGCCAGCCGGGGATCTGGTTCGGCATGCCGATCGGCCGCCACGACAAGGCCGATCCGAAGTGGCTGGTGCCGCTGATCTGCCGTCTGGGCGGCGTGACCAAGCGCGATATCGGCCTGATCCGCATCCTGGAGTCCGAGACCCGTTTCGAGATCAGCCAAGAGATGGCCGAGCGGTTCGCCGCCTGCGTCTCCGGTGCCGACGACGACGAGGTGCGGATCGAGCGCTCCTCGGCGCCGCCGGCGGGGAGCGCGACGCGGCCCGCTGGCCGCCCGCATCCTGGCGACCATGCCGGCGCGCCGGTGCGCCGCGGACCGCCGCCCGCGGACCGCAGGCGGGCCGCGCCCAAGCTGCACTCGTCTCGAAAGCGCGCCTCCTGATCCCACCGACGGCAACCGCCCGCGCGGCGACCCTTCAGACGATTTAAGGAACGTCATGGCGGTTCGGCCCGGGGCAGGCTAGAAATCGAAGGCGCTGAGAAAGACGATACCATGGCTGGACTGTCGCTGGCTCCCGACGCGAGATGAACGAACCCAAGGGCGACACCGACCCGGGCGCGAAATTCCTGATCGTCGGCATCGGCGCCTCGGCCGGCGGCGTCGAGGCGCTGGGCGGCTTCTTCGGCAACCTGCCCGACCGGCCGGGCATGGCGTTCGTGATCGTCACCCATCTCAATCCGCGCCATGAAAGCCTGCTGCACGAGATCGTCGGCCGCTACACGTCGCTCGAAGTGCTGGTGGCGGAGGACGGGATGGAGGTGCGGCCGGACGTCGTCTACGTGATGCCGGCGGACTGCCTGATCGGCATCGACAAGGGCAGGCTGACGCTGAACAAGCCGGAGGGCGAGCATCGCGAGCGCAAGCCGATCGACATCTTCTTCGCCTCGCTCGCCCTCGACCAGCTCGAATGCGCCGCGGGGATCGTGTTGTCCGGCGGCGACGGCGACGGGGCGCTCGGCATCCGCGCGATCAAGGAGCATGGCGGGCTGACGCTGGCGCAGGGCGGCGACTCGTTCGGTCCGCAACATCCCAGCATGCCGCGCAGCGCGATCGCCACCGGCATGGTCGACCTCGCCATCCCAGTGACCGAAATGGGCGCGCGGCTGGTGGCCCTCACCCGGGCACCATCCGTCGATCCGGCCGGCGAGGGCGACCCGCGAGCGATCGACGAGACCACCGCGCGCGAGATCTACGCCCTGCTGCGCAAGCGCACCGGGCACGATTTCTCCGGCTACAAGATCAAGACTTTCGCGCGCCGCGTGCAGCGCCGCATGCATGTGGTGCAGCTTGAGACCGTGCAGGCCTATGTCGAGCGGCTGCGTCGCGATCCGGCGGAAGTGACGGTGCTGTTCCGCGACCTGCTGATCAACGTGACCAGCTTCTTTCGCGACCCGGAGGCGTTCGACACGCTGGCCAGCCGGGTGGTCCCGGAGCTGTTCAAGGACCGCGGCGCCGACGACACGGTCCGGCTCTGGGTGCCCGGCTGCGCCACCGGGGAGGAGGTGTTCTCGCTGGCGATCCTGCTGCGCGAGCACATGGACACGCTGCCCAGCGTGCCGCGGGTGCAGATCTTCGCCACCGACATCGACGAGCACGCGCTCGGCATCGCCCGGGCGGCCCGCTACCCGACCGCGCTGCTGGCCGGCGTGTCGCCGGCCAGGCTGCGGCATTTCTTCACCCCGGACGGCGGCAGCTATACGGTCAACAAGGACATACGCGATCTGTGCGTGTTCTCGCCGCACAGCGTGATCCGCGATCCGCCGTTCTCGCGGATCGATCTGGTGTCGTGCCGCAACCTGCTGATCTATTTCGGCCCCGACATCCAGAAGGAGGTGCTGCCCACCTTTCATTACGCGCTGCGTCCGCGCGGCTTCCTGTTCCTCGGCACGTCGGAGAATATCGGCCAGTTCTCGGACATGTTCGCGCCGCTCGACAAGAAGGCGAGAATCTTCCGCAGCAACCAGGACCGTTCGATCGGTTCGCGCATGCCGCTCTCGGCCAGCGTGATGCGCGGGCTGGGCCAGTTCGGGCACGCCGACAACAACGCGCCGCGCGGCAGCCTGGTCTCCGGGATCGCGCTGCGGCAATCGGTCGAGGCGCAGGTGCTCGACCGCTTCGCGCCGGCGCACGTGCTGGTGAACCGCAGCGCCGAAGTGGTCTATTATTCGGCTCGCACCGGCAAATATCTCGAGCCTTCCGCCGGACAGCCGAGCCGTCAGTTGCTGAGCATGGCGCGCAAGGGACTGCGGCTGGAGCTGCATACCCTGTTCCGCGAGGCGACCGAGACCAACAGCATGGCCCGTCGCGAACATCTGCTGGTCGAGTGCGACGAGGGTCGCATGCAGCGCGTCACCCTGACCATCGAGCCGCTGCGCGACCGCACCGATTTCGAACCGCTGTTCGTCGTGCTGTTCGAGGATGAGGGGCCGATGCTCGAGCGCGGCCCGGCGCTCGCCGTCAATGGCGGCGGCGGTTACGACGATGGGCTGACCGCCAGGCTGGAACGCGAGTTGCGCGACACGCGCGAGCGTCTGCAATCGCTGGTCGAGGAATACGAGACCGCGATCGAGGAGCTCAAGAGCTCCAACGAGGAACTGGTCTCGGTCAACGAGGAGGTGCAGTCGAGCAACGAGGAGCTGGAGGCGTCCAAGGAGGAGCTGCAGTCGCTCAACGAGGAGATGCACACCATCAATGCCGAGCTGAGCGTCAAGCTCGACCAGCTCGACCAGGCCAACTGCGACCTGCAGAACCTGTTCGAAAGCTCAGACCTGGCCACGATCTTCCTCGATACCGCGCTGGTGATCCGCAGCTTTACGCCAGCGGTCGGCGCCATCTTCAACATCCTGCCCGGCGATCGCGGCCGGCCGATCACCGACATCACCACGCGCTTCGCCCTGCCGGACTTCGTCGCGCGCCTGAACCGGGTGATCCGCACCGGCGAGACCCTCGAGGAGAGGCTGAACCAGGGTCCGGACCAGGAGCGGCACTATCTGATGCGCCTGTCGGCCTACCGCGACACTCACCAGAACATCCAGGGCGCGGTAGTCACCTTCATCGACATCGCCACGCTGGCCCGGTCGGAACGGCATCAGACCGTGCTGATCGCCGAACTGCAGCATCGCACACGCAATCTGCTGGCGATGGTCCAGGCGATCGCACAGCAGACGCTCGGCAAGCGCGGCCCGATCGACGACTATCTCGACCGTCTGGCAGCACTCGGCCGCGTCCAGGGACTCATCAGCCGGACCAGCGGCAAGGGGTTCGACCTGGGCGACGTGGTCAGGCTGGAACTCAGGGCGCATGCCGAGGACGAAGGCAGGATCAGCATCGCCGGACCGCCGGTTCGCCTGCGGATCGCGCACGTGCAGACCTTCGCGCTGGCGCTGCACGAGTTGGCCACCAATGCGGTGAAGTACGGCGCGCTCGGCCTCTCCGAAGGCAGGCTCGACGTCTCCTGGCGGATCGAACCCGGCGAGCCGACGCGTACGCTGGTGCTGGTCTGGACCGAGAGCGGCGTCGAGATGCCGCCCGGACCGGTGGCCAAGGGCTACGGACGCCAGTTGATCGAGCGTGCGCTGACCTACGCGCTCGCCGCCACCACGCGGCTCGACTTCACCACCGACGGCGTGCACTGCACGATCACGCTGCCGCTGGACGATCCGAGTGGCTGACACCGAGACCAGCCTTCCGGCCGGAACACCACCGAGCGGCGCGCTCGGCGGCTGCCACGTTCTGGTGGTCGAGGACGATTTCCTGATCGGCGATGCGCTCGCCGACCTGCTCGCCGACGCCGGCGCCATCGTGCTCGGTCCGGTCGGGCGTCTCTCCGAGGCGCGGGCGCTGCTGCAGCGCGAGGATGCAAGGTTCGAGATGGCGGTGCTGGATATCGACCTGCATGGCGAAAGCTCCTACGCCATCGCCGACCTGCTGCTGGCGCGCGGGGTGCCGTTCCTGTTCACCACCGGCTACAGCCACGACGCGGTGGATGCAGACTACCGCGACCATCCGAGGCTGCAGAAGCCGCTCAGCGGTCGCATCCTGGTCGCGGCGCTGGCCAGGATGCGACCGGAATCGGACGAGAGACCGGCCGGCTGATCGGGCTCCCGGGTCCGGGTTCAGTTGTCGTCGGGCTTCTCGGTGATCTTGAACACCAGGTTGATGTGCTGCGCCTGCGCGGCGTTGGTGAAGTCGAAGCCGACGCTCGAGCCGATATTGGCTTTCTTGTAGAGCCCGCTGATGGCGGCCTGCGCCGCCTGGATCTGGTCCTGGGTCACGGTCTGGCCGGGACGGATGTTGGCGGCGGCCAGGATGTCGGCGGTCTTGATCCTGGCGTTGCCGGTGACGGTGACGGTATCGGCGGTGATGCCGACATGGGTCACGGTCGGTGCGACCGGAGCCTTCTCCTCCAGCGTGTAGGCCAGCGTCGCCTTGTTGTGCAGCATGCTGAAGCGCTGGCTGATGCTCGCGCCGACATTGTGCTTCTGATAGACCGCGCCGACCGCGTCGGCGTCGGCCTGCAGGCCGGCCTGGTCGATCGAGTCGCCGGCCTTGTAGGGCAGCGCCGCTTGCAGCTCCTCGGTCGAGACCTGGGCGTTGCCCTGGAACGTCACCTTGCTCAGCGTGTAGCTGCCCTTGATGTCGGCCAGCGCCGCCGTGGCGACGCAACTCGCCGCCAGCAGCGCCGTCGCGGACAGGCAGGCGGCGAAACGGTTCGATCTCATCATCGTTCTTTTCCGATAGCTTCCGAAGGGCGTGGTCATCTCTCGCGCAGGCGCGGCATCAGCTCGACGAAGTTGCATGGCGCGTGCCGGCTGTCGAGCTGCCAGACCAGGATGTCGTCCCAGCCGTCCTGCACCGCGCCGCGGCTGCCCGGCAGCGCGAACAGATAGGTGCCGCGGGCGACTCCGGCCAGCGCGCGGGACTGGATCGTCGAGGTGCCGATCTTGGCGTAGCTGAGCATGCGGAACAGCTCGCCGAACCCCTCGATCTTCTTCTCGACGACGCGGTCGAGCGCTTCCGGCGTGACGTCGCGGCCGGTGACGCCGGTGCCGCCGGTGCTGATCACCACGTCGATCGCCGGATCGTCGATCCAGCCGGTGAGACGCGCGACGATGGCGTCCGCATCGTCGCGTTCGATCGCCCGGTCGGCGAGCACGTGGCCCGCCGCCTGCACCCGCGCCGCCAGGATGTCGCCCGAGCTGTCGGTCGCCGCATTGCGGCTGTCCGACACGGTCAGCACGGCGATGCGGACCGGGAGGAAGGTCTTGGAATGGTCGAGGCGGTCGGCTTGCTGGTTCATGGATCGACTTGAACCCCGGCCTCGCGGCCCGTCAATCGGCACAGGGTCCGCGCGCAGGCGCCCGGCACCGTCACCACGTCGAAATCGCCGTGCAGCGCGGCCGCCTCGCCGGGGCCGGGCGACAGGCGCACCAGCTTGCCGCCGGCCTCGGCCAGCGCGGTCAGCACCGCGACCGCATCCGAGCCGACCAGACGCCGGGCGGCGTCCCGCCTGGCCAGCTCCAGCACCGCGGGATTTTCCGCCGCGCCATGCACGATCACGTCCGCCTCGCCCATCACCCTGAGCGCGCGCAGGGTCAGCAGGTCCGGCACGCCGCCGCCGGTATTGACCAGATAGACGATGCCGCGCTCCGGCCGCGACGCGCCCGCCTCGGCCTGGACCAGCGCCTCGAGATAGGCCGCCTCCGCCTCCGCCTCGCGCCCGTCCAGCACCAGCTCGGCGACGCGGCCGGAGAGCGCCGCCTCCAGCATGCGACGCCGGCGCAGCACGTCCGGCAGGCGGCGCCTGGTCTCTGCTTGCATGCGGTCGGCCAGCGCCGCCAGCCGGCCGAAGCCGGGCGGCACCAGGGTCTCGATCCTGGCCCGGAGCAGCCGCGCCAGTACCGGCGCCGCGCCGCCCGAGGCGATCGCCACCTGCAGCGGCGCCCGCGACACCACCGCCGGGGTCGAGAAGCCGCACAGGGAAGGCCGGTCGACCACGTTGTAGGGAATGCCCCTGGCGCGGGCCTCTTCCGTCATCGCCAGCAGCGCCTGGTCCGGCGCCTCCGCGCCGATCGCGATCGCGCACCCGTCGAGCATATCGGCGCTGAACGAAGAAGCCGCGCGCCGCAGCACCGCGCCGCAGCCGGCCAGCGTCGCCGCGCGCCGCTCCGCCGCCTCGCCGTCGCCGAGCAGGAAGGCGATCCGTCCGTCCAGATCGAGGAACATCGGCAACAAGGGTGGCCGCGCGCGCATCAGGCCGCCTCCGGTTCCAGCCTGACCCGATGACCGCCGAGCGCGGCTGCCAGCTCCTCGCGGCAGGTCAGCACCAGGATCTGCATCCTGCTCCCGGCGTCGGCGATGATGTCGAACATCCGCTCGAGGCGCGCGGCGTCGGCGAAGGCCAGCGCGTCGTCCAGCACCAGGAAGGCCGGCCGGCCGCTCGCCAGCAGCATGTCGGCGAAGGCCAGCCTGGCCAGGATGGCGATCTGCTCGCGGGTGCCGTGCGACAGCAGGCCGAACCCCTCTCCCTCGACGCCGTTGCGCGACAGGCCGGTGATCTGGAAATCCTGGTCGAGCGCCACGCTGGCGCCGGGAAACAGCGCCTGCAGATAGGGACCGATCCGGCCGACCAGCGGCGCCAGGGTGCGGGCGCGGGCGCTGCGATCGGCCGCGAGCAGCGTGTCGCGCAGCAGGGTCAGGACCGCGACCTCGCGCGTCTCGTCCGCCACCGCCCGCGCCGCATTGTCGCGGCGGCGCGCTTGCGCCTCGATCTGCTCGTCGAGACCGATCCCCTCCTCGCGCGCGATCCGTCCCTCCAGCCTGACGATGGTCTCGCGCAGTCCGGACAGGCTGGCCTGGCGGTTGGCGTCGGCCTGCTCCAGCCGGGCGATCCTGGCATCGGCCAGCGCCACGGTTCCCTCCGGCGCGGCCTCGATCAGCGCCAGCAAAGCGGCCCGACGCGCCGACAGCGCCTCGTCCGCCGCCTGGCGCCTGGCCAGCAGCGCGTCGTCGCTTTCCGTCGCCTCGGCCTGCGCCCGTTCCGCCGCGAGCCTGGTGCGGTCGGCCTCCTGGGTGCGGCGCTCGAGCTCCGCCTGCGCGAGCAGCATCCGCGCCGCGTCCCGCGCGCGCTCCGGCGCCGCCAGCGACGCGCGCGCCGCGGTCTCGGCGCGCTGCGCCGCGTCGAGATCATGTCGCGCCCGATCGAGCGCCTCGCGCAGCGCTGCCGGATCCGCCGCGACGTCCTCCTGCCGGTCCGGGCGGAGCGCCTCCTCCTGCGCCCGCAGCGCCGAGATCCCGTCCTTGCCGGCGGCGGCGGCCAGCGCCCGCCTGGCCTGCTCGAGCGACAGAGCGAGCTGGCCGCGCTCCGCATTGGCGCGCTCGGCGGCGTCGAGATCGGCGCAGCCCGCCGCGTCCAGCAGCGTCCTGAGCCGCCGGGCGCTGTCGCGCGCCGCATCCAGCAGACGCTCGCGGTCGCCGGAGGCGGGCGCGACCGCGATCTCGCCGATGCCGTCGATCCGCAGCGTCGCCGGCCCGGTCAGTTCCAGCAGCGCCGGGCCCGGCGGCACCGCGACCGGCGCCGCGCCGTCGAGCGAGAGCGTCGACGGCACCGACAAGGCCACCGTCACCCTGGTCGCCTGCGCCAGCAGCGCCGCCCGGTCGCCGCGATCGGCCAGCGCCGCCTGCCGCAGCGCCAGGATCCCGGCCTGGTCCGGCCGCAGCGCCGCCAACCGCGCCGACAGGGCATCGATCTCGGTCGCCTGGGTCTCGGCGTCGGCGAGCCGGTCGCGCAGGGCGGCATGACGCGCCAGACGATCCTGCGCGTCGCTACGCGCCTGGGCCTCGACCAGCGCCAGCCTGGCCGCCTCGACCGCCTGCATCGACGCCTCCCACGCCGCGCGGCCGCGCTCCAGCGCGGACACCGCCGCACCCTCCTGCAGCCTCGCGTCGGCCTCGCGGCCGGTCAGCATGTCCAGCAGGCGCGCGTTGCTCTCCAGCGCCGCCGACCGGGCGGCGCGGCGCGCGCGCTCGGCGTCGATCGCGGCGCATTCCGCCTCCGCCAGCCCGACCGCGGCGGTCGCCCGGCCATGACGGTCACGCTGGCCCAGCAGCGCCTCGCGATGGCGCCTGGCCTCGTCCAAAGCGGCGCGGGCCTGGCGGTCGAGGGCGGGGTCGGCGTCGCGGGCCAGGGCGCGGCGCGCCTCGACCAGGGCGGCGAGATCGTCCTGCAGCAGGCGCCGCCGTTCCTGCAGCGACGCGATCTCCTGTTCGGCGGACTCCCGCTCCTGGAGCGCCGCCTTGTAGCGGTCCTTCGGGTTGCCGCGCCCGTCGAGGCGCTCGCCGAGCTGCGCCTGCACGGTCTTGAGCAGCCGGCCGGTCGCGGCCCCGCCGCTGGCGGCCCCGAGTTCGGACTCCAGACACTCCGACAATGTGGTCCTGGCCTGTTCGCCCAGCGTCGCCTGGCCGAAGCTCTCCCCCTGGTCGACCAGCAGCGCGCCCCAGATCGTGGCCGCCTGGCGCGCCGCATCGCGTGCGCCGCGCGACGCCGATGCGACGCCGAGCAGGGTGGCCAGGCGCTCCTCCGCCGCGTCGCCCTCGAATGCGACTCCGCCGGACACCAGCCGGGCGCTCGGACGCAGCAGGAAGCGCTTCTCGAGGCTGTGCAGCACGCCGTCCTGCTCGAACGAGAGCGACAGTGTGGGCGCGGTGTTGCCGAGACGCGGCTGGTAGCCGCGGATCGCGTCGGTCTTCGAGGCGTGCTTCTCAAACAGCACCGCGCGCAAGGCCGCCAGCAGGGTGGATTTGCCGAACTCGTTCGGCGCGCACAGCACGTTCACCCCGTCACGCAGACCGTCCAGCCGCATCGGGCGGTCGAACTTGCGGAACTGGTCGAGCCGGAGGGTGCGCAGCCTCATCCGGCCGGTCCGTCCCGGCGCGCCAGCAGCAGCAGGCGCTGCAACGCCGCCGCGGCGATCTCCTTCTGCGCCGAAACGCCCGCGGCCAGCGCCGCCAGCGTCTCGCCGGCCTCGCGCAGCGCCCCGCCGGCGCCGAGACCGGCCAGATCCGCCTCCGCGACGGCCGGTTCGAGCCCGCTCTCGTCGATCCGCAGCGCCCGCAGCGCGCTGCCGGCGCCGTCGCGTATTCTGGCCTGGAAGCGGGCCTGGTCGTCCGGCCCGAGCGCGCCCTCGACCGTCAGCCAGACCAGAACGGCGCTCGGATCGTCGCGATCCAGGCCGCGCAGCCGGTGTTCAAGCGCGTCGATCTCGTCGGGCCCGGTCAGCGTCGCGCGCTCGCGATGCCAGCGGAACCGGCCGACGCGATGCGGCGCCGCCGTCGGCCGGGGCGATCCGAGATCGGACACCAGCAGCACGCTGCCGCCGCCATCGCCGCCGCGATCGAACCCGTCGGTCTCCGGTGTGCCGCTATACCAGGTGCGCGGCCCGGCTTCGGTCAGGCCGTGCCAGTCGCCGAGCGCCAGATAGGCGAGCCCGCTGCGCTCCGCGCGATCGGCGGCGATCAGGTTGTGCGCCCGGTCGGGATCGCTGCCGAAGCCGCGCACCGAGCCATGCGCCAGGCCGATCCTGATCGCGCCGTCCGGGGTGGCCATGCCCTCCATCGACGCGGTCGGATCGCCGAACGCGTGCCTGCGGTCCAGCACCGCTGGCAGCAGCCAGACCGGGCGGCCGGACGCATCGGCGCCGAGCGGCGCCGGCTCGGGGAGCAGATGCAGGTGGATCGTGTCCGGCACGCCGCCGCGCAGATGCCGGTCCCAGGGGCCGCCCGGCAGATGCGGATCGTGGTTGCCCGGGATCAGGTGCCAGTGCAGATCGGGGAATTGCCGCATGCGCTCGATCGGCTGGCGCAGCGTGCGTTCGCCCGGCTGCGCCATGTCCCACACGTCGCCGGCCACCAGCACGTGCGCGGCACCCTCCGCCCGCGCCAGCCGGCCGATCCTGAGGATCGCATCCAGCCTCTGGTCCTGCAGCACGCCCAGCGTCTCGTCGTCGGCGAAGCGGAAGCCCTTGCCGATCTGCCAGTCGGAGGTGTGAACGAGTCGCATGGGGATGAGTATAGGCGGCGCGGCGGAGGCGAGACCATCATCCGGTCGGCGGCGCGTTGATGGCGAGCTGCGCGGCGAAGGCACGCCGATAGGCGGGCCGCGCTTCGCCGCGGGCGACATAGGCGGCCAGGCGCGGAAATTCCTCCAGCATGCCGGACATCCGGAGTCGGAGCAGCACCGACACCATCAGCAGGTCGCCGGCGCTGAAGCCGCCATCGAGCCAGTCGGCGTCGCCGAGCCGCTCGGAGAGCTGGTCCAGCCGCCTCCGGATCCGGTCCCTCACCAGGGGCAGCCGCTCCAGGGCCCAGGGTCGGTCGGCCTCCACGATCCTGGCGATGGTCAGATCCAGGATCGGCGGCTCGATCGTGCTGAGCGCGGCGAACATCCAGGCGATCGCGCGCGCCCTGGCGTCGGCATCGTCTGGCAGCAGGCCGCCATGCCGCTCTGCGATGTGAAAGACGATCGCGCCCGTCTCGAACAGGACGAGATCGCCGTCCTGGTAGGTGGGGATCTGGCCGAACGGATGCTGCGCCAGATGCGCCGGCTGCGCCATCGCGGCGAACGACACCAGGCGGACCGCATAAGGCCGGCCCGCCTCCTCGAGCGCCCAGCGCACGCGCGTGTCGCGCGCCAGTCCCTTGCCGCCATCCGGAGATCGCTCGAAGGCGGTGATGGTGATGGTCATCGCGCCACTCCGGTCGGATCCCTGCGGCGCGGAGCGCCGGACTCAGGCAACGCCGAGCCTCCCGCGCTCGGCAGCGCGCGGCGTCGCCTGCGCGTCCGGCGTCACCAAACCGGTGAGATCCGCCGCTTCGTAGAATGGACGGATCTCGATCTCGCTCGGGCCGGCCATCGGATTCGGGCAGCGCCTGGCCCAGGAAACCGCCTCGTCCATGTCGCTCACCTGCCAGATCGAGAAGCCGACGACCTGCGGGACACCATCGTCGAACGGACCGTCCTTGACCGTCCGGGTGGCGCCATCGACGGCGATGCGCCGGGACTCGGCGCCGGGCTTGAGACCGGCGGCGGCGACGAAGATACCGGCCTCGACCAGCGCCTCGGTGAAGCGATCCATCGCGGCGAACGCCTCGAGCCGTTCCGGCGTGGGCGTCATGTCCGGCGCTTCGCCTTCCGTCGCCTTGAACAGCACCATCACCCGCATCGCTCGTCTCCTCGCTTCAGGCGTCCCGTGGCCACGGAGGACAGCGTGCCGGAAATCGGCGTCGTCGCGGCAGTTCTTTTCGCGCCCCTGCCGATCGCGGCCTCCGCGCCCGGCGCCAGGTCCAGCGCCTTGCGCATCAGGCTCGGCAGCGCCTCGCCGGCCAGCGCGTCGGCCGGCCGGAGCATGCGGCCCTGCAGGACCGGCGCCGGCACGATGTCGCAGCGCGCGCTCCAGACCTGCAGGGTCAGGCCGAAATGGGTGAAGACGTGGCGGACGCTGCCCACCGGAGTCCAGTCGGCGGGCAGCGGGAAAAGGGCCTGGGAATGGGCCAGGGCTTCGTCGCGGCTCCAGGGCGTGTCGCGCCAGGCGGTGCCGGGGAGTTCGGTCATCCCGCCGAGCAGGCCGCTGGGCGGCCGGCGCTGCAGCAGGATGCGACCCTCGCGGTCGGTCAGGCGGAACACCGCGCCGTGCCGTTCCGGGCGCACCGGCTTGGCGGCTTTCACCGGCAGCAGGTCGGCGGTGCCGGCCTTCCGGGCGAGGCAGGGCGCCTGCCAGGGGCACAGCGCGCAGGCCGGGCGCTTCGGGGTGCAGAGCGTGGCGCCGAGGTCGAACAAAGCTTGCGCGAAGTCGGACGGACGGGCCCGCGCCTCCTGGTCCTGGCCCAGCGTGGCGGCGGCGCGGGCCAACGCCGGGCGGGCGGCAGGCAGCGGCGTGTCGATCGCGAACAGCCGGGCGGTGACCCGCTCGACATTGCCGTCCACCGGCACCGCCGGCACGCCGAACGCGATCGCGGCGATCGCCGGCGCGGTGTAGGCGCCGATCCCGGGCAGCGCGCGCAGAGCCTCGATCGTGCGGGGAAAGCCGCCGAGCGCCGACACCGCCCGCGCGCAGCGATGCAGGTTGCGGGCACGGGCGTAATAGCCGAGCCCGGCCCAGGCCTGCATCACCCGCTCCTCCGGCGCATCGGCCAGCGCCTGCACGGTCGGGAACAGCGCCAGGAAGCGCCGGAAATACGGCATCACCGCCGCCACCGTGGTCTGTTGCAGCATGATCTCGCTGAGCCAGACATGGTAGGGATCGGCGGTCTCGCCCGCCTGGGCGCGCCAGGGCAGGATGCGGCGATGGCGATCGTACCAAAGCAGAAGGTCGCGCGCGCTCGGTCGGGCGGATCGGGGCATGACGGGTCTATGGGCAAGGAAGCCGGCAGCGGCAAGGCGACGGTCCCTGCATCGGCACCCGCTCCGGCACCGGGCGAGGCGACGCGCCGCGTCTTCGGACCGCGCAGCCTGGCCGCGCTGCTGCCGCCGATCACCCGGCCGGCCTTCCGGTCGCGCTCGCCGGCCGCGACCCAGCTCATGACCGACTGGCCCTCCCTGGCCGGACCGGCGCTGGCCGCCCGCGCGCATCCCAAGCGCTTTGCCGGCGGCACGCTGTTCCTGGCCGCATCCGGGCCGGCGGCGCTCGAACTGCAGCATCAGACCACCGAGCTGATCGCACGGATCAATACCGGGCTCGGCCGGCAGATCGTCGAGCGGGTGCGCTTCGTCCAGGAGGATGTCGCGGACCCGGCCCTCGCGCCGGCGCCGCGCCTGCCTGCACCGCGACCGATCCCGGTCGCCGGCCTCCCCGAGGGCGACTTGCACGACGCTCTGGCGCGGCTGGGCGCGCGGATCGCCGCCCGCGGCCGATCCTGACCGGCCCGGGCCCGAATCGCCCGGCCGCGCTTGACGATCCTGTGCTTTGCCGGTCTCTCTCCCGAACCGTATCGCCCTCCAGGAGCTTGGCCGCGACGATGAGCCTGACCAGACGCACCCTGCTGAGCGCAGGCGCCCCGACCCTCCTGCTCGCCGGGTTTATGGCCGGCCGGCCCGCCCGTGGCGCGGATGCGCCTCCGGCGCCGGCGGTCGATCCTCGCCTGATCTCGGACCGCGCCCTGGGCAGCCCGACCGCCAAGCTGGTGGTGCAGGAATGGTTCTCGCTGACCTGCACGCACTGCGCGCGCTTCTCGCAGACCGTGTTCCCCGAGGTGAAGGCCAAGCTGATCGATACCGGCAGGATCCGCTACGTGTTCCAGGACTTCCCGCTCGACCAGGTGGCGCTGACCGCCTCGATGGTCGCGCGCGCGCTGCCGGACGAACGCTACGTGCCGTTCGTGGAGAGCCTGCTCGCCAGCCAGGACCATTGGGCGTTCGCGCAGGGCGTGGATTCGATGGCCGAGCTGGCCAAGATGGCGGCGCTGGCCGGCCTGTCGCAGGACGCTTTCCACCGCGTCACCGACGACCAGGCGCTGCGCCAGGCGCTGATCGACAAGCAGGACGGCGCGCAGAAGAAGTACGGCATCGACAGCACCCCGTCCTTCATCTTCGGCGGCACCCTGTTCTCCGGCGAGATGGATTACGACACCTTCGCCAAGAAGGTCTCCGACGCCGGCGGCTGATCCCGCTCCTCCCTCCTCGCGGCGCCCCATGCCCGTCACCTTCGCCCGTCTGCGAATCGCCGGTTTCAAGAGCTTCGCCGAGCCGGTCTCGCTGGAGATCCTGCCCGGCCTGACCGGCATCGTCGGGCCGAACGGCTGCGGCAAGTCCAACGTGATCGAGGCGCTGCGCTGGACCATGGGGGAAAGCTCGGCCCGCTCGCTGCGCGGCGCGGAGATGGACGATCTGATCTTCGCCGGCACCGCCGCCAGGCCGGCGCGCAACCTGGCCGAGGTGGTGCTGACCCTGGAGGACGCCGCCGGCCTGGCGCCGCCGCCGCTGCACGACCAGGCGGAGCTGCAGATCAGCCGGCGGATCGAGCGCGGCGCCGGCAGCGCCTATCGCATCAACGGACGCGAGGCGCGGGCCCGCGACGTGCAGACCTTGTTCGCCGACCTCGCCACCGGCGCCCGCTCCTCGGCGATGGTCAGCCAGGGCAGGGTCGCGGCGATCGTCAATGCGCGGCCGGAGGAGCGTCGCTCCGTGCTCGAGGAGGCGGCCGGAATCACCGGGCTGCATGCCAGACGGCACGAGGCGGAACTCAAGCTGCGCGCCACCGAGGCCAATCTCGCCCGCGCCGAAGATCTGCGGGTGCAGCTCGACGACCGGGCGCGCTCGCTCGCCGGCCAGGCCAGGGAGGCCGGGCGCTACCGCACCGTCGCCGCCCAGTTGCGCCAGTCCGAGACCGAGCTGCTGGCGCTGCTGCATGCCCGCGCCACCCGCGCGGTATCGCTGACCGGGACCGCCAGCCGCGAGGCGGTCGCCGCGCAGCAGGCGGCGGAGCGGGCGCTGGCGGAAGCGTCGGAGACCGAGCGCCGCGCGTCGGCCGCCCTGCAGGGACCGCGCGAGGCGGAAGCGATCGCCCGCACCCTGCTCGAACGTCGCCGGATCGAGGCGGAGAACGCCGCGGAGCAGAACCGGCGCGCCGCCCGCGACGCCGAACAGGCGGAAGGGCGGGTCGGTCAGGCGCGCGCCGACCTGGAGGCGGCGCGCGCCAGGCAGGAGGATGCCGAGGCGGAAACCGCCCGCCTGGCCGAGGAGCAGGCCGCCCTCGACGCAGCGTCCGCGACCCTGCCAAGCCGCAGTGCCGACGCCGAGACCGGGCTGGCGCGGGCGCGGGCCGACCTGCTGTCGGCCGAGCAGCACGCCAGGATCGCCGCGGACGGGTTCGCCGCCGCCAGGACCCGCCAGGCCGAGCAGGCCCGGGACGCGGAAGCGGCCGGCGCCCGGCTCGATCGGGCGAGGACGTTGCTGGCCGGGATCGAGGCGGAGCGGATCGCCCTCGAGGCGGCGCTGCCGGATCCGGCGGCGCTGCGGGCCATCGAGGCGCAATGCGGCGAGGCGGAGGCGGCCGGTGTCGCCGCGGAGCTTGCGCTGGATCGCGCCGTCGAACGACGCGGCGCGGCGGCCCGCGCCGCCGAGGCGGCCAGGCTGGCCAGCGAGGATGCCGTCCGCCGCCAGCGCGAGGCGCTGCGGGCGGAGACCGATGCGGCGGAGCGCGCGGCGCGGCTGCGCGCGGAGAGCGACGCGATCCGGACCCGCCTGCGCGAGGCGGAGAGCGCCCTCGTCCCGGAGGCGGAGCGGGCCGGCGCGGATGAGCGCGTCCTGGCGGCCGAACGGGCGCTGTCGGCCGCCACCGCTGCGCTCGACGGCGCGGAGGCGGCGCGGGCCAAGGCGGTGTCGGCCAGGATCGAGGCGGAGGCGCGACGCCAGGAGGCGGGCCGCGCCCGGCAGCAGGCCGCCACCAGCCTGGCCCAGGCCGGCGCGGCGCACGAGCGGGCCCTGGCGCAGCATGCACAATTGTCGCGCGATCACCACGCGGCGAAGGCCGACGCCGTGCCGGAGCAGCTTCTGGCTCGTTCGGCGCAGGCAAGGCAGGCGGCGCAGGACCGGCTGGCTTCGATCCAGGATGGTCTGGCGGCGGCCGAGTCGGAGCTTGCCGAGGCCACTGCCGAGGCCGCGCGCCGGGTCGAGGCGCTGGCGGGCCTGCGCGAGACCAGCGGACGCCTCGCCGCCGAGGCGGACGGGCTGACCCGGTCGCTGGCCGCGTCGGCCGATCCCGATCCGGCGCGTCCGGCCGGGCCAGGCCAGGGCGAACCGAGCCCAGGCGCACCGAGCCAAAGCGCGCCGGCGCCGAGCTGGCCGGCCCTGGGCGAACTGCTCGAGGTGCCGCCCGGACTGGAAGCGGCGATCGCGGTGTGTCTCGCTGACGGGCTGGACGCCGCCTGTGTGCCGGAGGCGCCGCAGACCTGGCTGTTCCTGCCCGACCGCTCGCCCGGCCAGCGTCCGGCGCTGCCGGGCGGGGCCACGGCGCTCTCGACTCTGCTGCGCGCCCCGGAACAGCTCGGGCGTGCTTTGTCGCAGGCCGGGCTGATCGGACCGGACAGCGACGGCGATGCGCTGCAGGCGGCGCTGTCTCCCGGCCAGTGCCTGGTCACGCGCGACGGCGCGCTGTGGCGCTGGGACGGCTACCGCGTCGCCGCAGGGCAGCCCAGCCCGGCGGCGATCCGGCTGCAGCAGCGCGCCAGGCTGCGCGACACGCTGGCCCGCCTGTCGGTCGCCGACGCTGCGCTGCCGCCGGCCGCGCGCGATGCGGACCGGGCGCTGGCGCGCCGCGACGACGCGGCGCGCGCGGCGCAGTCGCTGCGCCAGACCCGCGCCCCGGCGGAGGCGGCGCTGGCGCAGGCGCGCGAGGAGGAGAGCCGGCTCGGCCGTCAGGAGGCGCAGGCCCGCGCCAGGATCGACGCGCTGGCACCGCAGCTCGCCCGCGCCGAAACCGCCCTGGCCGAGGCCGAAGCGGCGTGCGACGCGGCCCGGGCGGCGCAGGGCGCGGTCCCGGACGCCGGACTGCTCGACCGCGACTGCGCGCGCGCCGTGCGCGACGAGACCGACTCCACCGGGCGGGAACGCGCGGCGCGCGCCGCCCGCGGCGAGGCCGATGCGGCCCTGCGCCGAGCACACGACGCGGCGGCGGCGCTGG
>CAIMSN010000013.1 GCA_903844135.1 uncultured Rhodospirillales bacterium | reverse complement strand
GGCAGATCCGCCACCACCAGCGCCTCCGGCGCGCCACGCACCACCCAGCTCGCATGGCGGACGATGTCGTCGAGCGTGACCGGCAGCGTGCTGTCGTGGCCCTGCACCACCATGCCCAGGCTGTCGCCGACCAGGATCAGCCGGATCCCGGCGGCGGCGGCGATCACCGCCGAGGGATGATCGTAGGCGGTCAGCATGACGATCCGCTCGCCGGAGCGTTTCAGGGCCTGGATGTCGCGCAGCGTGGTCCGCATCGTCCGCTCTCGGCTTCAGAAATCCTGGCGCCGGGTCTACGCCCTTGCGCCGCCTTCGGAAAGCGGGCGGCCTCGGCGTGAGGCAGCTCCCGAGGCTTGGGCGGCGACCCTTCCCTGCCAGACGCACAGCAGCGGCGTCACCACCAGCTCCATCGTCAGCCCGCCCAGCATCGGCGCCGGCGGCATGCCCGCCAGCGCCACCCCGAGCAACCGCGACAGCCCGCCCGCGAACACGATCGCGGTCAGCAGCCGGAACCGCGCCGTCTGGCGCTCGATCGCCGGGATCGTGCTCCAGAAGCCGAGCCCGATGCCGAGCAGCAGCCCGGACAGATAGCGGGTGTGACTGTCGAGCGAGAGCGGCGTCGCCTGCGCCGCCAGCCCGGCCATCGCCGGGCCCAGGATCACGCCGGCCAGCCCGGCCAGCACCGGGACGAAGCCGAACAGCCCGACCAGCGCCCGCAGCAGGCCGCGTTCGCTCATGCCGCCGGCGCCGCGAGCCCGAGCATCAGGGCGATGTTCTGGATCGCCGCCCCGGACGCGCCCTTGCCGAGATTGTCCAGCCTGGCCACCAGCAGCGCATGGCGATGCGTCTCGTTGGCATAGACCGCGAGCTCCATGCGATCGGTGCCGGCCAGCGTGTCCGCTTCCAGCGCGGCGGCCTCGCCTGAAGCGGCGACGCTGATGCGGTCGCTGTCGCGATACCAGTCGGCCAACGCCGCGCGCAGCGCCGCCCCGGTGATCTCGGCGCCGAGCTGGCCGAGATGCAGCGGGATCGAGACCAGCATGCCCTGGGCGAAATGGCCGACCGAGGGCACGAACACCGGCCTGACCGCCAGCCCGGCCTGGTTGCGGATCTCCGGCACGTGCTTGTGGTCGAGATCGAGCCCATACAGCATGAAGCCGGGGCCGCCGTCGCGCTGATGCGCCTGGATCATCGCCTTGCCGCCGCCGCTATAGCCGCTCACCGCATTGATCGTCAGCGCCAGGTCGCCGGGTAGCAGCCCGGCCTCGATCAGCGGCCGCAGCAGGGCGATCGCGCCGGTCGGATAGCAGCCCGGGTTGGCCACACGGGCGGCCCCGGCGATGGCGTCGGGCTGCAGCCGGGTCATCTCCGGGAAACCGTATACCCAGTCGGGATCGGTGCGGAACGCGGTGCTGGCGTCGAGCAGCCGGGGCGGATTGTCCAGCCCGGCGGCGAGCGACGCGGTCTCGCGCGAGGCTTCGTCCGGCAGGCACATCACCACCAGGTCGACCTCCTCCATCAGCGCGCGCCGCGCCTGCGGATCCTTGCGGCGCGCCGGATCGATCGAGCGGATGGTCACCGGCAGGCTCTTCAGACGTTGCCTGATCCCGAGCCCGGTGGTGCCTGCCTCGCCGTCGATGAAAACCGTCGCTGATGACAAATCCGATGCTCCACCCGTTCGAACCGGGCGGAGAGTGCCCCGGAATGGCAGGGCGGGCAAAGCCGGGCATAGTCGCGGCCGATGAACCGCCCCACCGTGCGCATCGCCGCCCTGCGCCCCACCCTGCACATCGCCGCCCTGTTCGTGTGCTACGCGCTGGCGAGCCTGCTGCTGTTCCGCGCCGCCTTCCTGGGCGACCGCAGTTGGTTCGATTCCGGCGATTCGGCGCTGCAGAGCTGGCCATGGCTGCTGGCGGTGGCGCACGCCGCGCGCCACCTGCATCCGCTGCTGTGGGAGTTCGGCAGCCAGGCCGGCACCAGCCTGGCCGGCGAGCTGCAGCCCGGACCGTTCTACCCGCCGACCTGGCTGCTCGGCCTGCTGCGCCTGGACGGGCTGGCGCTGTGCAACGCCGACGTGATGCTGCATTTCGCCCTGGCGGCGACCGGCATGCATTGGCTGCTGCGCGCCGAGCGCCTGTCCGCGCCGGCCTGCGTGCTCGGCGCGTCGCTGTTCGCCTTCGCCGGCTACCTGCCGTTCCAGGCCAACGCGCAGCCGAACATCTTCGCCTCGCTCTGCTGGCTGCCGCTGCTGCTGCTCGGCGCCCGCGCCGCGTTCGCCGCCGCGACCTGGCGGCAGGCGAGCCGGCCGGTCGCGCTGGCCGGCCTCGCCGGCGGCCTGCAGATCGCCGCCGGCCATCTGCAGCCCTTCGTGCATGGCGCCTACGCGGTGCTGCTGTGCGCGCTGGTCACCGCTATCGCGCAGCGCTCGCCGCGTCCGCCGCTGCTCGGCCTGGTCGCGCTGGGCATGGCGCTGTGCTTCGCCGCGGTGCCGCTGGTCCTGGCCGACCAGTATCTGCATCGGGTCTATCGCTGGTACGCGACCGGCATGAGCCGCTGGCCGCATGCGGTGCCCTGGCCGGCCTACCGCGCCGGCGCGGCGCTGCGCTGGTCTGACCTGGGCGGGGTGCTGCACCGGAGCACGCTGGCGGAGATGGATGGCAGCCTCTATCTCACCACCGCCGCGCTGCCGCTGCTGGCGCTCGGCCTGACCCGGCGCGGCAGCTTCGCGGTGTCGATGACGGTGCTGCTGGGGTTCGGCCTGGTCGTCGGGCTGGGCGGCCATCTCGCGCCGGCGGCCCGCCTGTTCTTCCATCTGCCGCTGCTGTCGCAGTTGCGCACGCCGATCCGCGCCGCCACCCTGGTCAGCCTCGCCGCCGCCGCCCTGGCGGCGATCGGGTTCGACCGGCTGCGCGCGCTCTGCGCCGGCCGGCGCAGAGCGCTCGGCGCCCTCCTGGCGGCGGCCCTGCTCGCCTGCATCGCCGTCCAGCTCGCCGTCTTCGATGACGGCGTCGGACGCCGCCGCGACAACCCGGCCTTCGCCCCGCTCTATTACCGGCACAATCCGGCGCTCGACGCGGCGATCCGCCTCTCCAACCAGGGTCCGCTGGTCGACCGCATCGACGCGCAGCCGCGCGACCTGGTGCCGCCCAATGCCGGCGACGTCGCGCCGGTGCTGAACGTCATGGGCCAGCGCGCCACCATGATGGTGTCGCTCTACGACTTTCTCTCGCGCGGATGGGGCCCCGGCGCCTCGATGCCGCTCGACCGGCTCGGCGTGCGCTGGGTGATCTCTGACCATCCGATCGACGGGCTGATCCTCCGCGAACAGGGTCCGGGCTACCGCGTCTACGAACGGCCGGGATCGCTCTCGGTGCTCTGGACCCTGGCCGCCGACGGCGCCAGACGCCGCGCGCCGGTGACGGGGGCGCGCTGGCGCGGCGACAGCGTCGGCTTCGACCTCGCCCCCCTGCCCGTCGCCACCACCCTGGTGTTCGCGCAACCCTGGTATCCCGGCTGGCGGGCCAGCGTGGACGGGCGCGCGACGGCGATCGGCCACGAGGAGATCTTCTCCGCGATCGCCCTGCCGCCCGGCAGCCGGCACGTCGTGTTCGCCTATCGCCCGGATCTGCGTCCGGCGGCCGCCCTCACCCTGGCTGCCTGCCTAGCGCTCGCCGCCAGCCTGCGTCTCTCTCGCAGGTCGGGCGCCTTCAAGGCACGATGACGACCTTGCCGATCACCCGGCGCTCCGCCATGTCGGTCAGTGCCGTGGCGACGTCGGCCAGACGGTAGCGGCGCGACACCTTGGGCCGCAGACGGCCTGCGGCCAGCCAGGACATCATCTCCTCGGTCTCAGCCCGCTGCTCGTGCGGCTGGTGGCGGGCGAAGCCGCCCCAGAACACGCCGACCAGGGACGCGCCCTTCAGCAGCGGCAGATTGAGCGCGATCGACGGCGTCGCGCCGGCGGCGAAGCCCACCACCAGATGCCGGCCGCCCCAGGCGATCGAGCGGAACGCCGGCTCGGTGAGGTCGCCGCCGACCGGATCGTAGATCACGTCCGGACCCGCCTTGCCGCAGGTGCGGGCGATCGCGTCGCGCAGCGAAGCCTCGCCGGTGTCGATGGTCGCGGCCGCGCCGTACTCGACCGCCGCCGCCAGCTTTGCGGCCGAGCTCGCCGCCGCCACCACCCTGGCGCCCATGGCATGGCCGATATCGACCGCCGCCAGCCCGACCCCGCCGCCGGCGCCCAGCACCAGCAGGGTCTCGCCGGCGCGCAGCAGGGCGCGGTCGCGCAGCGCATGCCAGGAGGTGCCGTAGGCCAGCAGCAGGCTCGCCGCCTGCTCCATGCCGACCGCATCCGGCAGCGCGATGCAGGCGCTCTCCGCCACCACCACCTGCTCGGCGAATCCGCCCAGCGAACAGAACCCCGCCACCCGCGTGCCGGGACGCAGCGTCGTGCCCGGCCCCGCCGCCTCCACCTCGCCGGCGATCTCGGCGCCCGGCGTGAACGGCAACGGCGGCTGCACCTGGTATTTCTTCTGGATGATCAGCACGTCGGGGAAATTGACCCCCGCCGCCAGAACCCTGATCCGGACCTCGCCCGGACCCGGCTCCGGCGTCGCCACCTCCTCGATGGTCAGCGTCTCCGGCCCACCCCACGCCCTGCACAGCACCGCCCGCATGGCCTCTCCTCCCGTCTCGTTTTGCCGGGACGGTAGGAGACCGACCCGCAAACGAAAAGGGCCGGCCAAGGCAGCGTTCGCTGCCCGGCCGGCCCTGTCCGCGGACCCGAGGGTCCAGTTCGATCAGCGCTTGGAGAACTGGAACGAACGACGCGCCTTCGCCTTGCCGTACTTCTTGCGCTCGACCACGCGGCTGTCGCGGGTGAGGAAGCCGGCGACCTTGAGGATGCCGCGCAGGCCAGGCTCGTAATAGGTCAGCGCCCGGCTGATGCCGTGACGCAGCGCGCCGGCCTGGCCGGACAGGCCGCCGCCCTTGACGGTGCAGAACACGTCGAACTGATTGTAGCGGTCGGCGACCAGGAACGGCTGCGTCAGCAGCATGCGCAGCACCGGGCGGGCGAAATAGGTGCCGACCTTGCGGCCGTTGACGGTGATCTCGCCCTTGCCGGGCATGATCCAGACGCGGGCGATCGCGTTCTTGCGACGGCCGGTGGCATAGGAACGGCCCTGCGCGTCGCGCTTGGGCTGGCGCACGACCTGCTCGTCCGGGGTGACGGCGACGCCGGCGGACACCGCCATGTCCTTGAGGTCGGCGAGCGAGCCGCTGCGCTGCTGGGTGGTGGTCTCGGACATGATCAGGCTCCCACGCTCTTCGCGGTGACGGAATTCTTGCGGTTCATCGCCGCGACATCGAGCGCCTTGGGCTGCTGGCCGTCATGCGGGTGGGTGGTGCCGGCATACACATACAGATGCTTCATCTGCGCGCGCTGCAGCGGGCCGCGGGTGATCATGCGCTCGACCGCCTTGGTGATCACATGGCCCGGGTTCTTGCCCTCGAGGCGCTGCGCGATGGTGCGCTGCTTGATCCCGCCGGCATAGCCGGTGTGGTAGTGGAACAGCTTCTGCCCGGCCTTGTTGCCGGTCAGGCGGATCTTCTCGGCGTTGATGACGACGACGTTGTCGCCGCAATCGACGTGCGGGGTGAATTGCGGCTTGTGCTTGCCGCGCAGGCGCTGGGCGATGATGGTGGCGAGGCGGCCGAGAACGAGGCCATCGGCATCGATCAGGATCCAGCCCTTCGTCACCTCCGCGGGCTTCAGCGAGAGGGTCGTCTTCATAGCATTCCGCTTCCGTATGCGACGCGCACGCGCACCGAGAGCGCGGCAGAAGGCGGGCTTATGGTCGGATGCCCGGACCCCGTCAAGCACTTCGTTTTTCTCCAGTCCTGAACGGCAAACTACCGAACGGTATCATGATACCGCAGGCCAACCGCCGCCGGGCTGCATCCGGGCCGCGCCCGGGGCATGATGCGCCATGCAAGCCCCGCTCCCCGTCGCCCCGCTTCCGGTACACGTCATCGGCGCCTCGGGCCGCTCCGGCCAGGCCCTGGTCCGCGCCCTGCTGGCCCGCTCCGTCCCGGTGGTCCCGGTGGTGCGCGATCCCGGCCGCTGGACCGCGACCGGCCTGGATCTTCCGCCCAGGCTTGCTCCCACGCTTGCCCCCAGGCTGGCCGATCTCGCCGACCCGGATGCGCTGTCGCGCGCGCTCGGCGACGCCGCGCGGATCGTCTGCACCGCCCATGCCCGCCATGCCGGCGCGGTGCTGGCGGCGGCGCCGCCGGACGCGCGCTTCGTTTTCCTGGGCAGCACCCGGAAATTCACCCGCTGGCCGGACGCGCACGGCAACGGCGTGCTGGCGGGAGAGCGCGCCTTGATGGAGTCCGGCCGGCAGGGGGTGATGCTGCACCCGACCATGATCTACGGCGCAGAGGGCGAGGACAATGTGCGTCGCCTGGCCGCGCTGCTGCGTCGGCTGCCGCTGGCGCCGCTGCCGGGCGGCGGCCGGGCCCTGGTGCAGCCGATCCACCAGTCCGATCTCGGCCGCGCCATCATCGCGGCACTCGATCGCGACTGGGACGGCCCGCACGCCATGGTGGTCGCCGGTCCGGAGCCGATGCCGTATCGTCGCTTCGTCGACGCCGTCGCCCGCGCCGCCGGACTCTCGCCCCGCCGGGTTCTCCCTGTCCCGGCCTGGGCGCTGCGCGCCTGCGCGCTTCCGGCGCGGCTGCTGCCGCGCCTGCCGCGCATCGGCGGCGATGAGATCAGGCGCCTGATGGAAGACAAGGCGTTCGACATCGCGCCGATGCGCACCCTGCTCGGAATCGAGCCGATCCGGCTGGAGGAGGGTCTCGCCTTGACCTTCCCGCCGAAAGCGGAACCACGTCCAAGAAATGGGCAAGAGACGATGTCTTGAGCGCGGTTCCTAACGATCAGCCGGTCGGCACCGAGGCGATCGTCTTGAGGATGCGCGAGGCGATCTGGTACGGGTCGCCCTGCGAGTTGGGACGACGATCCTCCAGATAGCCGCGATAGCCGTTCTTGACGAAGCTGTGCGGCACCCGGATCGAGGCGCCGCGATCGGCGACGCCGTAGCTGAACTGGTGGATCGACTGGGTCTCGTGCAGGCCGGTCAGACGCAGATGGTTGTCGGGCCCGTAGACGGCGATATGTTCCTCGCGGGCCGCCTCGAACGCCGCCATCAGGCGCTCGAAATAGTCCTTGCCGCCGGTCTCGCGCAGGTAGGTGGTGGAGAAGTTGGCGTGCATGCCCGACCCGTTCCAGTCGGTGTCGCCCAGCGGCTTGCAGTGATACTCGATGTCGATGCCGTATTTCTCGGTCAGGCGCTGCAGCAGGTAGCGCGCCACCCACATCTCGTCGGCCGCCTTCTTCGAGCCCTTGCCGAAGATCTGGAACTCCCACTGCCCCTTGGCGACCTCGGCGTTGATGCCCTCGTGGTTGATGCCGGCATCGAGGCACAGATCGAGATGCTCCTCGACGATCTGCCGCGCCGTCTCGCCGACATTCCGGTAGCCGACCCCGGTGTAGTACGGCCCCTGTGGCGCCGGGAAACCCTGGTCTGGGAAGCCGAGCGGGCGGCCGTCCTTGTAGAAGAAATATTCCTGCTCGAAGCCGAACCAGGCGCCGGGATCGTCCAGGATGGTGGCGCGGCCGTTCGACGGGTGCGGCGTCTCGCCGTCCGGCATCATCACCTCGCACATCACCAGAACGCCGTTCTTGCGGGTGCTGTCCGGAAACAGCGACACCGGCTTGAGCACGCAGTCCGAGCTCCTGCCCTCGGCCTGCCGGGTCGAACTGCCGTCGAAACCCCAGAGCGGCAGTTGCTCCAGCGTCGGGAAACCGTCGAAATCCTTGATCTGGGTCTTGCCGCGCAGGTTGGGCACCGGCGTGTAACCGTCCAGCCAGAGATACTCGAGCTTGTATTTGGTCATTGACTTCCTCTTCGGCGGGCCCGGTCGTCGCGGGCGACGACAGACAGACGGACAGGCACAAAGACCTGCAATTTCCGCGCCACACCCGGCTCGCCCTCCGCGACCGACCCTGGCGGTCACTGCCTCGATTGCATGCCTGCCGGCTGCGGCCCCGGGGTGCTTCGCCTGGTCCCGGGACCCCATGTCGGAGAACTGGAGCACAGGACCCGTCCCAATGAACGACAACCCGCATCTCATGGCGATCATCGAGAGCAAGCTGGCCCAGGCGCGGCTCAACCTGCGGCACGGCAGCGCCGCGAAGGCCGACGACCTGCTGGAACAGGCGAAGATCTACGCCGAGGCGCTGCAGACGAAGGCGGCTCCGGTCCGGCACTGACGCGCCCCCTCGCCGCGCACCACGCCCGAGGCTAGGCTCACCGCGCCACAACGGAGAGCGGCCCATGGCGATCGTCAGGCAGGTGATCACCGCGCTGAACCGCGACGGCACCGACATGCTCGGAACGCGCAACGTCGCGATCAAGCTGGTCGACGAGAGCATCGTCTCCGGCTCGCTGCTCACCGTCGAGAGCAACCATTTCTGCATCCTGAAATCGCGCGGCGCGGTGCTGCAGGTCTACGAGACCGGCCAGTATCCGCTCACCACCCCGGACAAGCCGCTGGTCGGCTCGATCGTGCAGGGCTTCTTCGGCGGCGCCTCGCCCTGGGTCTACGAGGTGATCTACGTCAACCGCGCCAAGCTCCTGGTGCGCAGCACCGGCATCGCCACCAGCGCCGAAATGGCCGAGGTGTCCTACCAGGCCGACTACTACATCCATATCGACACGCGCGCGGCGGCGCTCGACCTCATCACCCACATGCCGTTCACCGGGCTGGTGATCGATACCCGCGAGATCGCCGACTATGCCGGTCCGGCGATCGAGCAGGCGATCAACCAGGTGATCCAGGTCACCCGTCTCGAACATATCAACGAACGCATCAACGAGCTGCGCGAGACGGTAAAGTCGCATCTGAGCGACTTCCTCCAAGTCTATGGAATTCTTCTCAACGACCTCAAGATTCTGGTGCTGCCGCGCGACCAGCGTATGCGCGAGTTGATCGCGCTGCAGGCAATCGGCCTGAGCCCGGTCGAGGCGGTACGCTACTATCTCGCCCTGCAGATGGCCGAGCGCGGCCTGCTCTCGGCACCGAACGCGGCGATCGGCGCGCCGTTTTCGGTCGGGTCCGGAGCGCTCGGCGGCCTGCGCCTGGATACGCCGGAGCCGCCCATGACCCAGCCCGCGGCGCAGGCTTCGACCCGGCCCGCGATCGTCCCCGATGGCACCGGCGGATGGGGAACGCCCGTGTGAACCAGCCGCTGATCGACCGGATCGCGACGCTGCGGACCGAGGTCGGTCGTCTCGAAGCCGACTGGCGCCGCCTGCGCCTGCCGCCGCCGACCCGGGCGGCGCCGCTCCCGGACCAGGAGGCGGTCAGGGTGGCCCGGCTGTTCGAGGAATGCGGACGCAGGCTGGATCTGATCGGCGGCCAGCTCCGCAACGCCCTGGGCGCTGCCGGCGGCACCGACCCGGGATCGGACGAGGCGATGCTCGCCCATGCCGATTTCCTGCTCGCCCTGACCGGGTCGGGAACGACCCTGGACCCCGACCAGCTCCTCGCCAGCATCCTGCATCTGCGCGACCTGTCGCAGAGACGCACTGCCCGGACCGGATGACCCACCGTCCGGTCAGTCGCCCTCCGCGGCGTCGAACAGGACCTGGAGCCGGGCAGGATCGCTCTCCCCGGTCAACGCCAGCATCAGCAGGATGCGCGCCTTGTGCGGCGGCAGCGACCCGGCGGCGACGAAGCCCTGCTCGCGCAGGAAACGACGCGCCGCCACCCGGCCCGACCCACCCCTGACCGACTGCACCACCACGCACCCGGCCGCGCGCGCCTCGGCCAGCGCCGCCCGCTCGGCGGGGGTGTTCATGCCGGGCAGCATCCCGGCCGACACGATCCCCTTCGCCCCGGCCTGCAGGAACGCCCGCACCGCCACCCCGTCGCCGCCGGCATAGGCGCTGGCGATGTCGACCCGCGGCGCGCGGGCGAACGCCTCCGGCAGGAACCCGCCGCGCCCGCCGGGACGTCGGCGGCGGAACAGCCTGACGCCGTCGCCATCGACCACCCCCAGCGGCCCGGTCAGCGGCGAGCCGAACGTATGCAGCCGGTAGGTGGACAGCTTGGTGACGCTGGACGCGGCATGGATCTCATCGTTCATCGCCACCAGCACGCCCTCGCCGCGCAGCCCCGGCGCCGCGGCGGCCCGCAGCGCCGATGCGAGATTGGAGGGCCCGTCGGCGCCGATCGCGGTGCCAGGTCGCTGCGCACCGACCAGCAGCACCGGCTGGTCGATCGCCAGCACCTGGTCGAGCGCGAACGCGGTCTCTTCCAGCGTCGCCGTGCCATGGGTGACGACAAAACCCGCCACCTCCGGCGTCTCGTCGCGGACCCGCAGAATCGTCTCCGCCAATGCCTGCCAGTCGGCCGGGCCCAGGTCGGTGCTGTTGATCTGCAGCGACGAGATCGGAATCAGATCGAATTCGTCGCGCAACGAAGCCGGCAGGTCGCCGAGCAGCGCCTCTATTCCGCGCTTGGTGCTGAACTCCGGATAGTCCAGCGTATCCAGGGGGCTTTCCGACACGCAGGCGATCGTCCCTCCGGTGCCGATCACGCAGATGACGGGCGGCGCCATGTCAGAAATGCACCGTCGCCTCGCCGCCGATCAGCCGTCCCGGTCCCCGGCTGGCGAACGAGCCGCCGAACTCGGGCGCCGGAATCACCTCGGCGAGATAGCGTCGATCGAACATGTTCTGCACGAAGCCGATCAGCTCCAGCTTCTTCGAGGTCAGGCCGACGCGCAGATTGGTCAGCGAATAGGCCTGGCGCTCGGCGCCGGCATAGTAGCCGGGAGCACCGAAGATGGTCGGCACGCTCTGCCGCTGCACGGTGTGGAACCAGGTCGGGCCGACGAAATTGGTGTCGAGCCGGGCCAGGACAGCCCAATGCTGCGACACCGGCTGATGCACCGTGATGCCGATATCGGCACTGTAGGCCGGGGTATAGGGCGACTTGTTGCCGACCGTGTCCGGCCGCGACAGGTTCTTGACGATCTCGCTGCCGGTGAGCCCGCCGCCGCCGCCGACCGAGAGCCAGTCGGCCAGGCGGTATTGCAGACCGAGTTCCGCACCCTGCAGATCCACCCTGTCGATATTGGAAACCACCCGCAGCAGGCCCTGGCCGCTGGAGAAGAACTCCGAGAACTGCATGCCGTTGACCTGGGTGTAGTAGCCGGCGAGCTGATAGCTCAGCCGCTTGTCCAGCAGCGTGCCCTTGAGGCCGATCTCGAACGCCTTGGAGGTCTCCTTGCCGTAGCGGTCGCCCACCTTGACGTCGCTGCCGGTCTCGGCCGCGATGTTGGAGACGGTTGCCTGCGTGCCGGCGCTGTTGAAGCCGCCGGACTTGAAGCCGATCCCGAACGTCGCATACAGCGTCGCGTTCGGCACCGGCGTCCAGGACAGCGTCGCCTTCGGCTCCGGCTGCTGGAACGTCACCGACTGGGACGGGATTCCCTTCGGATTCGCGATCAGCCCGGGATTGAGCGGAAAGAACGCGCCGTTCGCCGGACCGCCGCTCACCACGTTGATGTAGTCCTGCAGATTGCCGGCCGGGATCAGATTCTTGTCGTCGCGCACCTCGACGTCGTAGCGGATCGCCGCCGATGCCGTCAGGTTCGGCAGGATATCGTAGTCGGCGGAGGCGAACCCGGCGAACACGTTGGTGGTGAACTGGTCGTCGTAGAGCTGGGCGGTGGCGCTGATGGAATTGATCGGGTTGTAGAGGCTGCGCTGGATACCGAGCCCGTTATCGTCGCCGACCGACACGCCGACATGCCGGTCCACATGCAGGTAGTAGGCGCCGGTCGACCAGCGCAGGTCGCGCTTGCCGGTGGAGGCCAGCCTGATCTCGGCGCTGACATCGTCCTCGTTGCGGACCTGATACTGGTAGCCGTCGCAGGTGGATGCCGTGTACGGCCCGAGGAAGTTGAATTGCGGCGATTGCGGCGCCGGATAGGTCAGACCCGAGGCCAGGGCGGCGGCCTGACTGCTCTGGCAGGTGTTCTTGTGCAGCAGGTTGTTGGTGTTGTTGTAGAATCCGAACGTCGCCAGCGTCCCGTCCGAGATCAGGTTGTTCTCGATGTCGTCGTAGGCGATGTAGCCGGTCAGCTTGGCGAAGCCCATGTCGTGCTCGGCGCGCACCGACAGCTCGTAGGTGTTCTGGTAGTTCACCGGGCGGATGTTGTTCACGTAGTCGAACTGGTGGGCGTTGACGTTCTCGTTGACCGCCGGCCCGAAGGTGGAGACGAAAGCCGGCAGCTCGAACACCGCGTTGTAGTCGATCGCCCCGGCGGCGACCATGCCGTACCGGCCCTTCACGTCGACCAGCCAGTCGTCGGTGGGCTTCCAGACCAGACGCCCGTCGAGATTGTAGGCGCGATTGAAATCGACCGATTTGTCGTGGAGGAAGGCGTTGGCATCGAAGCCGTTGGTGGTGCGGTAGTCGAATCCGAGCCGTCCGAACAGCGTGTCGTGAACGAGAGCGCCGGACACCGCATCCTGGGTGTAGACGGTCGAAAACTGGCCGACCCCGGTGCGCGAATACACCTCGCGCGTATTGTCCGGCATGGTGGTCGTCACCACCACCGCGCCGGCTTCCGCGTTGCGGCCATAGATCGCCCCCTGCGGACCCTTCAGCACCTCGATCTGGGCGAGATTGCTGTATTCCCGGTTGAAGTCTGCCGGGTTCGAGATCTGGATGCCGTCGACCACGTAGGCGAACGAGCCGCCGGCGTCGCGGGTGCTGTTGATGCCGCGGATGTTGAGCTGGCTGTCGCCGACCTCGGCGGTGCCCGCCACCAGGCTGACGCCCGGGGTGAGCGCCACGAAATCGGCCGCCCGCTTGACCCCGGCATTGGCCAGCACCGACTTGCTCAGCACCGTCACCGAGACCGGCGCCTTCTGCAGACGCTCGACCTTGCGTTGCCCGGTGACCATGACCTCTTCGGTCTTCGCCGTCGGCGCGCTTTGAGCCGGCGCGCTCTGGGATGGCGCGCTCTGAGCGACCGCCTGCCAGGGTGTCCACGGGGCGACGAACCCCGCCACCGTCAGAGACAATCCGACCCGCCGTCCGACCTTGCCGACCTGCTTCACGACGCCACCATCCGTTCGCATATGACTGTTCCGCGAGCGAATGTATTAAAATACTGGTGATCGTTACAATATGCTTCCTAGTTTGTCTATCGATTGAGCAAAGGCGGCAGAAACCGGCAGGCTATTTGTTCGAACATGACAGAAATTGCCACTCCTCCGGCGTGTTCACGTTGAAGAACGGATCCGGGCTCGAGTCTCCGAAATCCACCGTCCGTATCGACAGCGCGGCGGCGAAGCCCAGCACACCGAAGGCGCGGCGCGGCGCGTCGGGATCGAGCGCGTCGAGATGCGCGGCCAGGGCGTCGCGGCACGTCACCGGCCAGAGGGCGACCAGAGGATGGCGCCGCCCGCACGAGAGCGCCATCGCTGGCGCCGGAGAGAGCCGCGTCGCCAGGTCGGCCGGCACCAGCGGCGTGTCGCCCGGCACCGTCAGCAGGCTGCGTGCGCCCAGCGCGGCGGCCCATTCCAGCCCGCGCAGCACACCGGCGAGCGGCCCGATCCCAGGCCTGGCGTCGGCCAACACCGGAACACCGAACTGGGCGAAGCGCGCGACCGGTCCGTTGGCGCTCAGCGCCAGACCGTCCAGGTGCGGCGCGAGACGGTCGATCAGATGCGACAGCAGCGGACGGCCGTCGAGGACGAGCAGGGTCTTGTCGATCCCGCCGAGCCGGCGCGCTGCGCCGCCGGCCAGGATGAGCCCGACGATCACGAGGGACCGATGATCAAGCCGGACTATCGCTGGGGCGAACGACGGGGCTCGAACCCGCGACATCCAAGACCACAACCTGGCGCTCTACCAACTGAGCTACGTCCGCCACACAGCGGTGCCGGATGTAGAAGAGGCGCGTAGCGGCGTCAATCTTCTGTCGCCGCGGCACGTGCGCCGGCGAAGTGCGCCGAGAGCCGCTCGAGCGCCGTACGCAGCACGCCCACCTGCTTGCAGAAGGCGAACCTGACCAGGTGGCGTGGCGGCGCGCCGTCACCATAGAAGGCGGAGACCGGGATCGCCGCCACGCCGGCCTCGGTGGCGATATGCCGGCAGAAGGCGACGTCGTCGCCCTCGAAGCCGAGCGGCCGGATGTCCGCCACCACGAAGTAGCTGCCATGCGACGGCAGCACGACGAAGCCGATCTCGCGCAGCCCCGCCGACAGCAGGTCGCGCTTGGCTTCCAGATCGCTGGCCAGCGCCTTGAAATAGGCCGGATCCTTGTCGAGCCCGAACGCCACCGCCCGTTGCAGGTTGGGCGGCGTGGCGAAGGTGAGGTTCTGGTGCGCCTTGGCGACCAGCTCCGCCAGCGCCGCTGTGGCGGTGACGTAGCCGACCTTCCAGCCGGTCAGCGAGAAGCTCTTGCCGGCGCTGCCGATGCGCAGGCAGCGCTCCCGCATGCCGGGCAGCGTCATCAACGGGATGTGACGCGCGCCGCCGAAGATCAGATGCTCGTAGACCTCGTCGCAGACCGCATAGCAGTCGTGCCGTTCCACCAGCCCGGCGATGAACGCCAGCTCGTCGCGATCGAACACCCGCCCGGCCGGGTTCATCGGGCTGTTCAGCAGGATCAGCTTGGTCCGCTCCCCGAACGCGGCCGCCAGCGCCTCCCGGTCCAGCCGCCATTCCGGCGGATGGAGCTGCACCAGCCGCGGGATCCCGCCCAGCAGCCGGACCATCGGCAGGTAGCAATCATACAGCGGCTCGATCAGCACCACCTCGTCGCCCGGCTCGATCAGCGCGGTCAGGCAGGCGGCCAGCGCCTCGGTGGCGCCGGAGGTGACCACCACCTCGGTCTCCGGGTCGACCGCCAGCCCATGGAAGCGCCAATTCGAGCGCGCCACCGCCTCCCGCAGCTCCGGCAGGCCGGTCAGCGGCGCATACTGGTTGCGCCCGTCCAGGAGCGCGTCGGCGGCCGCCTGGACGATATCGGACGGGCCTTCGGTATCGGGAAAGCCCTGGCCGAGATTGATCGCACCGTGCCGGGCGGCCAGCGCCGACATGACGGTGAAGATCGTCGTCGGGGAGTCGGCGATCAGGCGATTCGGGGTTCTCATCGGTCGGTCGGCCCTCGCGGTGTTCGCCACACAAGATGGCGTGCGACCCTACAATTGCGACAGCGCGGCTGCCGTGCCAACGTCCGCTCCGCCAAACTGCGGCATGTCAGGATAGAGCGGGCGCCGATGAAGAAGATCGAGGCCGTGATCAAGCCCTTCAAGCTCGACGAGGTGAAGGAGGCCCTGCACGAGATCGGGCTGCAGGGGATTACCGTCACCGAAGCCAAGGGATTCGGCCGCCAGAAGGGCCATACCGAGCTGTATCGCGGCGCCGAGTACGTGGTCGATTTCCTGCCCAAGGTGAAGATCGAGGTGGTCTGCGACGACCGCATCGTCGAGCGCGCCGTCGAGGCGATCGTCGAGGCGGCCAGGACCGGCCGGATCGGCGACGGCAAGATCTTCGTCTCCAGCCTCGAGGAGGTGGTCAGGATCCGCACCGGCGAGCGCGGCGAGGACGCGATCTGACGATGCGCCGGAGGGCCGAGCCGCGCCCGCCTGCGTTCCGCATGCTAACAAGCAACCCGCACGACGATATCGTGCTGATACAACCCGCACGACCAGGTCGTGCAAGGAACAGGTAGTCCCGGATGGCCAAGAAAGTCGCTCCCCCCGCGCCCGCTTCGCTTCCCGCAGCCCCTCACCCGGCCTCGGCGAGCATCGCCAAGGTGATGGAGCTGCTGCAGGAGCATTCGGTCGAGTATGTCGACCTGCGCTTCACCGACCCGCGCGGCAAATGGCACCACACCACCCAGCACGTCTCGACCATCGACGACGACGTGTTCCGTGACGGCATCATGTTCGACGGCTCCTCGATCGCCGGCTGGAAGGCGATCAACGAAAGCGACATGATCCTGATGCCGGACCCGGACAGCGCGGTGATGGACCCGTTCTCCGCCAAGCCGCAGATGATCCTGTTCTGCGACATCGTCGAGCCGTCCACCGGGCAGTTCTACAACCGCGACCCCCGCGCCACCGCCAAGCTGGCCGAGGCCTATCTCAAATCCACCGGCATCGGCGACACCGCCTTCTTCGGCCCGGAAGCTGAATTCTTCGTCTTCGACAGCGTGAAGTTCGGCACCGGACCCAATTTCGCCTCCTACCATCTCGACAGCATCGAAGGCCCGGGCGCCTCGCTGAAGGACTACCCGGAAGGCAATATGGGCCACCGCCCGGTGGTGAAGGGCGGCTACTTCCCGGTCGCCCCGGTCGACAGCGAAGCCGACCTGCGCGCCGAGATGCTCTCGACCATGGGCGAGATGGGCCTGCCGATCGAGAAGCACCATCACGAGGTGGCGCAGTCGCAGCACGAGCTCGGCACCAAGTTCGCCACCCTGGTGAAGGCGGCCGACTTCATGCAGATCTACAAATACTGCGTGCACAACGTCGCGCACAGCTACGGCAAGACCGCCACCTTCATGCCCAAGCCGATCTATGGCGACAACGGCTCGGGCATGCATGTCCACCAGTCGATCTGGAAGGACGGCAAGCCGACCATGGCCGGCAACGGCTACGCCGACCTGTCCGACGTGGCGCTCTACTACATCGGCGGCATCATCAAGCACGCCAAGGCGCTGAACGCCTTCACCAACCCGTCCACCAACTCCTACAAGCGCCTGATCCCCGGCTTCGAGGCGCCGGTGCTGCTGGCCTATTCCGCGCGCAACCGCTCCGCCTCCTGCCGCATCCCCTACGCCACCAGCCCGAAGGCCAAGCGCATCGAGGTCCGCTTCCCCGACCCGACCGCCAACCCGTATCTCGCCTTCTCGGCGATGCTGATGGCCGGCCTGGACGGCATCAGGAACAAGATCCATCCCGGCGAGGCGATGGACAAGGACCTGTACGACCTGCCGCCGGAGGAGCTGAAGGAGATCCCGACCGTGTGCGGCTCGCTGCGCGAGGCGCTGCAGGCGGTCGAGGCCGACCACGAGTTCCTGCTCGCCGGCAACGTGTTCACCAAGGACCAGATCGAGGCCTATTGCGAGATCAAGTGGCAGGAGGTGTTCAAGTTCGAGCACACCCCGCACCCGGCCGAGTTCGAGATGTACTACTCGGTCTGATCTCCACTCCAGATCCGGAACGCCGGCGCCGGAAGCAGCGATGCTTCCGGCGTTTTCGTCTCAGGCGCGTCGCGGTGGCACCATTTTTTCCTTGCCAGGCCGCTCCCGCCCCAGCTAGTTTCAGGTGCAATATATTTCCTGTTTTCTTTCAAGGGACAAGGAATTGGCATCCAGCCTCGCGACCCTGTCCAGTCCCGACCCCGGCGAGTTGGCCGTCATCGGCAAGGCCGTGATGCGCGCCGCCGACCTGCTCGGCCTGCGCAACGCCGCCCTCGCCAGCATCGTCGGCCTGTCCGAAGCCAGCGTCTCCCGCCTCAAGACCGGCGGGTTCGTGCTCGACCCCGGCTCCAAGCCGTTCGAACTCGCGGTCCTGCTGATCCGGCTGTTCCGCGGCCTCGACGCCATCGTCGGCGGCGACTCGATCGCGCTACGCTCCTGGATGACCACCGAGAACACCGCGCTGCAGGCCACGCCGGCGACACTGATCAGAACCATCCCCGGACTCGTGCAGGCCGTGCAGTATGTGGACCACCGACGCGCTCGTCTCTGAGGCGAAACCCTGGCGCGCGTCGGTCTGGCGGGTGGTGGAGAGCCAATCCAAGGTCTCCACCATGAAGCTGGTCGACACGCTCGACGAACAGAAGCAGCTCGAAGCCATCATCGAACGCAGCAAGCCGGCGCTGCCGGCCGCCTGCGCCGGCCTGCACTCTCTGCTCAGTACCCCGTTCCGCTACCGCCCCTACCCGCACGGCAGCCGCTTCAGACGCGCCGGCCAGGCGGAAGGCTGCCTCTATGTCTCCGACACGCCGGACACCGCGATCGCCGAGACCGCCTTCTACAGCCTGCTGTTCTTTCTCGAGGCGAAGGGCATGACGCTGCCCGCGGTCCCGCTCGAGCGCACCGCCTTCTCGGTCCGGATCGACGCGCACCGCGCGATCGACCTGACCGGGCCGCCGCTCGCTCGCGATGCGTCGCTCTGGACCGATCCGACCGGCTACGCGCCATGCCAGGACCTCGCCGATCTCGCCCGCGATGCCGGGATCGGAGCCATACGCTACCGCTCGGTGCGCGATCCGCGACACGGCATGAACGCCGCGATCCTCGACCCCGCCGCGATCGCCTCCCGGCAGCCCGAAGCAAGCCAGACCTGGCATCTGTTCGTCGGCAGGACCGCCGTTCAGGCCTTCCGCGAACTCCCGAGCGACGCCATCGAGTTCACGCTGCAGGACTGGAGCGGCGATCCCAGGCTCGCGCGCCACCAGCCCGGATGATCGCTGCCGCCTCGCGGGCGCGGGAGCGCGGCGGATCGCCCGCGGATGACGGGAGGGCGCGCGCTTACCGGCGGTCGCTGTCTCAGCGTTCGCCGGAAAGCTCCTTGCGACTCCGGTCCAGCTCCTCGCTGTAGCGGCGCAGCGCGTGCTGCTCGGTCAGTTCGCCGATCACCTGGCGCCGCTGGATGTCGTCCACCACCGCCAGCGCATCCGCCTCGCCGGTCTCGAACAGGCTCACCGCCTCGCGCACCGTCATCTGCGGCCGCAGCACGATGTCCGGGTAATGCAGCAACTGCGACAGGCGCTCGACGTCGCCGTCGGTGCTATGCAGTTCCGGCACCATCACCAGGCCGGCATAGCCGCCCGACTGGTCCACCACGATCACCCGATGCGCCGAGCCGAGCGGGAAATCGCGCCGCACCGCGGCCAGCGCGGTATCGATGCGGACCGTGCGCACCTCGCGCCGCATCATCCGGCCGACCGTCAGGTTGCGCATCCAGCCGACATCAACGGCGCTGCGGATGCTCTCGCCACGCAGATGGAAGCGCCAGGTCGCGAACGAGTATCCGAAGATCCGACGCACCGTCAGCGACGACACCACCGAGGCCGCGAGCACCGCGCTGGTCAGCGGCAGGCTGCCGGTGGACTCCAGCGCCAGGAACACCATGGTCAGCGGACCACCGACGATCGCCACCGCCACCGCGCTCATGCAGATCAGCGCACAGACCACAGGAGAAAGCGAGTTCGACGTCACCAGCGACAGCAGGTCGCCGCACAGCGTTCCGGTCAGCACGCCGAGATACAGCGAGGCGAAGAACAGGCCGCCGCGGAAACCGGAGCCGATCGACACCGCGGACGCCAGCGCCTTCAGCACCAGCATCAGCGCCACCTGCTGCATGCCGAACTGCGCGTCCAGACCCAGCCGCATCGCCATGTGCCCGGCCGACATCACCGACGGCGTGATCAGCGCCATCAGCCCGACGATCAGCCCGCCGACCCCCGGCCGCACCCAGACCGGCAGGCGCGACCTGCGGAACAGGCTCTCCGCCAGCGTGACCGCGCGCATGATGGCGATGCCGACCAGCGCCGAGACCACGCCGAGACCCAGGATCGGCACATAGTCGAAGCCGCCGATGCCGGGCGGCAGATCGATCGACAGCGACGGCGCGGCGCTGCCCAGGACATGCGTCACCAGGATCGCGCAGATCGAGGCCAGCGTGACCGGCGCCAGATTGACCAGCGCGTAGGTGCCGATCACCAGCTCGAAGGCGTAGAACGCGCCGGCGATCGGCGCGTCGAACGCAGCACCGATCGCGCCGGCGGCGCCGCAGCCGACCAGCACCCGCATGTCCTGGCGACGCACCCGGAACGCGCGGCCGAGCTTGGAGGCCACTGCGGAGCCGATCTGGGTATAGCCGGCCTCCAGCCCGATCGACGCGCCGACGCCGTTCGACAGCACGGTCTGCAGCATGACGATGACGCTGTCGCGGAACGACATGCGACCGCCATAGAGCGCGTTCGCCTCGATCGGATCGACCGGCCGCCCCGGCCTGATCCTGATCGCGAGCAAACCGAACAGGCCCAGCACGAGCCCGCCCAGCGACGGCACCAGCACCGCGCGCCATGGCGCGAGCCGCAGCACGCCGGACATGTGGCCATCGTTGTCGAGCGCGAACAGCTCGCGATGCATCAGCAGGGTGGTCTCGTTGATGCCGACCACCATCAGCCCGGCGGCGAGCCCGATCAGCGAAGCCAGCACGGCAAGCCAGACCTCGTCGCCGCGGACCAGGGCACGCAGCGTGACGGGAGCATGCAGCACCCAGCCGCCGATGGTGATGCCGCGCGACACCGCCGTCTCGCGCCAGTTCCGAGACGCCGGGCGCGGATCCGGTGCCGCGTCCGGCGGGATCGGATCCGCCGGCGGACGCTGCAGGCTTACGACGATTTCCGCATCCGGGTTGGACACAAAACTACCCCGACGGCAGAGCCTCTCAGCAGGCCGCGCCGCGTCCTCTTCTGACCTTTGCCACCGGCCAGCGCAACGTCCACGTGTGCGGAGTCAGGTCCGAAGAAGCGTTTCGCTCAGCATCGTGTCCCGTGGACATGCATCGGCGGCGTTTCAGGCGCCGGCGGGATCGGGATCGGTCCGGGCGGCTCCTGCACCGGCGGAGGCGCATCCGGATCCTGGTGTTCCGGCGGAATCGGCATCGGCTCCGGCTGGCCGCCGCCGGACGCAAGAATTTCTCTCACGGCAATCCTCCCCTTCACGGACAGAACCGCATCGCGCGCCGCCGGTTGCATCGCGCGGGCCGGGCCATGGTATGCGGTCCAGCGCACCAGAACAGGACGACCCCAGCGATGACCCCACCGACCATGCGGTATGTCGCCCACGATCCGAACGGTGGCGGCCCCGAGCAGCTTCGCTTCGAGACCGGTCCGGTTCCCGCGCCGAAAGCCGGCGAGCTGTTGATCCAGGTCGAAGCCGCCGGGGTCAACCGGCCGGACGTGATGCAGCGCGCCGGAAAATATCCGCCGCCGCCGGGCGCCAGCCCGGTGCTGGGACTGGAAGTGGCCGGCACGGTCGCGGCGATCGGGCCGGCCGTGGAGACCCCGGCCGGCACCGGCGAGACGCCGCGTTTCGCGGTCGGCGACCGGGTCTGCGCGCTGGTCAATGGCGGTGGCTACGCGACCTGGTGCGTGGCCCCGGTCGGACAATGCCTGCCCTGGCCGGCCGGCCTCGACGCGGTACACAGCGCGGCGCTGCCGGAGACCTGCTTCACGGTCTGGTCGAACCTGTTCCGCACCGGCCGCCTCGCCGCCGGCGAAACCATCCTCGTGCATGGCGGAACCAGCGGCATCGGCTCGATCGCGATCCAGCTCGGCAGGGCGTTCGGCGCCCGGGTGCTGGCCACCTGCGGCTCCGCGGACAAGGCGGCGCTGGCCCGCTCGCTCGGCGCGGAGGCGGCGATCGACTATCGCAGCGAGGATTTCGTCGCCCGCACCCTGGCGCTCACCGACAGGCGCGGCGTCGATCTGGTGCTGGACATCATGGGCGCCGCCTATCTGGAGCGGAACCTGGCGTGCCTGGCCGATCTCGGCCGGCTGGTGCTGGTGTCGCTGCAAGGCGGCGCGATCGCCGACAGGCTCGATCTCGGCCGCGTCATGACCGGCCGTCTGACCGTGACCGGCACCACGCTGCGGCCGCGCGACGCCGCGTTCAAGGCGGAGATCGCCGCGGCGCTGCTGCGCAACGTCTGGCCGCTGATCGAGACCGGCGCGGTCAAACCGCTGCTGTATCGAATCCTGCCCTTCACGCAAGTCGCGGAGGCCCATAGGCTGATGGAAAGCGGCGCGCATGCCGGCAAGATCGTGCTGTCGATGACGGGAGACCGACCGATGTCTGGAGCGGACCGGGTTTGAAGCTCAACGTCGTCGCGCGGGGCCCGGAGAACGAGACCGAGGCCGCGCGCCGCGCGCCGCCGGTGGTGCTGCTGCACGGTCTGTTCGGGCGCGCGCGCAATCTGGGCTATTTCCAGCGCCGCCTGTCCGGCGCGCGTCGCGTGCTGGCGATCGACCTGCGCAACCACGGCGACAGCCCGCACGGCCAGATGGACTACACCAGCATGGCGTTCGACCTGCTGGAGACCCTGGCCGATCACGATGCGGTGCCGGCGACGCTGGTCGGGCACTCGATGGGCGGCAAGGCGGCGATGACCCTGGCGCTGACCAGGCCGGAGGCGGTGGCGAGCCTGCTGGTTGCCGACATCCCGCCGGCGACCACCGGGCACGGCAGCTTCGCGCTGGGCGAGAAGATGCTGCACGTCGCCTTCCCGTCCTACCTCAACCGCACCGGCGCCGACGCACTTCTGGCCGAGATCGTCGCCGACGCCGACGTCCGCAACCTGATGCTGCAGAATCTGCGGCTCGGCCAGGATCCCGGCTGGACCATCGGCCTGGCCGAGATCGTCGCCTCGATGACCAACATCGAGGGCTGGCCGTACATCCCCGAGGGGCACCGGTACGACGGTCCGACCCTGTTCCTGGCCGGGGCGCATTCGCCCTACATCAAGCCGTCCGACTATCCGACCATGCGCCGGCTGTTTCCGCGCTACACGCTCGAGGTCATCGAGCAGGCCGGGCATTGGCTGCATGTCGAGAATCCGGCGCGCTTCCTCGAGCTGGTCAGCCGCTTCATCGAGGCCTGACCGCCTCGCTCGCGATGGCGGCCGGATCAAAAGGTTGAGAATTTCGATATTTTGAGACATTGGTAGGGTTCGCTTCGGAACGGGTTCCTTGCTCTCCTTCTATCCTGGCCGATGATGGTCTCCCTGCCGATCCGTCTCGTCGCCGACCACGGGACGGTGCTTCTGGCATTGGCCGCCGGCGTGAGCCTGCTGGCCTGCAACGCCACCGTCGTCCTGATGGCGCACGCCAAGACCGCCCGGCGCGGCGCGATCGGCTGGGTGGCCGCCGCCGCGCTGCTGTTCGGCGGCGGCGTCTGGTCGCTGCATTTCATCGCCATGCTCGCGGACCGTCCCTGGGCGTTCAGCGCGTATCCGCCTTCCATCGCCCTGTTCTGCGCCGCCATCGCCATCCTCGGCGCGCTGGTGGCGATGGCGAACTGGCTCGCCTTGCCGCCGGCACGCGGCGGCGTGGCACTGAGCGGCGCGACGCTCGGCCTGTCGATCGCCGGCGCGCATTACGGCAGCCTCCTCGGCTTCGATGCCGGCGCCTTCACCGGGCTCGACCGCAACCGGGTGCTGCTCTCGATCTCCTACGCGGTGGTGCTGGCGACGATCGCCATGGCAAGGGCGAGACGGCTCGACACCACGCCGCGCCGCCTGGAAGCCGCGCTCTGGCTGACGGCGACCGTGCTGGGTCTGCATATGATCGGCATGTCCGCGATGCGGATGCAGGCGGGGCCGATGCAGGCTGGGCCGATGCAGGCGGGGCCGTTGCAGGCGATGCAGGCTACGGTGTCGGCCGATCCCGGCCTGGCCGCCTTCGCCGCCGCGGTCGGCGTGCTGAGCCTGGTTCTGCTGCTGCTCAGCCTCGCCGCCACCCTGGTCGAGAGGCATCTCTCGCAGCGCGCCGTCATGGAGCTGGCCCGGCTACGCCGCCTCAGCGAGATCTCGCACGAGAGCGTCATCATCCATCGCCACGGCGTCGTGCTGCAGGCGAACGGCGCCGGCGGCCGGCTGTTCGGCGTCCCGCCGGCGCAGCTCGTCGGCAAGGCGCTCTCCGACCTGATCGCCGAGTCCGAACGCGGGATCCTCGCCGAGACCGCCGTCTCGCCGCCGGACCAGGGACCGGGCCAGATCCTAATCGAGCGGTTCGACGGAAGGCTGGTCCCGGTCGCGTTCACCTGCAACCCGCTCGATTACGACGGCGAACCGGCCTTCGCGGTGATCCTGGCCGACCTGACCGACCGCAAGCGCGACGAAGCGCGGATCCGTCATTTCGCGGATCACGACCCCCTGACCGGCCTGCCCAACCGCATCGCGCTGCGCGGCAGGATCACCAGGACCCTGGAGGCGGGCCCGGGGCGCAGCGTCGTCGCCCTGTTCGCGATCGATCTCGATCGCTTCAAGGCGGTCAACGAGGCGTTCGGCCACGCCGCCGGCGATCAGTTGCTGCGGCAGGCCGGCGCCCGCCTCGGCGCGCCGCTCCGGCCCGTCGACATGCTGGCGCGGATCGACGGCGACGGGTTCGCCGCCCTGGTCCATGCCGCGGACCTGCATGAGATCCGCCTGCTGGCGGCGCGCATGATCGACGCGCTGCAGCGCCCGTTCAGCCTCGACGGCAAGACGGTGGAGATCGGCGGCTCGATCGGCATCGCGCTGTTTCCGGCCGATGCGCGCAGCGCGACCTGCCTGGTCGATGCCGCGGACCGCGCGCTGCAGCATGCGAAGCGCGACCGCGGCGGCTTCTGCTTCTTCGAGCCGGCGAGGGACGCGCAGCGTCGGACGCAGCGCTGGCGTGAGCAGGATCTGCGGCATGCGCTCGATCGCGGCGAACTGCGCCTGCACTATCAGCCGCAGGTCGATTGCCGCACCGCCGCGATCGTCGGCTACGAGGCGCTGCTGCGCTGGCAGCATCCGGTGCATGGCGCCATCGAGCCGGCCGCGTTCATTCCCCTGGCGGAGGAAAGCGGCCTGATCCGCAGGATCGGCGCCTGGGCGATCGAGACCGCCTGCCTGGCGGCCGCGCAGTGGCCGGCCGGATTGCCGGTCGCCGTCAACATCTCGCCGGTCCAGTTCCGCCAGCACGATATCGGCGCGGTGATCGCGACCGCCCTGTCCAGGAGCGGGCTGCCGGCGGCGCGGCTGGAAATCGAGATCACCGAGAGCGTGCTGCTGCACGAGCCGGAGACCGTGTTCCGCACCCTGACCGAGCTCCGCGCCGTCGGCATCAGGATCGCGCTCGACGATTTCGGCACCGGCTATTCGAGCCTGAGCTACCTGACTTCGTTCCGCTTCGACCGGATCAAGATCGACCGCTCCTTCGTCGCCAAGCTCGGCTGCGACGATGCCGCGCAGGCCAGCGTCGCGGCCATCGTCGGAGCGATCGTCGGGCTGGCGCACACGCTGGGCAGCGCGGTGACGGCCGAGGGCGTCGAGACCGAAGCCCAGCTCCGCCACGTGACGCGGGCGGGCTGCGATTCGATCCAGGGCTACCTGGTCGGACATCCGCTCGACCTGGTGCCCGCCGCGCCGGGCGGCGGCGCGATCGGCGACAGTCTCGCGGCGCTGCTGGCCGATGCCCGCCTGGTCGCGGCGGCATCGTCGTAAACCGAGCAGGGCGGCGCCGACGGCTCACGCCTGCGCGTCGAGCAGCCTGCGCGTATCCTCATCGCGCAACGCTCCGCGCGCATGTTCCTCGGTCGAGACGATCAGCGCCGCGGTCGCGTTGGCCCAGGCGACCGCCTCCGGCAAGCCGTCGCCCGCCGCCAACCGCGCGGCCAGCGCGCCGACGAAGGCGTCGCCCGCCCCATGGGTGCTCACCACCCGCACCGGATGCGGCATCAGCGCGCCCTGGTAGGCGTCGCTGTGTATAGCGACGCCGTCGCCGCCGGCGGTGACGATCACCACCGGGGCGCGATCCGACAGCAGCGACGCCGCGCGCCGCGCCGAGGCGAGATCGGTCACCGGATCGGCGCCCAGCATCTCCGCCTCCACGGCATTGACCACCAGCACGTCGACCAGGCGATACAGCGCCGTTACCGGCGGCCGGGCCGGCGCCGCATTCAGGATCACACGGCTGCCGGCCGCCCTGGCCCTGCGCGCCGCCGCCAGATTGACCGCGTCGGGGATCTCGTTCTGCAGCAGCAACACCGACGACGCGGCGATCGCCGCCTCGGCGTCGCCAAGGTCGCTCTCGTCGAGATCCTGGTTGGCGCCGGAGACGATCACCGCGGCGTAATCGCCGGCCGGCTCGGAGATCACCAGGCTCAGCCCGCTCGCCGACGGTCCGGTGCGGACGTGGCGCGTCCCGACCCCGGCGGCGCGCAGATTGTCCAGGAGCTGCACGCCCATATCGTCGCCACCGACGCAGCCGACCATCGACACAGCGCTGCCCTGGCGCGCCGCCGCGACCGCCTGGTTGCCGCCCTTGCCGCCGCATTTGGACTCCCAGGCGCTGCCGGGCAGGGTCTCGCCGAGCCGCGGCAGACGCGGTCCGGCGACGATGATGTCGTAATGCAGGCTGCCGACGACGACGATGCTGGGCATGGCCTATTTCTCGCGCTTGGGAACGACGGCGCCGCTGGTCCGCTGCAGGTTCGCCTCGGCGCTCTCGTAGTCGCGCTG
>CAIMSN010000012.1 GCA_903844135.1 uncultured Rhodospirillales bacterium | reverse complement strand
CGGCGGCGCGCAGGAGCGCGCTCTCGCTGATCTCGTCGGAATGCGCGTAGCCGGCCTCGTCGCCCAGCACCGCGCGCAGGCCGAAACCCTGCGAGGTGTCGAAGCTTGCCGACCGGATCACGCCTTCCTCGAGACTGATGAATTCGCTTTCGCGATATTCCAGGAACAGCTCGCCGTCGTCGGTGCCGTCCAGTGTCTTGTCCAGGATGCGCTCCGCGCCGGCGCGATCGAGCGCGGCGTCGGCACGGCCGAAGAACAGGTCGTCGGTGGTTGCGAGCGCGCTCATGGGATTCCGATCATGGAGGTGGCGGGCGTCCGTGCGCCGATGCCGCGCAGGCGGTGCAGCACCAGCAGGGTGACGCTCAGCAGGATGGCGGCGAAGGTCTGGTGCAGCGTGCCGGCCCAGACCGGCACCACCAGCAGCAGGGTGGTGACGCCGAGCGCATACTGCGCCAGCACCGCCCAGCCGAGCAGCATCAGCGCATCGTGCGCCCTGCGCGGCAGTGCGGAGCGCAGCCCGACCAGCAGGGTGGCGCCGACCGACAGCGCGGTGAGGGTCGCCAGCAGCCGATGGTCGAACTGCACGGCGGGCAGGTTGGCGAACCAGTTGCGCCAGAACGGGTGCAGCGCGTCGTATCCGGCCGGCACCAGGCGCCCTTCCATCAGCGGAAAGCTGTTGTAGGCGAAGCCGGCATGGGTCCCCGCGGTGAAGCCGCCGGCGACGATGGTGATCGCCAGCAGCGCCGCGCTGCCGGCCGCCAGGCGCCGGGTCCAGCGCGCCCCGGCGCTGGTCGCGGGAGGCCGCTCCGGATCCGGCCAGCGCACCGAGAACGCCGTCCACAGGATCGCGGCATAGAGCGCGAACGCGAAACAGAGATGCAGCACCAGCTTGGCCGGCGCCACGGCGGTGCTGTTCGGGTCGAAGCCGGACTCGACCATGAACCAGCCGATCGCGCCTTGCAGCCCGCCCAGCACGAAGAACGCCAGCAGGCGCGCCGCGAGAGCCCGGCCGACCATGCCGGTGACGACGAAATAGGCCAGCGGCAGCAGCAGCACGGCCCCCATCAGCCTGCCCCAGAAGCGATGGATCCATTCCAGCCAGAAGATGTGCTGGAAGCCGGACAGGCCGAATCCCTGATGCTGGAGGCGATACTGCGGAATGCGTTGATAGAGCGTGAACAGGTGTTCCCATTGCGCATGGGTCAGGGGCGGGAGCACGCCCGACAGCGGCGCCCATTCCATGATCGACAGGCCGGACCCGGTCAGGCGGGTGGCGCCGCCGAGCGCGACCATGCCGAGCAGCATGACGCACAGCGCGAACAGCCAGGCGGAAACCAGATGACGGTCGCGGCGCACGCGGTCCGGTGCGGCCGCCGCCCGCGCGGGGCGCGTCGCGTCGCGTGTCAGGGTCGCATCTGAGGGCATGTCACCCAATAAAGGACCAGCCATGCCCGCCCGCAAGGGTCGGGATGGCCTGGCCGGTTACCCTGCGTCGCTTGTGCCGTCCGTGCGCTCGATGCTACCGCCCGCTGCATGACGTCCAGCCTGCCCGCACCGACGCATCGGGATGCGCCGATCGTCTCGCTTCTCGGCAAGCTGGCGAGACCGCTGCTGCTGCTGCTGGTCCTGCTGGCCGGCGGGCTCGCGCTGCATCACCTGCGCGGCGCCCAGGCCGGCCTGCTGCCGGCGATCGCCTCGCTGCAGGCGGGCTGGCGCGGCCGCGCGCTGTTCCTGTTCGCCGGGACGCTGATCTGTGCGGTCGGCATGCCGCGGCAGGCGGTCTGCTTCGCCGGCGGGATCGCCTACGGTGTGACGCAGGGCGTGGCGCTGTCGCTGCTCGCCACCGTCGCCGGCGGGCTGATCGGCTTCCTCTGGGCCAGGCTCGCCGGCCGCGACTGGGCCAGGCGAGCGCTGGAGGGCGGCCGCGCCGGCTGGTTCGCGCGTCTCGCCCGGCTGGCGCGCCGGCGCCCGTTCATGACCATCCTCACGGTTCGCCTGCTGCCGGTCGGCAGCGCACTCATGCTCAGCCTGGCCGCCGGCGTGCTCGGGCTGCGCACCGTGCCGTTCGTCGCCGCCACCGTGCTCGGCAGCCTGCCGCAGACGATCATCTTCGTGCTGCTCGGCAGCGGCACCCGGATCGGCCACGGGCTGCAGGTGCTGCTGGCGTTGGTGCTGTTCGGCGCGTCGGGCGTTGTCGGGCTGTCCCTGCTCCGCCGCTCCTCGCTTGCCGAGCCGGACGGAACCGCGTAGAGCGCGGCTTCACGACACAGAGCGGGCTTCGACCGTCATGGACTCCAGCGCCCTGGACCTGAAGCAGCATATCCGCGGCATCCCGGATTTTCCCAAGCCGGGCATCCTGTTCTACGACATCTCGACGCTGCTGCGGAACGCCGACGCCTGGCAGGTGGCGATGGGCCGGCTCGCGCGTGCGGTGGCGCCGGCGCGGCCGGACCTGCTCGCCGGCGTCGAGTCCCGCGGCTTCCTGCTCGCGGCACCGCTGGCCAGCAAGCTGGGCTGCGGCTTCCTGATGATGCGCAAGCCGGGCAAGCTGCCGGGCAGGACGGTGTCGCTCGAATACGACCTCGAATACGGCACCGACAGCCTCCACATCCAGGAGGACGCGATCGCCCCCGGCCAGCGCGTTGTGGTGGTCGACGATCTGCTGGCGACCGGCGGGACCCTTTCCGCCTCGATCGAGCTGCTGCGCAAGGTCGGCGCCGAGGTGACCGCGGCGGCGGTGATCATCGAGATCCTGGCGCTGAAGGGCCGCGAGCGGATCGGGGTGCCGACAACCGCGCTGGTCACATACGACTCCTAAATCATTTGCAGGCAGGCTGAGGACGCGCGGCGCCACCGGCGCGGCGCTGAAAGGACGCACGCGATGCAACGCGAGTACGACCTGATCGTGATCGGCAGCGGACCCTCCGGGCGGCGCGCCGCCGTCCAGGCGGCCAAGCTCGGCAAGTCGGTGCTGGTGATCGAGAAGCACCCGCGCCTCGGCGGCGTCTCCGTGCATACCGGGACCATCCCCTCCAAGACCCTGCGCGAGACGGTGCTGAACCTGACCGGCTGGCGGGAGCGCGGCTTCTATGGCCTGGCGTACCGCGTCAAGCAGGACATCGCCGCCGGCGACCTCACCACGCGCCTGACCAAGACCCTCGACCACGAGGTCGAGGGGCTCAAGCACCAGTTCATGCGCAACCACGTGCAGATGATGCAGGGTCTGGCCCGGTTCCTCGATCCGCACACGCTCGACGTGACGGTCGATGCCGGCGAGACGCATGCTGTGCGCGGCAGCCGCATCGTGATTGCCGTCGGTACCCGGCCGCATCGTCCGGACAACGTCCCGTTCAACGGCACCACCGTGGTCGACAGCGACGGGATGATCAACCTGACGCGTCTGCCGAACAGCCTGGCGGTGATCGGCGCCGGCGTGATCGGCGTCGAATACGCCACCATCTTCAGCGCGCTCGACGTGCGGGTGACGCTGATCGAGCCGCGCGAGACCTTCCTCGATTTCGTCGATCGCGAGCTGATGAGCGAGTTCGTCTATCAGCTTCGCGACCGCGGCGTGTCGTTCAGGATGGGCGACAAGGTCGAGAGCATCGACATGGAGGCCAGCCAGCCGGTGGTGATGCTGGAGGGTGGCCGAAGGGTGCGCGCCGAGATGGTGCTCTACACAGCCGGCCGCGTCGGCGCCACCGATACGCTCGATCTGGACAAATGCGGCCTGCCGGTCGACGGGCGCGGCCGGCTGGCGGTCGATCCGGCCACCTTCCAGACCCAGGTGCCGCATATCTATGCCACCGGCGACGTGATCGGCTTTCCCAGCCTGGCCTCGACGGCGATGGAGCAGGGGCGGATCGCCGCCTGTCACGCGTTCGGTCAGGCGCTGCCGCCGGCGCCGAAATTCTTCCCCTACGGCATCTATTCGGTGCCCGAGATCTCCACCGTGGGCATGAGCGAGGAGGAGGTGCGCAGCCGCAAGATCCCCTACGAGTGCGGCCTGGCGCGGTTCAGCGAGACGTCGCGCGGCCATATCATGGGCCTGCAGGGCGGCCTGCTGAAAATGATCGTCTCGCTCAAGAACCGCAGGCTGCTCGGCGTGCATATCGTCGGCGAGGGCGCCACCGAGCTGGTGCATATCGGCCAGGCGGTGCTCAACCTCGGCGGCACGCTGGATTACTTCCTCGAGAACACCTTCAACTATCCGACCTTGGCCGAGGCCTACAAGGTGGCGGCGCTCGATGCCTGGAACCGCATGACACCGCGCGTGGCCGGGCGCGACGAGGCGGTCGCGGAGGCCGTCCCGGTGTCGCAGGAGGCGGCCGACTGACCGGAGGCGTCGCGCGCCCGGCCGGTCGGCCTCAAGCCTTGGCGGCGACGAACTTTTCCAGCCAGTGGATGGTGTAGTCGCCGGAGCGGAAGCCGGGATCGGCGAGGATGCGCTGATGCAGCGGGATCACCGTCTTGATCCCGGTCACCACGAACTCGTCGAGCGCGCGCTGCATGCGGGCGATCGCCTCCGGCCTGGTCGGCGCATGCACGATCAGCTTGGCGACCATGCTGTCGTAATAGGGCGGTACCACGTAGCCGGCATAGAGAGCGCTGTCGATGCGCACGCCCAGGCCGCCCGGGGCGTGGAACATCGTCACCCGGCCGGGCGTCGGCATGAAGGTCTCCGGATCCTCGGCATTGATCCGGCACTCGATCGCATGGCCCTCGAAGCGGATATCGGCCTGGGTGTAGCCGAGCTTCTGGCCGGCGGCGATGCGGATCTGCTCGCGCACCAGATCGACGTTGCACACCATCTCCGTGACCGGATGCTCGACCTGCAGGCGGGTGTTCATCTCGATGAAGCAGAACTGGCCGTCCTGGTAGAGGAACTCCAGCGTGCCGGCGTTGCGGTAGCCGAGCTGCTTCAGCGCCCTGGTCGCGGTCTCGCCGATCGCGTTGCGCGCCTCGACGGTCAGCGCCGGCGAGCCGGCCTCCTCCAGCAGCTTCTGATGGCGGCGCTGCAGCGAGCAGTCGCGCTCGCCGAAATGCACCACCTCGCCATGGGTGTCGGCCATGATCTGCAGCTCGATATGCCGCGGACGGTCGAGGTACTTCTCGAGATAGACCTCGTCGTTGCCGAACGCGGCCTTCGCCTCCGTCCGCGCGACGCGCCAGGCCTCCTCGATCTCGCTCTCGTCGAGCGCCACCTTCATGCCGCGTCCGCCGCCGCCCGCGGCCGCCTTGATCAGCACCGGGTAGCCGATCTGCGCCGCCACCGTGCGCGCCTCGTCGAGGCTGGCAAGGGCGCCGTCCGATCCCGGCACCAACGGCACGCCGAGCCGGCGCATCGCGTCCTTGGCGGTGATCTTGTCGCCCATCATGCGGATATGGTCCGCGGTCGGGCCGATGAAGGTCAGACCGTGCGCCTCGACCGCCTCGGCGAAGCCGGCATTCTCCGACAGGAAGCCGTAGCCGGGATGGATCGCATCGGCGCCGCAGATATGCGCCGCGGTGAGGATCGCCGGAATGTTCAGGTAGCTGTCGCGAGAGGCGGGCGGCCCGATGCAGACGCTCTCGTCCGCCAGGCGGACATGCATCGCCTCGGCATCGGCGGTGGAATGCACGGCGACCGTGCGGATGCCGAGCTCGCGGCAGGCGCGGAGCACGCGCAGCGCGATCTCGCCGCGATTGGCAATCAGGATCTTGTCGAACATCAGGCAGCAACCGACAGCGGGAGGGGCGGGGAGCCGTTCACTCGATGATCGCCAGGACTTCGCCGAACTCGACCGGCGAGCCGGAGGTGACCAGCAGCCTGGTCAGGGTGCCGGCGCGCGGCGCCTTGATCTGGTTGAAGGTCTTCATCGCCTCGATCAGCATCAGGGTCTGGCCGGCCGAGACGCTCTGTCCCTCTGCGACATAGGCCGCCGCCGCCGGTTCCGGCGACAGGTAGGCCACGCCGACCATCGGGCTGTTGACGGCGCCGGGATGCTTGGAGAGATCGGTCGCCGGGCCAGGGCCTGAGTCGGCGGCCGCCGGCGCGGCGACTGCGACGGTGGACGGCACCGCAGCGGGAGCGAAGGCCTGCACCGTCTGCGCCGGCGCGCGGACCACGCGGATGCGGCTGTCCTTCTCGGCGACCTCGATCTCGGTCAGACCGGTCTCGGTCAGGATCTCGGCCAGGGCCCGGATCGCGTCGGCATCCATCGGCAGGCGGGTCATCGTTCGTCCTCGTCCATGATGATGTCGGCGAGCGCGGACAGGCCCAGCGCATAGCCGCGCACGCCGAGGCCGCAGATCACGCCCACAGCCGCCCGGCTGACGTAGGAGTGGCTGCGGAATTCCTCGCGGCGATGAATGTTGGTGATATGCACCTCGACCACCGGCAGGCCGACCGCCAGGAGCGCGTCCATCAGGGCGATCGAGGTATGGCTGTATCCGCCGGGATTGATCAGGATGCCCCGGGCGCGGCCGCGGCATTCCTGGACCCAGGAGATCAGTTCGCCCTCGCCGTTGGTCTGGCGGAAGTCGATCGCCACGTCCAGCCGCTCCGCGGCCTGGACGCAGACCTGCTCCAGATCGTCCAGCGTCGCCCTGCCGTAGATGGCCGGTTCGCGCAGTCCGAGCATGTTCAGGTTCGGGCCGTTCAGCACGGCGATCAGCGGCGGGCTCATGGTGGTGGGGCGTTAGCATGCCCGATCCCTGCCTCCAAGTCCGCGCTGCCCGGCGCGGCAGGCGGTCCGTTGCGGCTGCTCGTGCGGCGCACAATAATTCTCCGGCTGCGGCGAGAGTAACCGCACGCTGTTCTTTTATGCAGTTTTGATTCGCCGCCGCCGCGACCCGCGCGGATCGACTCTGCGGCAATGACGGTGAAATCTTCCGCCGGCCGTTAAGGCTTTGTTCAGCATCGCGATGAACAATAGGCCTTGATCTTGAGGACGTGATCGGCCTCTACTGACCGTGAACGGGACAGGACGAAACGAACGTGCAACCAGCGAGACGGCAGCCTGCAGGACGACGGATTTCGCTCCTGCCCCATACGAAGGTCGCCGTTCCGGTGTTCGCCGCGTTCCTGTCGCTCGGTTTCTGCACCCCCTCCTTCGCCGCCGCCACCGCATGGGCCGACTCGGTCCGCGCCCATCTGGGGTTGATGGCCAGCCAGGCCGGTTCGTCGCCCGCCGTCGCGGCCGCCTCCGCCGATCCGGTCACGCCGGTCGCGCAGACCGAGGTCCCGGCCCACGTCGTGGCCGCCCGTCCGGTGACGCTCTGGGCCCGGTCGGTGGAAGCCCACCTGGCGGAGCGCGCGCATCGCGTCGCCGAGGCCGGCCGCCAGGCGATCGCCTGGTCGGAAAGCGGCATGGCCAGTTGGTATGGCGGCCGGTTCGCCGGCCACCGCACCTCCAGCGGTGCGGTCTATAACCCGATGCAGCTCACCTGCGCCCATCCGACCCTGCCGCTCGGGACCAAGGTTCTCGTCACATCCGAGACCACCGGCCGCTCGGTCGTGGTCACCGTCAACGATCGCGGTCCGTTCGGCGGGCGGATCGTCGACCTGTCCCGCGAGGCGGCCTCTCGCATCGGGCTGCTGGGCAGCGGCACCGGCAGCGTCACGCTGGAAAAGGCGTCGCCCGAAGTGATCGAGGTCGCCGAGGCGGAGGCAAGGGACACCAGCGCCGAAGCGATCGCGGCGTCCGGCACGGCCGACGCTGCGCTCAGTCCTTCGACACATGGTCGGCGACATACGCACCGCGACGGCCGATAGGCTTGGGCCTGCCGGCGGTACTGTCGACCGCCGTTTGCATCTCCAGTTCCGCGTTGAGTTCGGCGCCCAGCAGCACGACGTAGGCGGTCACGAAAAACCACATCATGATGCCGACCACCGCGCCGAGCGGGCCGTAGGTGGCATCGTAGCTGGCGACGTGTCCGACATAGTACGAAAACCCGCTCGAGGCGAGCAGCCAGAGCGCCGTCGCGACCAGTGAGCCCGGCGTGATCCAGTGCCAACTGGCACTCTTGCGCGACGGGCCGAACCGATACAGCAGCGAGAACGACGCGCCGACGAACAGCAGCAGCAGGATCGGCGCGCCGACCTTCAGCAGCATCTGGGTGCCGGTCTCGATAAGCTGGATGCCGAAATGCTGGGGGATGAAATCCAGCACCGCCGGCAGCGCCACCAGCAGAGCCACCGCCAGCGCCGCGCCCAGGATCGCGCTCAGCGTCATGGTCAGCGCGGTCGCCTGGAAGCGCAGGAACGGCCGCGTCTCGGTCTCCTCGTAGGCGATGTTGAGCGCGGCGATCATCGACTTGGTACCGGCCGAGGCCGACCAGAGCGTCACCAGCGTGCCGATGATCAGGCTGATGGTCAGGGTGCCGCGCGGCTTGGCCACCAGGGTGTGCACGCGCTCGGAAATCAACTGGAACGCCGGCCGCGGCAGCAAATCGCGCAATACCCTGAGCTGCGGCTCGACCGTGGTCGGGTCGAACGCCAGGCCATAGACCGAGACCAGGGTGCTGATCGCCGGGAACAGCGCCAGAGTGGCGTAGAAGGCGCATCCGGCCGCGGCCAGACCGATCCGGTCCGAAATCATGCAGGCGGCGGTGCGGACCAGCACCTTCTTCCAGCCCGCCCATGGAATCTCGTTCGGGAACCGGGCGCTGCGGCCCAGCCGTTCGGCCGCCTCGCCCTGCAGCGCCGGCAGCATTGCGAGAGGTGTCGCTTCGCCATGATCGGGCTCGGACGGACGGCGGCGCGTCAGGTCGGCCTCCGGGCTCATGCGGCTCGTACTCCTGTCGCCTCACGAATGGCGAAACAACGCCTGCGCAACGATGCGGTTCGACCAGCCGGCCGGCTGGTCGAACGGCGCCAGCCGGGGTGGATGGATTTTAACCGGGGCGATCCGATTTCAGGTTGCATCGGGGGTGGGTTGGACGCATATGCCGGCCACGCAGCAACGCACGTGCCACTGGCCCTCCGAGGTTACGCAACGACGTCAAGCGTTCTGGCAATCGGGACTCCGCCGCCGTCCGGCAGGGAGACCCAGTCTTGGTCGCCGGTCCGTTAGACCGTTTCGCAACTCGTCCACCGCCTGAACAGGTGGACTTAGGAAGAGGATTTGGGTGCGATGACCCCGAAAATCGCCTCGTATCTGGCCGATCACGCGCCGGCGACGCCCTGCCTGGTGGTCGATGTCGACCAGGTCGAGCTTCGGTTCTGCGAACTCGAGGCGGCCCTGCCGCTGGCCAGGATCTATTACGCCGTCAAGGCGAATCCGGCGACGCCGATCCTGCAGCGCCTGGTCTCGCTCGGCTCCTGCTTCGATGCGGCGAGCTGGGAGGAGATCCGACTGTGCCTCGATGCCGGCGCCGACGCCTCGGCGATCTCGTTCGGCAACACCATCAAGAAGGCTTCCTCGATCGCCAGCGCCCATGCCGCCGGCATCAGCATGTTCGCGTTCGACTCCGACGAGGAGCTCGACAAGCTGGCGCAGCACGCGCCCGGCGCGCGGGTCTATTGCCGCCTGCTGGTGCAGAACGAGGGCGCCGAATGGCCGCTGTCGCGCAAGTTCGGCACCTCGATCGCGCATGCCAGGGCGCTGATGCTGCGCGCGCGCGATCTCGGCCTCGATCCGTACGGCCTGTCGTTCCATGTCGGCAGCCAGCAGACCGATACCGCCGCTTACGAGGCGGCGATCGGCCGGGCGGCAATGCTGTTCACCGATCTCGCCTCGGCCGGCCTGGATATCCGCATGGTCAATCTCGGCGGCGGCTTTCCGACCCGCTACCGCGACGACGTGCCGCCGATCGAGCAGTTCGCCGACGCGATCGGCCGCGCCATGACCGCGCATTTCGGCAATGCGCTGCCCGAGATGATCGTCGAGCCCGGCCGCTTCATCGTCGGCGATGCCGGCGTGGTCAGTGCCGAGGTGGTCCTGGTCAGCCGACGCGGTCTGCCGGGCGACCATGGCGACGAGGCCGGCGCCGCGCGCGATCCGATGCGCTGGGTCTATCTCGATATCGGCCGCTTCGGCGGCCTCGCCGAGACCGAGGGCGAATCGATCAAATACAGCATCCGCACCCCGCACGACGGGGCCGCGACCGGTCCGGTGGCCCTGGCCGGCCCGACCTGCGATGGCGCCGACATCCTCTACGAGCGCAGCGACTATCGCCTGCCGCTCGACCTTGCCTCCGGCGAGCGCGTCGAGCTGCTCTCGACCGGCGCCTACGTCTCGACCTACTGCTCGACCCGCTTCAACGGCTTCGCCCCGATCGAAGAACACTACATCTGACGGGAGCCGGCCGGATCATTCTCGGGCGGCATTCCAACGATCCCGGTTTTGGACTATGCGACACACCGCCAACTCCGGGGTTGCTTTCATGATGCGTCGTCTGCTGGTCGTTGCCTGTGTGCTGTTGCCGCTGCCTGCGTTCGCGCATGCGATCCTCACCAGCTCGAAGCCGGCCGCCGGCGGCAGCATCGCCGCCGGACATCAGACGCTGGATTTCCAGTACAACAGCAAGATCGACCATAGGCGTTCCCGCCTGACCCTGACCGGGCCGGAGGGCGCGCCGGTGGTGCTCACCATCCTGCCGTCGAGTGCCACCAACGCGCTCGATGCCGAGGCCGACCTCAAGCCGGGCGCCTACACGCTGCGCTGGCAGGCGCTCGCCCTAGACGGGCACATCACCCGCGGGGACGTCCCGTTCACCGTGACCGCGCCCTAACCGACCGCCCGAGGCTGCTCCGCCCGTGTCCCTGCTCGTCGATCTGTTCGGCTATCTCAGCATCGTCCTGCATGGGCTGACGATCGTCGCGCAGTCGATGGCACTGGGCGGCGTGCTGTTCCTGGTGCTGCTGGCGCGCCCGTTCGAGGGTGAACTCGCCGCCGGACCGAGGATCGTCGCGCGCATCCGCAGGCTCACCTTCTGGAGCGCGGTGGCGATGGCGCTGGTCGAGGCGCTGGGCAACGGGCTGCAGGTCGCGGTGCTGATGTCGACGGTCGATCTGTCGTTCCTCGACGTGATGCAGGCCAATTTCGCCGTCGCCGCCCTGGTGAAGATCGGCTGCGCGGTGCTGATCGCGCTGGCCACCCTCCGCGGCGGGTGGCGCGTGCCGAGCCCGGCACTCCTGGCGCTGGTCGCGATCGAGCTGGCGGCGGCCACCGCGACCACGCATGCGGCTGCCAGGCTGGAGAGCTCGACCCTCCTGCTGTCGGTCGAATGGCTGCACCAGCTCGGGGCGGCGATCTGGATCGGCGGCATCCCGTCCTTCCTGATCGCGCTCGCCGAGGTCCATGACGGCGCCGGCTGGCGTCGCATCGGCGCCCGGTTCTCGCGCCTGTCCATGCTCGGCGTCGGCTGCATCCTGGCCTCCGGCATCACCATGTTCATCGCCTATATCGGATCGCTGCCGGCCTTTTACGGCACCGCCTACGGGGTGATGGTCGGCGCCAAGATCGGGCTGTTTCTCGGCCTGCTGGCGCTCGGCGCCGGCAATTTCCTGGTCACGGAACGCCTGCGTCGCGATCCGAACGCCTCGGTGGTGCGGATGAAGCGCTTCGCCGAGGTCGAGATCGGGCTCGGCTTCTCGATCTTCTTCGCCGCCGCCTCGCTGACCTCGGTGCCGCCGGCGGTCGACCTGACCCAGGACCGCGTCACCTGGCACGAGATCGTCGAGCGCAACGCCCCGGTCTGGCCGCGGCTGAGCTCGCCGGACCACGACGTCCTGGCGATCCCGGAGCTGCAGGCCAGGATCGACGCCCAGGCGGCGCAGCAGCATCGCGCCGCGTCGCCGGCCTTCGTGCCCGGCGACGGCACGCTGCCGCCGCGCAACGCCGACGACATCGCCTGGTCGGAATACAACCACCACTGGGCCGGCCTGTTCGTGATCGCGATCGGTCTGCTGGTGCTGGCGGCGCATGCCGGGTTCCGGCCGGCGCGACACTGGCCGGTGGTGTTCCTGGCCCTCGCGCTGTTCCTGCTGCTGCGGTCCGACCCGGAGGTCTGGCCGCTCGGCAAGGAAGACTTCATGGCCGCCTTCCGCGATGTGGAGGTGGTGCAGCATCGCATCTTCGTGGTGCTGATCCTGGTGTTCGCGGCGTTCGAATGGTCGGTGCAGACCGGACGGCTGAAGTCGCGCCGCGCCGCCCTGGTGTTCCCGCTGATGGTCGCGGCCGGCGGCGCGCTGCTGCTGACCCACAGCCACCAGATCGCCAACGTCAAGGACGCGATGCTGATCGAGCTGACCCATACCCCGCTGGCGCTGGCCGGGATCGCGTCCGGCTGGGGCCGCTGGCTGGAGTTGCGGCTGCCGGGCCGAGGCGGCAGAATCGCGGGATGGATCTGGCCGCTCTGCTTCATCCTGGTCGGCGTGATCCTGCTCTGGTACCGCGAGGCCTGATCCATGCCGGATGGCGCGGCTGATCGCACCGTCCGCCGTCTCGGCGGGCTCGGTGGGCGAACGCAACAAAGCGCACTAGTCTGAGCCGATGCTGGTTTCCGCTATCGTCATTCTGCTGCTGGTCGCGCTCAACGGCGTGTTCGCCATGGGCGAGCTGGCGCTGATCTCCGCCCGCCGTGCCAGGCTGGCGGTCCTGGTGCGGCGGGGCGTGCCCGGCGCGGATCGCGCGCTGGCGCTGTCTGAAGATCCGCAGAGCTTCCTGCCGACGGTGCAGGTCGGCATCACCCTGGTCAGCATCCTGGAGGGCACGTTCGGCGGCGCCAACATCGCCGCCGACCTGGCGCCGCGCCTCGCCCGCGTGCCGATGCTCGCCCCGTTCGCGCACGAGCTCGCCCTGGCCCTGTGCGTCATCGTCATCACCGCGCTGATGCTGGTGCTGGGCGAGCTGGTGCCCAAGCAGCTCGCGCTGCGTCATCCCGAGCAGATCGCCGCGCGCCTGTCGCTGCCGCTGCTGATCCTGGCCAGGGTGGCAGGTCCGGCGGTCTGGCTGCTGAACCGCTCCTCCTCCCTTGTGCTGCGGCTGGCCGGCGTCACCAAGAGCGCGCGCGAGGCGGTGACCGAGGAGGAGCTGAAGGCGCTGATCGCCGAGGGCGCGCAGGCCGGCGTGCTGGAGGTCGAGGAGCGCAACATGATCGAGCGGCTGCTGCGGCTGGCGGATCGGCCGGTGCGCGCGATCATGACCCCGCGCAACGAGCTGGTCTGGGTCGATCGCCTCGCCGATCCGGACACGCTGCGGGCGCTGCTCAAGAGCTCCGATCACACCAGGATGGTGGTGTGCGACGGCGACATCGACAATCCGGTGGGGCTGATCCTGGCCAAGGACGTGCTCGACCGGCTGCTCGATGGCGGGCCGCTCACCGTCACCGAGCTGATGGTCCCGCCTGTGGTGGTGCCCGACACGATCAGCGCGTTCAACGTGCTGGAGCAGCTCCGCACCCATCCGCTCGGCATGGTGCTGGTGCTGGACGAGTACGGCAGTTTCGAGGGCGTGGCCACCGCGGCGGACGTGTTCGAGGCGATCATCGGCGAGCAGCAGGAGCCGGGCGCCGCGACCAAGAGCCATGCCGCCACCGATGCGGTGCTGACCCTGGACGGCGCGTCGCCGGCGGACGAGATCAAGGATCGTCTCGGTCTCGGCGATCTGCCCGCGGAGGGCAGCTACCACACGCTCGGCGGGCTGATCCTGGCGCTGCTGCGTCGCGTGCCGGCCGCGGAGGACAAGATCGTGTTCTCCGGATGGCTGTTCGAGGTGCTGGAGATGGACGGGCGCCGCGTGCACAAGGTGCGCGCCAGCCGGCAGAGGCTGGCGGAGAACTAGCGCGCCGTGTCCGCCTTCGGCGGGCAGATCACCCCTGCCGCGAATGGCGCGTTCGAGAGCGATCTCGCACAGCCGGGTGGCCGCTCCTCCGTGACCGGCGCGCGGGCGCGGGAAGGAACTGCCGACCGCCGACATCTGGGTATGCGATCCGCAGGATCATGTGCCGCGCTGGAAGACGCCACCGGCGCTCGATCCGGCCCAGGTCGCGGCGCGGGCAAAGCGGCGTCGGATCACGGTCGATCTCTATCGTTTCGGCATCCTGCCAGACAGGGCAGGCAACGTTCTGGAGATCGGCATCGCCGACAGCAGCCGGAACGGTGTCACGGGCACGATCGGCGGCACGCCGCCGGACCTGCCGCGCCCCGGCTGGTCTCGCCGCCGCACCCGGTGTGCGTCACGCCTACGCGGAGGGAGGCTGCATGAACTCGATGGTCGCGCCATCCGGGCCGACGGCGTAGATCACCCGTGTCCCGGCGCGTGCGCCGGTGGTCATCGTCTGCGGCGTCCCCTGCGGCCGCCAATCGTACGCTGCGATCCTGGCCAGCACCGCGTCGACGTCGTCGACGACGAGCGCGAGGTGGGCGAAGCCGGCATCGAACGGCCGGGACGGCGCGGCGGGCCGGTCAGGACCGCGATATTCCAGGAGCTCGATCGACTGACCGGCGAGCGACAGGATCGCCATGCGGGCCGTCGCGTCGCGCGCCCCGGTGACCTGGCGCAGAAAATCGCCGCCCATTTCGCCGGTCCTGACGAGATGCGCGCCCAGACCCTCGATCCAAAACGCGAGCGACGCTTCGAGCGAGGCGACCGAGAAGCCGACATGGTCGGCGCGACGCACCGCAGGGTGCGGAGGATCGTGCGACGGCGTGCTCCGCGTCCGGCCGATCAATGCACCGAAGCGCTGCGCACGCCGGTCTCGTCGCTGAAGCGCGGCCAGTTGCCGAACGCCAGCGCGTCCAGCGACGGCGAAGCGAGCTGCAGGCGCGCGGCGTAGATCCAGAGATAGGCGAAGCTGCGATGCACGTAGTCGCGCGTCTCGTCGAGTTTGAGGCTCTCTATATAAAGGAGCGGATCGTGCTCGGTGTCGCCGTCGCCGTCCCAGCGCAGCACCGCGTTCGGGCCGGCATTGTAGCTCGCCAGCAGCCGCACCAGGTCGTCGTGCACGCCGGACGATCGCGCGAGATAGGCGAGATAGCGTTGGCCGAGATCGAGATTCAGGCCGGCATTGTGCAGGGCGGCGCTGTTGGCGGTGAATCGGTCCGGCGTGCCGGCGACGAAGCCGGCGGTCACCGGCATGAGCTGCATCAGGCCGGTCGCGCCGGCTCCCGAGACCGCGTGCGAATCGAAGTTGGATTCGATCCGCGCCAGCGCATAAACCAGCGCCGGATTGACCGTGAAGCCATGACGCGGCGACAGCGACGGGATCGGAAACCGCGCCGCGTCGCGCGGCTGGCCGTCGCGGTTCTGCAGGATCGCGGCGAGCTGTTCCGACAGCGCGGTCAGGCCCGCCTCCTGGGCGACCAGTTGGATCGACCGGCACAGTGCCATGTCGCCCTGCACGCTCGGCCACAGCCGTCGCAGCGTCGCCTCCGCGCGTGCCGTCTCGCCGATCTGCAGCAGGGCGAAGGCGCGACGGCCGGCCGGGGTGGCGGCGACCGCCTCGACGTCGATTTCCGACAGCGTCGGCGCGCCGCCCGCTTGGCTGCCCGCTTGGCTGCCTTCCGTCAGATCGAGCGCGGCCAGCCGGACCGCACTGCCGGAGGGCGACGGCCTGGCAGCCGTGCCGGCATCCGCCGGCCAGTCGTGGTTCGCACGCCCGAGCAGGCGGGTGGCGATCAGGCCGTAGAAGGTGCGCGGCGCCGATGCGGCGCGCTGCAGCCAGGGCCGGTAATGCGCCATATCGCCGGTGCGCTGGTGCGCGCGGGCCGCCCAGAAGGCGGCGCCGGCGCGGATGCTGGCGGAGGTGAGGCCGGCACGGGACGCGGCCTCGAACAGCGGCAGGGCCTGCTCGGGATGGCCGTGACGCCAGGCGGCCAGCCCGGCGACATAGCCGGCCAGGCCGATCCTGCGGCCCGAGCCCTCGAAGGCGGCGCGGCCGGTCTCGAGGGCGCGCCGGTCCTCTCCTTCGGTGAACAGGCGCAGCGCGATCTCAGCCCGCAACTGCGCGGCGTAGAGCGGATCGAGATGCGGCGTGGCGGCGACCAGCGACAGCGCGCCGATCGCGCCTCTGGCGCCGGAATCCAGCCGGAGCTGCACCGTGCGGTCGAGCAGCGCGTTGCGGGTGAAGGCGCGGGTCGCCGGATCGGCCTCCTCCGGGAGCGGCATCGTCGGCGATTCGGTGCCCAGCGTGGCTGCGTCCGGCGCCGGCGGCAGCCGGGTGCCGCGCGGACTGACGCTGGACAGAAGCTGATAGATCGCCGGTGCATCCGGCAGATCGGAGAAGGTCTTCAGCCACAGCCGCAACTGGCCGGGATCGGGGTGCGCGGCGGGGCTCAGATAGCGCTCCGCCAGCACGTCGCCGAGCAGGGTGGTGTCGGTCAGCAGCCCGGTCTCCCGGCCGGCGCCCGGCAGGTCGCCGGCGCGGATCAGCGCCAGGATGCGGCGGAGATGGGCGGCATCGGGGGAGGCGAGCGGGCGCGGCAGGGTGACGAAATCCTGCGATCCGCCGCCGTGCGGCAGGCGCGTCACCGCCATCGCGGTTTCCTCCGGCCGTCCGTCGGAATCCCCGTGCCGGGCCGGGGCCTGGGCACGCGCTGGCGCGTGTGCGGCTCCTGCCAGAAACGCCGCGCCGGCCAGGAAGGCCTTTGCGGCAAGGGGGGATTGTCGTCGAAGGAACCCGCACATGACCGGGCGCCTCTACGGCCCCCCCTGGCGGCGCACAACAACAGATGTTGAGGCCCAGATCCGCGTCGCCACCACATTTGGCGGATATCAACGATTTGTGGCCAGTTACGTCACGCGCCTGTGATCAGATTACCGGCACCCTGTTGCTCGTCGAGCACGCGTCGCAGGCGGAGCAGATCGGTCCAGGCGTCGCGACGGGCCGGCAGATGGCTGAGCAGGTAGCTCGGATGGCGCATCGCCAGGGCCCGGCAATGTGGCGGCAGGCCGGGCAGGGTGGGTGTGCGCCAGCCGGCGCCGGCGCGGATCGCGCAATCGGCGACGGCGCGCGACGGGCGGCTGCCCATCAGCAACAGATGCGCCGGAGCCGCCAGCTCCAGGGCGCGCTCGAGAAAGGGCAGGCATACCGAGAGCTCTAGCGTGCTCGGCGGCCGGTTGCCGGGCGGCCGCCATGGGATCAGCGGGACCAGCAGCACGCCGGCCCGGTCCAGGCCGATACTGGCCAGCATGCGGTCGAGCAACTGGCCGGGGCGGCCGGCGAACGGCGTGCCGGCGCGATCCTCGTCCTCGTCCGGTACCTCGCCGACGATCGCCAGGCCGCCGAGAACCGGGCCGGTGGCCAGCACCGCACGGGTCGCGGTGTCGCGCAGGGCGCAGCCCTCGAAGGCGAGGATCGCGTTGCGCAGCGCGTCCAGGTCGACGGCATGCCGGGCCGCGTCGCGCGCCTCCGCCACCGGACCGCGCGCCGGCACGGGCTGGATCGCCGGCGGCGTCGCCGCTGGGGGTGGCGCCGGGTTCGAGGGTGCTGCCCAGGCGGACGAAGGGGGCGACGAGGGGGCCGCTGCCGCGGGTGCGGCGGGACGATGCGCGCCAAGCGCCGCCCCGGCCGGGCGCCGGTTCAGCCGGGAAACCGGATCGTTCTCGAGCGCCTCGTCGGCGCCCCAGGCGATCTGCAGCGAGAGCAGGGCCAGCGCATCCATCTCGTCGCCCCTTCGTACCCGGTTCGGCTCCGGCCGACAGATGGCGCGAACCAGGCGGCCGCGCTAGCCTGCCGCATTATGCAACGCCTGCTCGCCCTGTGCACCGCCCTCGTGACGGTGTCGCTGCTCGTCCCGTGCCGCCTCGCGCAGGCGACGGTCCCCGTCTCGCCCGACAGGGCCATGTCCGCCCGGGCTGCCCCGGATCCTGCGCCCGACCTGGCACTCGGCGCCTACCTGGCCGGCATCGTCGCCGGCAGGAGGGGCGACAACCAGCAGGCGGCGGATTTCCTGTTCCAGGCGCTGTCGCACGATCCCGACGCGGAGCAGGTGCGCGATCCGGCGTTCCTGTTCGCCACCATCGCCGGCGACCCGCGCGCCGCGCGGCTGGCCGGCCGCTCCGGCGCCGGCCTGATCGCCGCCCTGGTGCTGGCCAACCAGGCGGCGCAGCAGGGCGACTGGAAGCGGGCGGCGGACGCCTACGCGACGCTGCCCGGCTCGCCGCTGACCGACGCGGTGCGGCCGCTGCTGCTGGCCTGGGCGCTGCAGGGCGCCGGCGAGACCGACCGCGCCCTGCGCATGCTGGCCGCGGTGCCGAGCGGCGGTCCGCTGGCCGCGGTGGCGGCGCTGCAGGCCGGGACCATCGCCGACTACGCAGGACGGGTGCAGGCCGCCGCCGCCCTCTACCAGACCGCCCAGGCGGTGTTTCCTTCCACCGGCCTGGCGACCGTGCAACTGATCGGCGGCTATCTCGCCCGCAACGGCCATGCCGACCAGGCATCGGCGATGGTGCACGAGCTGGCGCATCGGCTGCCGATCATCGGCATGGTCGAACCCGGCCTCGTCGCCGCGCTCGATCGCCCGGTGGTCAACAGCCCGGCGCAGGGTCTGGCGCGTGCCTACATGGCGATCGCGATGGCGATGCAGGAGCAGGGCAACGGCGGCAAGGAGGCGGCGGGCTTCATGCTGCGCTTCGCGCTCGATCTCGATCCCGGCCTGACCGCGGCGCGGCTGAGCGTGGTGGAGCTGCTGGCCGCCGATCATCCCGAGGCGGCGCTCGCGGTGCTGGCGGAGGTGCCCTCCGGCGATCCGCTGGCCCCGCTGGTGGCGCTGCGCTCCGCCACCCTGATGGCGGCCTGCGGGCAGACCGAGGCCAGCATCGCCAAATTGCGCGGCCTGGCGCAGGCGATGCCGCAGCGGCCGGAACCGTGGCAGACGCTGGGCGACGTGCTGTCCGACGCCAAGCGCTACGCCGATGCGATCCCGGCCTACGACCATGCGATCGAGGATCGCCGACGCCTGAATGACGGGCACCTGTCCGGCGACGACTGGCAATTGCTGTTCTCGCGCGCGGTCGCGCACGACCGCCAGGACCAGTGGGTGCAGGCGCGCACCGACCTGGACCAGGCGCTCGCTCTGTCGCCGACCCAGCCCTACGTGCTGAACTATCTCGGCTACAGCCTGGTCGAGCGCGACCTGGACCTGTCGCAGGCCCGCTTGCTGATCCGGCGGGCGCTGGACGCCAAGCCGGATGACGGCTCGATCCGCGACAGTCTCGGCTGGGTGATGTTGCGGCAGGGCGACGTCCCCGGCGCGGTGCGCACGCTCGAGCGCGCCGCAGAACAGATTCCCGAGGATCCGACGGTCAATTTCCATCTCGGTTCGGCCTACTGGGCGGCCGGACGTCGCAACGAGGCGGAGGATCAGTGGCGCTGGGCGCTGGTGCTGGGGCCGGAGCCGTCCGACCTGGCCAAGATCCGCGCGGCGATGCAGAAGGCCGGGCTCGACACGCCGTCTCAGGCATCGCGATGAGTCGCATCGACGACGTCGCGACGACCCCCGTCGACGGGGTCGCGGAGGATCATGGCGATGCGCTGATGGAGGCGGCGCACGCCAAGATCAACCTCTATCTGCACGTGGTCGGCCGGCGCGCGGATGGCTACCACCTGCTCGACAGCCTCGCCGTGTTCGCCGGGGCGCATGATCGGCTGCGCGTGCGGCGATCGCCCGATCCCGGCCTTCGCTTCGCCCTGGAGGGAAGGTTCGGCGCCGCGCTGGCCGGCGACGATCCGGCCGGCAATCTGGTGATCCGCGCGGCCCGCGCGGTGTCCGGGGACGGGCTCGACCTCACGCTGGAGAAGAACCTTCCGGTCGCCTCAGGGATCGGCGGCGGTTCCGCGGACGCCGCCGCCTGCCTGCGGCTGATGGCGCGGCTCGGGCAGGACCCTGCGCATGCGGCCGGGAGATCCGTCGCCGTCGCCGCCTCGCTCGGGGCCGACGTGCCGGTCTGTCTCGCGCAGCGCCCGGCCAGGATGCGCGGCATCGGCGAGATCCTCGATCCGGCGCCCCGCCTGCCGGCCTGTTTCCTGGTGCTGGTCAATTGCGGCGTCGGCGTGTCGACGCAGGCGGTGTTTCGGGCGCGGCCGCCCGGGTTCCGGCCGGAGGCGGCGCTGCCGGCTGCCTGGCCGGACGCGCAGGCGATGGCCGCCGATCTGGCCCGCCTGTCGAACGACCTCGAGGCGCCGGCGATCGCGCTGTGTCCGCCGATCGCCACCGTGCTCGCGGCGATCGGCGCGATGCAGGGCTGTCTGCTGGCGAGGATGAGCGGCTCCGGCGCGACCTGCTTCGGGCTGTTCGCCACCCTCGCCGCGGCAGAGCTGGCGGCGTCGCGCGTGGGGCGGCCGGATTGGTGGATCTGGGCCGGACCGCTGCATGAGATTTCCTCCATCTGATCGGTTCGATGGCCACGGGCCAGCCGCATCCTGTAGGGTCGACGGGATGATCGTGAAGGAGCCGAAATGAGCGCACATGCGGCACGAATGCGGGTGACGGTCGCCGACGACCGCACCCAGGCGACGCTGGAGCTGCTGCCGGCGAGCGGGATGGAAGGGGCGGTGCCGCTGACCCTCGACCAGCTCACCCAGCTCATCGCCAGCCTGGGTCAGGCGCGCGCGGCGATGCTCGATGCGCGTCCGGTGCCGCCGATGGAGAACGCCGTGTTCTCGCCGGTTTTCAAGACACGCTGGATGGTTCAGCCCGAGGCGCTGACCGAAGGTTCGGTGATCGCGTTCCAGCATCCTGCGTTCGGTCCGGTCGGGTTCGTGCTGCCGCCGACCGATACCGAGAAGGTGGTGCGTGCGCTCACCGTGCACATGGGCATGGTGCACACCAACGAGCGCGCGCACGGCAAGCCGAGCTGATCACACGCGCAGCGCGACCAGGATCCCGCCGACGATCAGCACGAACGCGGCCAGCGCCAGGAGCGTCAGGCGCCGTTCGATGAAATCCTGCGCCGCGGGACCGAACCGGCGCAGCAGCGCCGCCACCAGGAAGAACCGCGCCCCGCGCGTGATCAGGCTGGCGAGCAGGAACAGCGCCAGGCTGTAATGCGCGGCGCCCGCGGCGATCGCGACCACCTTGTACGGCACCGGCGTCAGACCCTTGAGCAGGATCACCGAAAAGCCGTACTGCGCGAACCGGTCGCGATAGACCGCGAGCGCGTGCTCCGCGTGGTAGGCATGGATCACCTTAGCGGCGAGCGCGATCAGGGCGTTGCCGAGGAACCAGCCGATCGCCCCGCCGCACAGGCTGGCGACGGTGCAGAGCGACGCCAGCCGCCAGGCGCGATCGCGGCGTGCCAGCACCATCGGGATCAGCAGCAGGTCCGGCGGCACCGGAAACACGCTGCCCTCGGCGACGGCGATCGCCGCCAGCCACCAGGGCGCCGCCCTCGTCGCCGAAAGCGCCAGCACGCGCGCATAGAGACGCTTCAGCATCGGGCGGATCCGTTCAATCGCAGACAGGAGCGCGAGGTAGCGCCTTGCGGCGGGAATGGAAACCCGTCCGCCGCCGATCACGCCACCAGCGTGACGGTCGCCTTCAGCCCGTGCGGCGCGCGGTTCGACAGCGCGATGTCGCCGCCCTGGCCGCGCACGATGTTGCGGGCGATCGACAGGCCGAGCCCGGTGCCGCCGGTCTCGCGATTGCGGCTCGCCTCGATGCGCACGAACGGCTCGAACACCCGCTCCAGCGATTCCGCCGGGATCCCCGGACCGTCATCCTCGATCAGCACCACCACGTGCCCGTCCTGCGGCGGATTGAGCGTCACCCTGACGCCGCCGCCATAGCAGATCGCGTTGCCGATCAGATTGGCGAGCGACCGCTTCAGACCGAGCGAGCGCGCCTGGATCGTGACCGGCGGTGGCGGCACGGCGAAGCCGACCCGGTCGGCCAGTTCCGGACGGCCATCGACCGCATCGTCGAGAATCGTACTGAGCAGGGCGTTCAGGTCGAGCGCCACCATCGGCTCGCGATCCGCGCTGTCGCGCCCGAACGCGAGCGTGGCGGAGACCATCGCCTCGAGCTCGTCGAGGTCGGACAGGAACTTCGCCTGCAATTCCTCGTCGTCGATGAATTCCGCCCGCAGCTTCAGCCGCGTGATCGGCGTGCGCAGGTCGTGGCCGATCGCGGTCAGCATCAGCGTGCGATCGGTGACGAACCGCCTGATGCGGGTCGCCATGGTGTTGAAGGCGATCGCCGCGGTCGCGACCTCGGTGGGCCCGTTCTCCGGCAACGGATCGGAGTTGACGTCGCGTCCGAGACGTTCCGCCGCGACCGCCAGGATGCGCAGCGGCGCGGTCAGGCGGCGCACCGCCCACACGCTCAACAGCCCTGCCGCGATGGTCATGATCAGGAAGGCGAGGGGCAAGGTCGGCGACAGGAACGGGTCGGCCAGCGGCATGACGAACCGCACCGTCAGCCAGCGCTGGTCGTCCGGAAGCTGCATGGCGATGGCGTAGTTGCGTCCCAATCCGCGCAGCGAGGGCCCGAGTGCGCCGTCGGGTAGGCCGTGCAACTCCGGCGCCGGGCCGGGCGGCGCGTTCAGCCAGTCCGGCGGGACGACGCCGGGACGGAGAGGATGCCAGGATGTCGGCCCCCCACCGCCGATACCGCCGCCGACAAGACCGCCGGCCATGCGGCCCGGTCCGTCCATCGGCTCGGCACCGCCTGGGCCGCCTGGTTCGCCCGGACTCGGATCGGGACCGAAAAATCCCGGCGCATCCGGTCCAGCCCGCGCGCCGCGCGGGACGTTGATGGCGATCACCATGCGGATCGGCCGCAGCCGCGGCGGGATTGGCATCGACATGATGTGATGCCGCAGCGCGCGCTGCACCTGTTCCGGCGCCGGGCTCAAGGTCCCCAGCACCGGGACGGTGGTCAGGTAGGCATGAAAGCTCGGCGGCAGATGCAGTTTGGCGACCTCGGCATCGCGGGCCAGCGGATCGCTGTCTGCGACCAGGCGGTAGATCCCCGCCACTTCGTTGCCGGTCTCGCGCTGGTTGGCGAGACGCGCGAACTCGATCCTGTCGAGCGCATGGATGGCCAGCCCGACCGCCTGCACCACCACCAGTCCGAGCAGCAGCACGAGGGCGGTGCGTGCGGCGAGGCTGCGCGGCAGCAGTCGCAGCCTTGGCAGGTGCAGGCGTCGCATCGGCGCGGCGTCTGTCGGTGCGTCAGACGCGTTCGACGTCCGCGGCCAGCACGTAGCCGCCGCCGCGCACCGTCTTGATCACCTGCGCGTTGCGTCCGTCATCCTCGAGCTTGCGACGCAGGCGCGAGATGGCGACGTCGATCGCGCGGTCGAACGGCCCGGCCTGGCGGCCGCGCAGCAGATCGAGCAGCATGTCGCGGGTGAGGACGCGGTTGGCGCGATCGAGCAGCGCGACCAGCAATTCGTATTCGCCGCCGGTGAGCGGCACCTCGACGCCGTCCGGGTTGAGCAGCCGGCGGCGCAGCGGCTCCAGCATCCAACCGGCGAACCGCAACACCCGCGCATCCCCGTCGGGCTTGCGCTCGTCGCGTTCGGCGGTGCGCCGCATCACCGCGCGCATCCGCGCCATCAGTTCGCGCGGATTGAACGGCTTGGGCACGTAGTCGTCGGCGCCGAGCTCGAGGCCGATGATGCGATCGGTCTCGTCGCCCATCGCCGTCAGCATGATGATCGGCACGTTGCCCTGGCTGCGCATCCAGCGCGCCAGATCGAGCCCGCTCTCGCCCGGCAGCATCAGGTCGAGCACCACGAGCTGGTAGTGCCCGTTGATCCAGGCGCGACGCGCCTCGCGTCCGTCGCGCGCGGCGGTGACGCGGAACCGGTTGCGTTCGAGAAAACGGGCGAGGAGGTCGCGGATCTCGCGGTCATCGTCGACGATCAGGATGTGCGGAAGCTGTTCCATGCCTGCGGAGGCTACCCTGTTACAATCGACCTGTGCAGGGGTCGTTGCAATTGGTTGCAACCCGCACCCGGGCGGGACGCCGGTTCAGTCCGCATAGATCATCTTCCGGGTCATGCCGCCGTCGCAGACGAACTCCGCGCCGGTCACGAAGCCGCTTTCCGCGCCGAGCAGCCAGGCGGCCATGGACGCGACGTCCTGCGGGCGTCCGACGCGGCCCGCGGGATGTTGCGCGTGGTCCTCGGACGAGAGCGTATCGCCGGCGACGTCGATCCAGCCTGGGCTGATGCAATTCACCCTGATGTCCGGTCCGAGACTGATCGCCAGCGCGTGCACCAGAGCCACCAGCCCGCCCTTGCTGGCGGCGTAGCTCTCGGTGTCCGGCTCGGACATGTGCGCGCGCGTCGAGGCGATCGACAGGATCGCCGCACCCGGACCGCCGCGGCGCAACAGAGGCTGCGCGCCGCGCGACAGCAGGAACAGGCTGGTCAGGTTGGTCGCCAGCACCCGGTTCCAGTCCTGGAGCGCGAGATCGGCGAGCGGCGTGCGGACCATGATGCCGGCGTTGCTGACCAGACCGTGCAGGCAGCCCGCCTCGTCGGCGATCCGGCACAATGCCGCGTCGATGGCGGGGGCGTCGGCGATGTCGGCGCGGATCGGGCGGAACCGCTCGCGCGGCGTCTCGTCGGCGATGTCGAGTCCATACACGATCCAGCCATCCGAAAGCAGCCGATCAGCGATCGCCCGTCCGATGCCGTGGCCGCTGCCGGTGACCAGCCCGGTGCGCCTCGTCTCTCGCGGGGTGGAGAGGGCTGGGTCGTCTGACCCGGAACGCTGTGTCACACTGACCTCCCGGCGCGACGACGCGCGTGTCTAGCCGCGCCGTCACGCACGGTGGTCCGACAACGCGGCCAAGGCGGCCGGGATGCGAACGGTCCGGCGCGCCGGGCGCGGGGAGGCAGGATGAGTGGATCGACGCGGCACGGAGGCTGGCCGTTTCTGGTGTGCGCCGCAGCCGTCGCGTCGCTGCTTGCGTCGCCGGCTGTGGCGGTGCCGGATAAAAAACCGGCTGTGGCGGCGCCGGATAAAAAACCGGCCGTGGCGGCGCCGGACACGGAGAATAGTGCGGCGCCGTCGGGATCGGGCAGCCCGGCGGCCGACCCTGCGGCACCGCCCTCCGCCACGCCAGCCGCGCCACCGGTGGCTCCGCCGCGCCCGCCCGATCCGACCGAGGGCGACCGCACCGCGCTGATCGTGCAGGACATGGCTCAGCACCCGCCGCAGGCGCAGATCCCGTCGCAGGATCCGGCGCACCTGCAGACCGCGAAGATGAAGCTCGGCGGCCTGCTCGATCGCAGCGTGCGCGGCACCGAGAACAGCGAGGTCGGCCGCGTGATCGACGTCCTGACCGGCGACGACGGCAAGCCGGCGGCGCTCGAACTCGATGTCGGCGGCTTCATGGGGGTCGGCAACCGCAAGATCGCCGTCGCCTGGAGTCTGTTCGACCTGTCCCGCACCGACTCGAACGATCCGCTGCGGGTGGCGCTGAGCGAGGCGCAGGTGCGCTCGGCGCCCGCGGCGGAGACCTCCGGACCTGTGGCGGTGGTGACCGGGGCCGCCCCGGTGGTGGCCGCCAGGCAGGCGGCGCCGGCATCCATGGCAGCCCCATCGATGGCAACCGTTCCGGAGGCGGCACCGGCGCAGCCGCCCGCGCCGCCTCCGGCATCGGACCCGGCACCTGCTCCAGCCGCTGCTCCGGCCGCCTCTCCGGCCGCTGCTTCGGCGGGGCACGGCAAGGATCAGCCCGGCCAGCCTGCGACGCCACCCGATCGCGCGACCCCGGGCGCCCGGGCTGGCCGGTCGGCCCCCGGCGGCGGCGCCGGCTCCGACGGACGGTTCTGATCGCCGCCGTGCATCGCCCCGCGCCTGCCTCCGTCGCGACGGCCAGCGACCGTCCGCGCCTGCCGGCGATCGATCGAAGCAGCCAGCGCGGCCTCGACTGGCTCAATTTCTTCGTCGCCAATCTGCAGACCGCGTTCGGACCGTTCATCGCGGTCTATCTGACCAGCGCGCACTGGACCCAGGGGCAGATCGGCCTGGTGCTGACGGTCGGCTCGGTG
>CAIMSN010000011.1 GCA_903844135.1 uncultured Rhodospirillales bacterium | reverse complement strand
CGCAACGATCGCCTCCAGCAACACGACGTTCTCGCCGTAGGTCACGATGGCGCGCGGCCGGACCCTGGCCAGCAAGGTCCGGTGGCTGGACCAATAGGCCTGCGCGTCCTGCTTCGGCGTCGGAAACGGCAGGAAGGACGGGATCAGGCCCGCGCGCATCGCGCCGAGGAAGGCCGGATACATCTCCGCGCGATGCTTGAGCACGAAGAAGACGACCGAGTCCGGCGGGCAACCCATGGCGTTGAAGCGCGACGCCCAGGCGAGGACCAGCCGCTGCAATGCGGCATAGGTGAAACTGCTCCAGTGCCGATTTTGGAGTACGCGCAAAGCGACCCGCTCTCCGCAGTCATTCGCATAGGATGAGACAGATCTTATAATAGAGCGCATGCCCTTGACCCCGATGGGCTACCGCGCAAGCATCTAGCCGCACCAACAGGCTGCACGCCACCCGTCGGCGCTGCGTCTTGCCTGCCATCCAGGATTTATTGAACGATTTTAGCAATACACACAATACGGGTCTGCAATCCTATTCAGTTTTATGAAAGAAAGTTTCTATTGCGATATTTTCTGCAACACATAGATTGGCACGGTCACAACAGGACCGTTTGTGTCCTTCTTTAGACAGGAGGATGATCGCTGTGGATCAGCCAAATGTTTCTTCCAGTATAGTCAGTATTATTTGCGAAGAGCTCCAGGATGACGCTCTTACTCTTGAAGCTGACACCGAGCTCGCGAGCATCCCCGGATGGGATTCCGTGACCATGTCGTGCGTGATGATCGCGATCGAGCGTACCTTCGGCTTCGAGTTCGACGGCAACGATCTGGATCGGCTGACCGACCTCGACAGCCTGGTCAAGGTCGTCGCCCGCAAGCAGACCGCCGCCGTCTCGCCATGAACGGCTCCCTGACCCTGGTGGACGGCGCGCCACACCCGCCGGTCGCCATGGAGCCGCCATCGCTCGCGGCGATGACCGACCAGGCGAGGCAGGCCAGCCGCGACAAGGCGTTCGCCGAGTCCCTCAGGCTCTGGCAAGCTGTTGAAGCGCAATACGGGCGCTCGCGCGACACGGCGTGCGGCCTTGGTCGTGCGCACCGCGAGATGGGAGAGCTGGACAGCGCCGATCGCGTTCTCGAAGCGGCGATCAACAACTTTCCAGACGACGCCGAACTGGCCGCCGAACATGCGCTGGTGGCGGAGGCCCGGCAGGACTGGCCGGATGCGTCCGCGCGCTGGGCGTCGCATCTCGCGCGTTTTCCCGACCTGCGTTTGTTCCATGGCGAGGCAGCACTTGCCGCCGCGCGGGCGGGGCAGCACGAGGCGGCCGAGACGATCCTGCAGACGGTGCTGTCCGAGCAGCCGGACGCGCTCGCGTTCAGGGTCAATCACGCCATCGTCGCGCAATATGCCGAGCGCTGGGCCGAGGCCGTCCGCCGCTGGGACGTGGTTCTCCGGCTGATGCCGGACGCCCCTGCCTTCGTCGAACTTCGCGGCAACGCATCCTGGCATGCCTCCCTGCAGCAGCCACAGGATTCGGAAAAGACCGTCGAGCCCGCGACGGCGCCGGACACCGACCTCACCTCGATCGTCACCGCGTTCGAGAGCCTGGGCGACAATTGCGAGTTCGGCCTGCTGCAGCGCAAGCTCGGGCTTGAACCGATCAGCCTGTTCCGTTTTTCTGCGGTCAAACCGGACAAGATGGTGGCGCTGCTCGACATGCGCTTCTCGCCGCTGGGCGATCCGGATCACATGGTGATCGAGTGCGAGGGGGACGAATATATCGTCGCCGACGATCGCGGCTATTTCTGGATGCATACCTTCGTCCGGAAAGGCCACATGGACGAGAAGAAATACCTCAAGCAGCAGGTCGCGCGCATCACCCTGCTGAAGCGAAAGCTGATCTTCCACCTGGAAGCCGGCGACAAGATCTACATCTGCAAGAACTCGCACGAGCGGGTGAGCGACGACATGCTGCATCGCGTCGCCCAGAGTCTGCGCGTTTTCGGACGGAACTGCCTGCTCGGGGTCAGGCTTTCCGACGACGCCAACCCGCCGGGTTCCGTGCTGATGCTCGCCGACGATATCCTGGTCGGCCATGTCAGGACCATGTCCTCGTCGGTCGATACGATCGATGCGGAGAACTGGGAGCTGATCCTCCGTCAGGCCCATGCCTACCGCTACGCGAGGGACACGCCGTCGGTCGCATGAAGTCTATCGGTCGAGGAGAAATTCCTGCTCCGCCGCGTCGAGGAAACGCGCGATGTCGTGCGAGAGCAGCAGCGGCAGATAGCGGTCGATCACGCCGGCTTCCCAGTCCCACCAACGGATCCGCAGCAAGCGCTCGATCGTCGCGTCGTCGAACCGTCTCGATCGGACCCGGCCCGGATTGCCGACGCACACCGAATAAGGCGGGATGGTGCCGCCGACCACGCAGCCGGCACCGATCACGCAGCCGTCGCCGATGACCGCGCCCGGCAGGATGATCGCCTCGTGGCCGATCCAGACATCGTTGCCGATCACCACGTCGCGGGAGACATGCCCGATCAGATCGGTCGTGGTTCCGGGCCACTCGAACCACAGCGCCGCGAACGGATAGGTGGTGACGGTCCGGCTGCTGTGATTGCCGAGAATGATGGACGGGTTGGCCAGCGAGCAGTAGCGGCCGATGGTCAGCTTCCCCAGGCTGGGCTCGAGGATCAGCGGAATGCCGTAACTCTCCTCGCCGATCGACCAGCCGAACCGTTCGGCGTCGTCCTTGAGAATGTCGCGCGTGTAGGTCTTGAAGCGCTGCGTGCCGGCGCGACCGTGCTCGCGCACCGCCGGCTGGAAGACGCTCTTGGAGGCCGCCTTGGTCGAAGACCAGGCCGTTCGCACCGTGGTGGTCGCGAAGAACGGCAGCAGCGCCTCGAGGATGGGGATGCAGTCCGCCCCGCGCTCGTCGAAGATCCGGGCAAGCGCGTGCTCGTCGAGCCTGGGCGACTCCGGAAGATGACGAAGCACGCCGGCGTCGGCCGGTTCGGCCGGCGGGCCGACGCGGAACGCCGCCGCAAGGTCGGGCGTCGCGCCGTCGAACAAGACGCCCGACCGGTTCTGCAGATAGCTGTCCTCGGTGGTCGATTTCAGCAGGAAGGTGCCGTCTTCCGCGGTTTCGCTCATGAACCCGTGCACGAGCCGTGCCTCGCCCGCGCACAGATTGCCGATCTTCATCCCGTGACCGGGCGCTTCCAGCAGGACGACCCCGCCCGGCGCGCCGGCCATCAGGATCGGCATGCCGGGGATGTCGTGATCCATCCAGACATGTCCGTCCGGACTGCATCGCAGCGTCCGACCGGTCGCCAAACGCAAGGAGAACAGCGCCATGCCTGCAGCCCACCAGCCCGGATCGCGAGCCGATTGCCGACTTTCGCGTTGTGCGCTCAGGCTATCGGCTCGATGCACCGCTCGGCAAGGGCCGCCCATGGCGCGTCAATGTCATCCATCCCTCCTGCTGCCGCGAGACGAAGCCGTAGCGGGCATAGAGCCCGTGCGCATCCATCGTCGCCAGCGTCCAGTGTGTGACCGTCGCCAGTTCGGGATGCGACAACGCCGCCTCGACCAGCGCCTTGCCGAGGCCCCGTCCCCGGAACGCCGGCACGATGACGACGTCGCCGAGATGCGCCCGCAACGCGCGGTCGGTCAGGATGCGGCCGCAGCCGACCGGGCTGCCATCGGGCGCGTAGACGCCCAGAGGCAGGCAGTTGGCCCAGCTACGCTCGGTCTGTGCGCGCGTCCGCTCCTCCATCCAGGCGGCGTCGGACAAGGCGGCATGAACGAACCCCAGGTCGAGCCTGGATCGTTCGTCGCTGACGACGAAACCGCCCGGCAGTTCGACCGCATAGGGCAAGCGCGCTATTCCACCGTGACCGATTTCGCCAGGTTGCGCGGCTGGTCGACGTCGGTGCCCTTCAGCAGCGCCACCTCGTAGGCCAGCATCTGCACCGCGATGCTGTGCAGGATCGGCGCGGCGAAGGCGTGCGTCTCCGGCAGCACGATGGTGCATTCGGCGATCCGCTCCATGCGCGCCGCGCCGTCCGGGTCGGTGAACACCAGCAGCCGCCCGCCGCGGGCCTGGGCCTCCTGCAGGTTCGAGGCGGTCTTGTCGAACAGGCGTCCCGAGGGCGCGCTGGCGACGATCGGCACGTTGCGGTCGATCAGCGCGATCGGACCGTGCTTCATCTCGCCGGCGGCGTAGGCCTCGGCATGGATGTAGCTGATCTCCTTGAGCTTGAGCGCGCCTTCCAGGGCGACCGGAAAATGCGACCCGCGGCCGAGATACAGCACGTCGCGCGCCTCGGCGACGATCTGGGCCGCCTGCTGGATCATCGGCGCCAGCCCGAACAGCTCGGCGGCGCGGCCCGGCAGGTCGAGCAGCGCCTGCACCAGGATCTCCTCGCGGGCCTCGTCGATGGTGCCCCTTGCGCGGCCGGTGGCGATCGCCAGGCAGGCCAGGACGGAGAGCTGCGCGGTGAAGGCTTTGGTGCTGGCGACGCAGATCTCCGGGCCGGCGATGGTGTCGAGCACGATGTCGCTCTCGCGCGCCATGGTGCTCTCTGCGACGTTGAGCACCGACAAAACGTGCTGGCCGGCCTCGCGCAGGCTGCGCAGCGCCGCCAGCGTGTCGGCGGTCTCGCCGGACTGGCTGATCAGCAGGCCGAGACCGCCTCTGGCCAGCGGCGGTTCGCGGTAGCGCAGTTCGCTGGCGACGTCGGCATCGACCGGAATGCGCGCCTCGCTCTCCAGCCACGAGCGGCCGATCAGGCCGGCATAGAACGCCGAGCCGCAGGCGGTCATGGTGATGCGGGGAATGGTGGCGAGGTCGAACGGCAGCTCCGGCAGTACCACGCGGCGGGTGGCGGGGTCGATCATGCGCTGCAATGTCTGGCCGATCACCAGGGGATGCTCGTGCAGCTCCTTCTCCATGTAGTGCCGGTAGCCATCCTTGCCGATCGCGCCGCCCGGCAGGGCGCTGGTCTTGATCTCGAACGGCGCCGGGGTGCCGTCCAGGTCGAAGAATTCGGCGCCATGACGCGAGAGCACCGCCCAGTCGCCGTCGCGCAGATAGGCGATGCGCCGGGTCAGCGGCGCCAGCGCCAGGCTGTCGGAACCGAGGAACATCTCGTCCTCGCCGAACCCGACCGCGAGCGGCGCGCCGTGACGGGCGCCGATCATCAGCTCGGGATGGCCGGCGAAGATCATCGCCAGCGCATAGGCCCCGTGCAGCCGCTTCAGGCAGGCATGGGCGGCCTGCGACGGGGTCATGCCCTGTTTCAGATGCAGATCGACCATCTGGGCGACGGTCTCGGTGTCGGTCTCGGTGGTGAAATTCTGGCCGGCCTGTTCGAGTTCCGCGCGCAGCTCGGCATGGTTCTCGATGATGCCGTTATGCACCACGGACACGCGCTCGGTGCCGTGCGGATGGGCGTTGCCTTCGGTGGGCGCGCCATGGGTGGCCCAGCGTGTATGGCCGATGCCGGTGACGCCGGGCAGTGCGAACCGCTCGAGCACGATGCCGAGATTGTCGAGCTTGCCCTCGGCGCGGCGGCGCTCGATATGGCCGTTCACCAGGGTCGCGATGCCGGCGGAATCGTAGCCGCGATATTCCAGGCGGCGCAGCGCCCCGAACAGCAGCGGGGTGGCGTCGCGCAGGCCGACCACGCCGACGATGCCGCACATCAGACTTTGTCCTTCTTCAGGCGGGCGCGAAGCGGGATCGCGCGGCCGGGTTTGGTGTCCTGGCGGGCGCGGCCGAACGCCAGCGCATCATCGGGGACGGGTTCGGTGATGGTGCTGCCGGCGGCGACGAAGCCGCGGTCGCCGATCGAGACCGGCGCGACCAGGGTTGCGTTGGAACCGACGAACACGTCCTCGCCCAGGCGGGTGCGGTGCTTGGAGACGCCGTCGTAATTGCAGGTGATGGTGCCGGCGCCGATATTGCTGCGGGCACCGATGCTGCAGTCGCCGAGATAGGCGAGATGGTTGGCCTTGGCGCCGTCGCCCAGGGTGGTGGCCTTGAGCTCGACGAAATTGCCGACATGCGCCCCGGCGCCGACCACGGTGCCGGGGCGGAGCCTGGCGTAGGGGCCGATCATCGCGCCGTCGCCGACCATGGCGCCCTCGAGATGGCTGAAGGCGCGGATCTCGACATTGTCGCCGACGCTGACGCCGGGGCCGAACACGACGTTGGGATGCACCGTGACGTCGGTGCCGAGCACGGTGTCGACGGACAGGAACACGGTCTCCGGGGCGACCAGGGTGGCGCCGGACTCCATCGCGGCACGGCGCAGGCGGCGCTGCACCACCGCCTCGGCGTCGGCGAGTTCGGCGCGCGAGTTGATGCCGCGCAGCTCCTCCTCCGGCGCCTCGACATGGCGGACGATGCCGCCCTCCGCGGCCGCGAGCGCGACCACGTCGGTGAGATAGTATTCGCGCTTGGCGTTGTCGTTGCCGACCCGGGCCAGCCAGCCGGCGAACCGCGTCGCGTCGGCGCACAGCACGCCGGCATTGCACAGGCCGATGGCACGCTCGGCGGCATCGGCCTCGGCGTATTCGACGATGCGCCGGACCGTCTCGCCGCCCGCCTTGTCCGGTTCGGTGATCAGCCGGCCATACCGCGCCGGATCCGCCGGGCGCATCGCCAGCAGCGCGAGATCGGTGCCGGTTGCCGCGCGCGCGGCGAGCAGGCGGCGCAGCGTGTCGGGGGTTATCAGGGGGTTGTCGGCATAGAGCACGGCGACGTCGCCGTTGCCGAACGCGTGCGCGGCCTGAAGGGCGGCGTGGGCGGTACCGAGGCGATCGCTCTGGATCACCACCGGCCAGGGCGCGGCGACCGGTGCCAGCGCCTCCATGCCGGGACCGAGCACCACCACCACCCGCTCGAACACCGACGCGGCGCTGTCGATCAGGTGGCGCAGCATCGGACGGCCGGCGAGCGGGTGCATCGCCTTCGGCCAGCGTGACTTCATCCTGGTGCCGAGGCCGGCGGCGAGCAGGATGGCGGTGGCATCGGCGCGGTCTGACATGGTGTCTGGCGGTAGCGGTCCGGGACGATCCCTGTCAAACCCCGGGGGAACGTCCGGCCCATCAACAAGCGTTACGGAATACTGCATGACCCTGCTGGTGCTCGATCTCGACGGTACGCTGGTGGATACGATCGAGGATCTGCGCGCCGCGGCGAACCGGATGCTGGCCGCCCGCTTGCTGGCGCCGCTGTCCGGCGCGGAGATCCGGCCGATGATCGGCGATGGGGTCGCGGTGCTGGTGGAACGCGCGCTGGCGAGCCGCGGCGTACCTGCGGATGCGTCGGCGGCGCGCGACTATCTGGCGGATTACCAAGCCAATCCGGCCGGGGCGTCGGTGCTGTTCCCCGGCGTGCGGACGATGCTCGATCAGGCGCTGGCGGCCGGCTGGACGCTGGCGGTCTGCACCAACAAACCGGTGGCGGCGGCCCGGACGCTGCTCGCGTCGCTGGGTGTGGCGCCCCTGTTCGCGGCGATCGGCGGCGGCGACAGCTTCGCGGTGAGAAAGCCCGATCCTGGGCACCTGCTGGGAACCATCGCCCTGGCGGGCGGGGACCAGTCGCGGGCGGTGATGGTGGGGGATCATCGCAACGACATCGCCGCCGCGTCGGGCGCCGGGGTCGGGTCGATCTTCGCCGCCTGGGGCTACGGGGCGCCGGAGATGGCGGATGGCGCCGGCGCGGTCGCGCAGTCGCCCGAGGCGGTCCTGTCGCTGGCCGCGACGCTGCTCAGGACGTCGTCTTCGTCAGGATGAGGGTCGCCCGGCCGAACAGCGGACTTTCCAGCACCGCCCTGACCGCGGCGATCGGCACGCCGGGCGCCGGCGCGGCCATCCAGGTGCTGCCATGCAGCGGGGTCAGCCGCCGGGCACGATCGTCGCCGCGCATGAAGCCGCCAAGCTGGCGGCTGACGAAATCGCACCGCAGCGCCCGGCCGGCGAAGGCCTGGCCGTCGGCGGGCGGCAGCGTCTCGACGGCGCCGTCATGCGCCTCCAGGCGCGACAGGCGCTTGCCGTCGAACACCAGCGCCTGAGACTCGCAATGGCCGGTGTCGGACACGCGATGCGCGAGTTCGACCATGGCGCTGAGCAGATCGATGCTGCCGCGGGTCTGGGAGTCGTCGACCGGCTCGCGATCCGGCTCCGGCGGGGTGAGCGCCAGCACCTTCGGCGCGCCATCGACGTAGCCGATCCGCACCACCCGGTCGGCGCCCCAGGAATGGCCGGTGGTCTGGTAAGCGAGCGGCAACGCCCTGCCGCCGTCGAAGCGGCCGGAGGAGACGCTGGTGATGTCGCTGCGGGCGATCGCGCCGACCAGACCGACGGTGCGGCTATGCACCGTGATCGCATAGCCCTGGTCGGTGAGCTGGGTGCGGGCCTGGATGTCGGCGAGATGCAGCCCGTGGCTGGACAGCGCGTAGTCGAGCGTCTGGGTCGCGGCGTGGACGGCGCCGGCCGGGAGCAGGAACAGCAGCATGGTCAAGACGCGTCTGAGCATCAGCCGCAGATGAGGCGGCGACGCCGATGCCGCAAGGCGGGTTCAACTGGCGCGGGAATTGCGTGCAAGATGCCGATGCCGATCCGAGGAGAGTCCGAGCCGATGCCGTTCCCTGCCCGCCAGCGCCTGCTGCTGCCGTCTCTCGCCGCCTTCGCCGGCCTGGCCTCCCTCGCCCCGGCGCACGCGGCCCCGGACGGTGCCGGCCTCTACACAGCGCAATGCTCGGTCTGTCACCAGGCGGATGCCGGCGGCTCGCCGGGCCAGTTCCCGCCGCTCAAGAACCGGGTCGACAAGATCGCCGGATCGCCGGAGGGCAAGAGCTACCTGGCCGACCTGCTGACCCATGGCATGTCCGGTTCGATCGATGTCGGCGGCGACAGCTATGTCGGCTACATGCCGTCCTTCGCGCAGCTCCCGGACGAGCAGTTGGCGGCGATCCTCACCTACGTGTCCAGCCTCGGCGACGCCAAGCCGACGCCCGGCTTCACCGCCGACGATCTGAAGGCGGCGCGCGCCCACGCGCTGACCGCTGCCGCGGTGAACAAGGAAAGACAGGCGCTCGCGGCCAAGCATCCTTTGCCGTGAGCATTTGTCGAGGCGGGGACACGGTCCTGCCGTCGGGGACAGGCGCGTGAGACGCAAGCGGCTGCGGCGGGCGATGATCAGGCGGGGGATCAATCTCTGGCCGCCGTTCTTCTTCACCGGCATCAGGGTGGTGCGCGCCAGCGAGGATTGGCGCGAGGTCGACGTGGCGCTGCGGCTGCGATGGTTCAACCGCAATGCGGTGGGGGTGCATTTCGGCGGCAGCCTGTTCGCGATGACCGATCCGTTCCTGATGCTGATGTTCATGGACAATCTCGGCCACGACTACGTGGTCTGGGACCAGGCGGCGACGATCGAGTTCGTGGCTCCAGGGCGCGGCACCGTGCATGCGCGGTTCCGGCTGAGCCAGGCGGAGATCGACTCCGTGCGTGAAGCGGCGGCCGGCGGCGCGCCGGTGCGTCCGGAATTCACCGTCGAGGTGGTCGCCGACGACGGCAGCGTCGTCGCCCGGGTGCGCAAGACGATCTACGTGCGCAAGCGCCGGGATCGCGCTTGACGCCTCGTCAAGGTGTCGGAGGGTGGATCGGGTGGCGCCGATCTCGAGGGCTCGACCTCCAGCCCGCATCGGTCCATAACCGGTTATGGTTACGAAACCCGGAAAAGCGATCGACATTCTTCAGGACAGGGAGCTTCTTTTCCTCGGCAGCCGCCTCAAGCGGCTCGCGGAGCAGATGCAGGCCGATGTCCTGATCGTCGCGCACCGTGCTGGTGTTCCCATCCAGCCTGGACAGTATCCGATTCTTGCCATCCTGGACGAGCGGGGGCCGACGACGATCGGCGCGCTCGCATCGGCGATGCGGTTAAGCCAGCCGGCCATCACGAAACAGGCCGCCCGGCTTGAACGAGCCGGCCTAGTGGCGATCGTTCGCGGTGAGACGGACAGGCGCCAGACCACCGTGTCGCTGTCGACGATCGGCCAGGAGGCAATCGCGCTCTCGAAGCAAACCGTCTGGCCTCTGGTCGAGGAAGCGGTGAAGCAGGTCGTGGAGGATCTCTCCGGACCGTTCCTGGCCCAGATCGCCACGATCGAGGAGAGGCTGGCGACCCGCTCCCTGAGCGCCAGGACCCAGACGGGATCGGTCGCGATCCTGCAGCCGGCCGTCGCTGCGGACGTGCCGGCGATCGTGTCGCTCTTGAACCGGGCCTATCGCGGGACCGGCTGGAACAGCGAGGCGGGCTACATGACTGGAGACCGTGCGAACGATGCGCTGGTTCGCACGGACATGGCAGCGAAGCCCGAGGCGCTGCTGGTATGGCGGACTGGGCACACCATCCAGGGTTGTGTCTGGCTTGTGCCTCTGCATGGCGGCACCTGGTATCTCGGATCCCTGGCAATCGATCCAAGCGTGCAGAATGCCGGGCTCGGACGGACGCTTCTCGCCGCGTCGGAAGACTGGGTGCGCGAGCGAGGAGGCCGGGACATCAGGATGACCGTCGTCAACGTCCGGGATGGGCTGATCGCCTGGTATGAGCGTCGTGGCTATCTGCCGACCGGCGAGACCGAATCGTTTCCCTACGAAGACGATCGCTTCGGCATTCCGAAGCGGCATGATCTGCGCTTCATCGTGCTCAGCAAGCGGCTCGATTGACTGGAACGGCGGACGGTGGCCGTCGCGCGTGAGGACCGCCGTTCCGAGAACCGCCCGACTCAGACGTCCAGGTTGGCCACCTTCAGCGCGTTGCCGACGATGAAGTCGCGGCGTGGCTCGACGACGTCGCCCATCAGGGTGGAGAAGACCTGGCTGGCGTTCTCGATGTCGCCGACGCGGACCTGCAGCAGGGTGCGGACCGCGGGGTCCAGGGTGGTGGTCCAGAGCTGCTCGGCGTTCATCTCGCCCAGGCCCTTGAAGCGGTTGATCGCCAGGCCCTTGCGGCCCTGGGCCAGGATGCGGTCGTAGGCGGCGGCGGGGCCGGCGACGGAGAGGGTGTTGCTGTCCAGCGTCAGCGTCGCCTCGGTGCCGAAATCCCGCTCCAGCAGGTCGGCATGCTCGGCGGCCCAGAGCACGTCGGAGCTGCGCAGGGTGGCGGGGTCGAGGCGGTAGAGCTCGCCGACGCCGCGCACGGTGCGGCCGAACTGCAGCCCGTCCTGGTCGGCGGAGACCTTCCAGCCGCGCTCGGAAGCCGGCGAGGCGGCGTCCAGCCGGGCGGCCAGCGCCTGGACCCGGGACTGCGCCTGGGCGACGTCGCTGGTCAGCGCGCCGGCGATGGCGGCCTGTTCGAGGATCCAGACCGGGGCGCGGACGCTCAGCCGGCGCAGCGCGCGGGTCGCCTCGCGCAGCCAGACGGTCTCCTCACCCAAGGCGGCGCCGGTCAGGGCCCTTCCGTCGGCATAGGTCAGGGTGGCGTTGTTCAGCGCCTTGTCGAGCAGATACTGCTCCAGCGCCGGATCGTCCTTGAGGTAGCGCTCGTCGTTGCCGCGCTTGGCGCGATAGAGCGGCGGCTGGGCGATGTAGAGATGGCCGCGCTCGATCAGTTCCGGCATCTGCCGGAAGAAGAAGGTCAGCAGAAGGGTGCGGATGTGCGATCCGTCGACGTCGGCGTCTGTCATGATGACGATGCGGTGGTAGCGCAGCTTGTTGATCGCGAACCCGCCCTGCTCCGGTTCGCCGCGGCCGATTCCGGTGCCGAGCGCGGTGATCAGCGTGCCGATCTCGGCCGAACCCAGCATGCGGTCGAAGCGCGCGCGCTCGACGTTCAGGATCTTGCCCTTCAGCGGCAGGATCGCCTGGAAGCGTCGGTCCCTGCCCTGCTTGGCGGTGCCGCCGGCGGAGTCGCCCTCGACCAGGAAGATCTCCGCCTTGGCGGGATCGCGCTCCTGGCAGTCGGCGAGCTTGCCCGGCAGCGAGGAGATGTCGAGCACGCCCTTGCGACGGGTGAGTTCGCGGGCGCGCCGCGCCGCCTCCCGCGCGGCGGCGGCATCCGCCACCTTGGCGATGATCAGACGGGCTTCCTTCGGATGGGTCTCGAACCAGTGCGAGATGGCGTCGGCGACGGCGGCATGCACCACCGGCTGCACCTCGGAGCTGACCAGCTTGTCCTTGGTCTGGCTGGAGAATTTCGGATCCGGTACCTTGACCGACAGCACCGCGGTGAGGCCCTCGCGCATGTCCTCGCCGGTAAGGGCGAGCGCGTCCTTCTTGCCGATCCCCTCGGCATACTTGCCGACCACGCGGGTGAGCGCCTGTCGGAAGCCGGCGAGATGCGAACCGCCGTCGCGCTGCGGGATGTTGTTGGTGAAGCACAGCATGGTTTCGTGGAAGCTGTCGTTCCAGGTGAGCGCGAACTCGACCTTGACGCCGTTGGCCTCGTCGGCGCCGTCGGCGGTGATCGGGTCCGGCACCACCTGCGCCTTGCCGCGATCAAGCCATTCGACGAAGGCGATCAGCCCGCCCTGGTAGCAGAAGCGTTGTTCCTGCACCGGAGCATGGCGCTCGTCGCGCAGCAGGATCTCGAGGCCGGAATTCAGGAAGGCGAGTTCGCGCAGGCGGCGTTCGAGGATCGCGAACTCGAACTCGACCTTGGCGAAGGTCCCCGAGCTTGGCTTGAAGGTGACCTGGGTGCCGCGCGGCTCGTCGCTCGGGCCGACGATCGACAGCGGCGCCACGGTGTCGCCGTGCTGGAAGCGGATCATGTGCTCGGTGCCGAGACGCCAGATGCGGACATCCATCCATTCCGACAGCGCATTGACCACCGCCGCGCCGACCCCGTGCAGCCCGCCGGAAACCTTGTAGCTGTTCTGGTTGAACTTGCCGCCGGCGTGCAGCTTGGTCAGAACCACCTCGGCGGCGCTGATGCCTTCCTCGATATGCATGTCGGTGGGAATGCCGCGGCCATTGTCGCGCACGGTGACACTGCCGTCGCCGTTGAGGGTGACGCTGCAACTGGTGGCGTGGCCGGCCTGGGCCTCGTCGACGGCATTGTCGATGATCTCGAAGGCCATGTGATGCAGGCCGGACCCGTCATCGGTGTCGCCGATATACATGCCGGGGCGCTTGCGGACGGCATCGAGGCCCTTCAGGACGGAGATCGAGGCGGCGTCGTAGTCGGCGTCGTCAGACGGGACGGGCGCAACGCCGGAAGCCGGGAGGGTCGGCGCGGGGCCGGCGTCGCGGGCTGAGTCGTGATCTGACATGCCTGAAGAATGCTCCACGTCGAACGGAATCTGTTATGTGGACTATAGGCCTTCCACCCCCCCGGAACCAGCGTGCTGCAGGCGCCCCTGCTCGGCGCGGAGGCTCTCGGCCCGGCCGAGCAGGGGCGCGAACAGATCGCGGTCGGTGCCGGTCAGCATCACGTGCGAGGACAGGCCGGACAGGGCGGAAAACAGCGCGTCACGCCGGGCGCGGTCGAGATGCACCAGCGGTTCGTCGAGCAGCAGCAGCGGCGCGTCGCCGCGCAGCGTGGCGATCAGCCCGGCATGGGCGAGGATCACCCCCAGCAGCAGCGCCTTCTGCTGGCCGGTGCTGGCGATGGCCGCCGGCCTGCCGGTCTCGCGGTCGGACAGCGACAGGTCGGCGCGATGCGCGCCGCGACTGGCGCCGGGCCCGCGCTGATCCGCCAGCCGCGCCGATGCCAGCTCGCCACGCAGCCAGTCCTCGACCGCGAGCGCCGGCTCGCACTCCAGCCGCTCGGCGATCGCGCAGGACAAAGTCAGAACCGCCTGCGGAAAGCCGGTCTCATCGGGCGGCCGGTCGGCACGCGCATTCAGCCGGGCGACGAGGCTGCGCCTGGCTGCGGTGGCGGCCACGGCGTGACGGGCCATGGAAAGCTCCAGCCCGTCGATCCAGGCGCCGCGGCCGCGGCCAGTGGCGAGCAGCCGGTTGCGGCCCTGCATCGCCTCGTCATGGGCCGCCACCTCCCTGGCGTGACCGGGCTCCAGGGCCAGCACCAGCCGGTCGAGGAAACGCCGCCGGCCGGCGGTGCCCTCGCTGAACAGCCGGTCCATCTGCGGCGTCAGCCAGACGGCGGAGAGGCGCTCGCCGAGCACGCCGCGGTTGCGCAGCGCCTGGCCGTCGAGACGGAACACCCGCCGGCCGGCCGGCTGGTCAGGCGCGGTGCCGGTGCCGATCTCGAAACCGTCCGGACCGGACTGCAGGCGGGCGGCGACCGCCCAGTGTTCGGCGCCGTGGCGTGGAAGCTCCGCCATCCTGGCGCCGCGCAGGCCCCGGCCCGGCACCAGCAGGGAAATGGCCTCGAGCAGGTTGGTCTTGCCACTGCCGTTCGGACCGGTGACCACGGTGATCCGCTCGGAAAAAGTCCAGGCCAGGCTACGATAGTTTCGGAAATCCGTCAGGGAAAGCCGGACCAGCCGAGGTCCGGCCGCGCTCATGGACGGGCGCTACACGCGCATCGGCATCAGCACGTAGAGCGCGGACGGGCTGTCCACGTCGCGCACCACGGTCGGCGCCGCGCTGTCGGAGAACGCGAATTCGACGTCCTTGTCGATCTGATCGGTGATGTCGTTCAGGTAGCGCGCCTGGAAGCCGATCTCGATCGCGCCGGCATCGTAGCTGACGCGGCCGTCATCGAGCTCCTCCTTGGCGGTGCCCTGGTCCGGGCTCGCCGCAGACAGGGTCAGCAGATGACGCTCCAGCGACAGCTTCACCGGGCGCGACCGCTCCTGGCTGATGGCGGAGACGCGGGCGACGGCGTCTGCGAAATCCTTCTTGCCGACGCGCAGGATCTTGTCGTTGTCGCGCGGGATCACGCGCTCGTATTCCGGGAAGGTGCCGTCGATCAGCTTGCTGGTCAGCATGACGGTGCCGACGGTGAACTGGATGCGGGTGTCGGACAGGGCGATCTCGACATCCTCGCCCGCCTCGTCGAGCAGCTTGCGGATTTCGGCGACGGTCTTGCGCGGCACGATCACGCCCGGCATGCCGGACGCGCCGGCCGGAACCTCGGTCTCGACGCGGGCCAGGCGGTGACCGTCGGTGGCGACCGCGCGCAGCATCTCGCCGGATTCGGCCTTGGCGACATGGAGGTAGATGCCGTTGAGGTAGTAGCGGGTTTCCTCGGTGCTGATGGCGAAGCGCGAGCGGTCGATCAGGCCGCGCAGCACGCTGGACTTGATGCGGAAGCGGTGCGGCAGGGTGCCCGCGGTCATGGAGGGGAAGTCGTCGACCGCCAGCACGTTCAGGCTGGTGGCGTAACGCCCGGCGCGCAGCGCCAGCGGGGCGTCGCCGCCGGCCTGGTCGAGCTCGATGTCGGCGTTGTCGGACAGCTTGCGGACGATCTCGAACAGCACCGCGGCCGGGGCGGTGGTGGCGCCGTCGCGGCTGACGCTGGCGGTGACCTCCTCGACGATGGCGATCTCCATGTCGGTCGCGGTCAAGGTGAGCTTGGAGCCGGTGGCCTGGATCAGCACGTTGGCCAGGATCGGGATGGTGTTCCGCTTCTCCGCGACGCTCTGGATATGGGCGAGAGCCTTCAGGAGGGTCGCCCGATCGGCCTTGAACTTCATGATCCTGGTCTCGCCGGGAGGAACGTCGTGCGGGACGCGCGAACGGGTGAAAAGACTAGCAGCGCCTGGCCATCCAGGGAAGGCGTAGTCCGGGAGCCCCGCTTCGGGGCAGGGCCCAGGCCTCAGCTCTCCAGCATGCGCCGCAGCAGCTCGACATCCTCGGCGAAGCCGGTGTCGCCGGCCATCAGCTCGGTGACGCGGCTGACCGCGTGCATCACGGTGGTGTGGTCGCGGTTGCCGAACTTGCGGCCGATTTCCGGCAGGGAGCGGCTGGTGAGCTGCTTGGAGAGATACATCGCCACCTGGCGCGGCCGGGCGACGGCGCGGGCGCGCCGGGCGGAGCTCATGTCGGTGAGGCGGATGTTCCAGTGCTCGGAGACCTTGCGCTGGATCTCCTCGATGGTGACGCGGCGATCGTGCGCCTTGAGGATATCCTTCAGGACTTCCTGGGTGGTGTCGAGCGTCACCGGACGGCCGAACAGGGCGGCATGCGCGATCATCCGGTTCAGCGCGCCCTCCAGTTCGCGCACGTTGGTGGTGATCTTGTGGGCCAGGAATTCCAGCACCTTGGGCGGCACCGGGACGCCGGAGGCCTGCGCCTTCGCCTCCAGGATCGAGATGCGAAGTTCGAAGGTGGTGGCATGCAGGTCGGCGACCATTCCGCAGCCGAGACGGGTGCGCAGGCGGTCCTCGAGACCGGACAGGTCGGAGGGCGACTTGTCGGCGGAGACCACGATCTGCTTGCCGGCATCCACCAGCGCGTTGAAGGTGTGGAAGAATTCTTCCTGCGTGTTGTCCTTGCCGATCAGGAACTGCAGGTCGTCGATCATCAGCACGTCGACCGAGCGGAGCTGTTCCTTGAATTCCATGGTCTGCTGCGAGCGGATCGCGGCGATGAAGCGGTACATGAACTTCTCGGCCGACATGTAGGCGACCGAGACCGCGCCGCCGGTACGATCGGAGCGTGTGAGTTCCAGGCCGATCGCATGCATCAGATGGGTCTTGCCGAGCCCGACGCCGCCATAGAGGAACAGCGGGTTGAAGCCGGGGCTGGACGGCCGCTCGGCGACGCGACGGGCGCAGGCATAGGCGAATTCGTTTGGCTTGCCGACCACGAACCCGTCGAAGGTGAAGCGCGGGTCCAGCGGGGCCGCCAGGTCGGCGCGCGCTTCCGCGGGCGCCGGCGTGGCGACATGCGGCGGGGACGGTGCCGCGGACGGCGGCGACGGGACTGGAACCGCCTTCGCGGCGCCATCGCCCGCGGCGCCGGCGGACGAGTCGCGCTGCTCAGGAGACAGCATCAGTTCGACGCGTCGGATTTCGGCGATTTCGGCATTCCAGAGGGCGCCGAGGCGGTCGCCATATTGGCTGCGCACCCAGTCGCGCAGGAAACGCGTCGGCAGATACAGCGTGATCTCGTCCTGGTCGACGGCGCCGAGCGTCATCTGGCGCAGCCAGGTGCGATACTCGATCTCGCCGACCTCGCTCTGCAGGCGGGCGCAGATCCTCGCCCAGTGCTCCGCGAACGGGTGCTCCGCGAACGGGTGCTCCGCGAACGGGTGCGGATGGCCTACCGTTTCCCTGGACGCCGGAGCCCGAGGGCCCGACACCTGTTGCTGTACGACGCTGTCGACGAAGGTCCCGCTCAGGGTCCCGAGATCGTGTCCGCTGGAAGCCACTCTCACCCCACCCGTGCCTTCGGTCATTCCAAGATTCACTGTCATAACCGAACGCTTTATTTCAAAAATCGAACGCAGTTTCGCCACCCGCGAAGAACGGTCCATGCAAAGTGGCAAGAAAGGGAGTGCCGTTTGTGACAGCCTTGTGTCGGTCTCGCGACCGTTCCGGACAGTAGGCCCGCGACTCGCGGGAGGCAACGGGAATCTGGACAGAAAAATGTCGTCTTCGAGCGACCGGCCGGCGCGACGCTCCGCGTGTGGAACATACAACGAAGCCTGCAATATCCTCGCAGGAACGAAAACGGCCCGCATGCGAACATGCGGGCCGTCCAGCTTTTGCGACAGGCCGGACGTCCTTGCGGAGCCCGGCCGGACAGGCAACGAAATCAGGCGGTTGCGATCGCCTTGATGCGCGCCGAGAGGCGCGAGATCTTGCGGGAGATGGTGTTGGCGTGGGCCACGCCCTTGCCGGACGCGCGCTGCATCTCCGGCTGCGCCGCACGCAGGGCGGCGGCGGCCTGCTCCTTGTCGCCGGACGCGATCGCCGTCTCGACCTTCTTGATGAAGGTGCGCATGCGCGACTTGCGCGCGGCGTTGCGGGCGGTACGGACTTCGGTCTGCCGGATGCGCTTGCGCGCGGATGCGGTGTTCGCCATGGCTCTCTGTTCTGTCAGCGCGTCTGTGGGCCGGAAACGACGCCCGTGCCCCGATGGACGGGGTGGGCGGGCGCTGCTCCGGCGAAGGGTCGGTCTTCTAGGGCACGGCCCGGCGGAAAGTCAAGAAAACCCCGGCAGGTCGCGGCTCATCGCTGCAATGCGGGACAGTAGAAGCTGCTGCGGCCGCCCTGCACGATCCGCCCGACCAGGCTGCAGGCCGCCTCGCCCGGACAATCCGGGCAGGGCTCGCCCTCACGGCCATAGACCCGCCAGGCATGCTGGAAGTAGCCGAGTTCGCCGTCCGGCTGGACGTAGTCGCGCAGGCTGGATCCGCCGGCGGCGATCGCCTCCTCCAGCACGGCGCGGATCGCCCCGACCAGGCGCGCTGTCCCGGCGCGGCCGATCGCGCCGGCCACGCGCCACGGCGCCAGGCGGGCGCGGAACAGGGCCTCGCAGACATAGATGTTGCCGAGGCCGGCGACCACGCGCTGGTCCAGCAGCACCGCCTTGACGCTGGTGCGACGGCCGGCGAAGGCGGCATGCAGGAATTTCGCGGAAAAGCCCGGCTCCAGAGGCTCGGGGCCGAGGCCGGCCAAAAGCCGGTGCGCGTCCTCGTCCTGCGTCGGCATCAGGTCGATCGCGCCGAACCGCCTGGGATCGACCAGCCCGAAGCGGCCTCCCTGCTCGGTCTCCATCACCACATGCTCGTGCAGCCCGACCGCCACCTCCCGGACCCCGTCCAGCCTGGTCAGGTTGACCCGGCCGGACATGCCGAGATGCAGCAGCATGGTGTCGCCGCCATCGAGACGCATCAGGATGTATTTGCCGCGGCGGCGGAACCCCAGCACGCGGGCACCCTGCAGCCGGGCGGCCAGGCCCGGCGGCATCGCCCAGCGCAGGTCCGGGCGGCGCATCTCGGCGCGGACGATGGTGTGGCCTTCGAGATGCGCCCGCATCCCGCGCATCACGGTCTCGACTTCGGGGAGTTCCGGCATAGGCCGCTCAGGCTATAGAAGGGACCGATGAGCGACAAATCCCTCCCCGCCTCTCCTGACGCCTCCTTCGGCGCCTCTCCCGGCGCGACCACCGATTTCGGGTTCCGCGACGTGCCGCTGGAGGCCAAGAAGCCGATGGTCAGGGCGGTGTTCGACAGCGTGGCGCCGAAATACGACCTGATGAACGACCTGATGTCGCTCGGCATCCACCGGGTCTGGAAGCGGGTGTTCATCCAGGCGCTGGCGCCGCGGCCGAATCTGTCGCTGCTCGACCTGGCAGGGGGCACCGGCGACGTCGCGTTCGGCTGGCTGCGCGCCGGCGGCGGTCCGGCGATCCTGTCCGACATCAACGCCGCGATGCTGGGGGTGGGCCACGACCGGGCGGTCGAGAAGGCGCTGGTCTCGCAGCTCGGCTTCCTGGTGGCCGACGCGGAGCGCCTGCCGCTGCCGGACCGCAGCGTCGACCGGGTCTCGATGGCGTTCGGACTGCGCAACTGCACCGACAAGGACGCGGTCCTGTCCGAGGCGCGGCGCGTGCTCAGGCCGGGCGGCCGGTTCTTCTGCCTGGAATTCTCCAGGGTCCAGGTGGCCGCGCTGGCGCCGGTTTACGACGCCTGGTCGTTCCAGGTGCTGCCCAGGCTCGGCCAGGCGATCGCCGGCGATGCGGAGAGCTACCGCTACCTGGCGGAGAGCATCCGCACCTTCCCCGACCAGGAGACGCTGGCGCAGATGATGCGCAAGGCCGGGCTGGCGAGGGTTTCGGTGCAGAACCTGTCCGGCGGCATCGCCGCGATCCATTCCGGCTGGCGGCTGTGAGCCTGGGCTCTCCAGGCGTAGCTTTTCTGACCGGCAAGCGCGTCCTGCTGATCGTCAGCGGCGGCATCGCCGCCTACAAGGCGCTGGAGCTGATCCGTCTGCTGACCCAGGCCGGGTCGGGCGTGCGGTGCGTGCTGACCGAGGCCGGGGCGCAGTTCGTCACCCCGCTCAGCCTGCAGGCGCTCAGCGGCGAGCCCGTCCACACCACCCTCTGGTCGCTGACCGAGGAGAGCGAGATGGGGCATATCGTGCTGTCGCGCTCCGCCGACCTGGTGGTGGTGTGCCCGGCGTCGGCGAACATCCTGGCGCAGATGGCGGCCGGTCTGGCCTCCGATCTGGCGGGGACCCTGCTGCTGGCGACCGACACGAAGGTGCTGGTCGCGCCGGCGATGAACGTGCGCATGTGGCAGCATCCGGCGACGCAGGCGAACCTCGCGACGCTGCGCGCGCGCGGCGTCGCGGTGGTCGGGCCGGATGACGGGGTGATGGCCTGCAACGAGTTCGGTCCGGGCCGCCTCGCCGAACCACCGGACATCCTCGCCGCGATCGCCGCGATGCTGGGCGGCGCCGGCGACCTGGCCGGACGGCACGCCCTGGTCACGGCCGGCCCGACCCACGAGCCGATCGACCCGGTGCGCTACATCGCCAACCGCAGCTCGGGCCTGCAGGGATATGCGATCGCCTCCGCCCTCTCGGCCCGCGGCGCGCGGGTCACGCTGGTCAGCGGCCCCACCGGGCTGGACGCGCCGGCCGGGGTCGAGCGGGTCTGCGTCGAGACCGCGGCGGAGATGCTGGCGGCGTGCGAGGCGGCGCTGCCGGCCGATGTGGCGGTGATGAGCGCCGCGGTCGCGGACTGGCGGGTCGAGCGGGAAGCCGCCGCCAAGCTGAAGAAGCGGCCGGGAGCGAAACCCGAGCCGCTGACGTTGACGCTCAACGAGGACATCCTTGCGCGCGTCTCCCGGCCAGGCCCGCGCCGGCCGGGCCTGGTGATCGGCTTCGCCGCCGAGACCGAGGCGCTGCTGGACAATGCCGCCGACAAGCTGAAACGCAAGGGCTGCGACTGGATCGTCGCCAACCAGGTCGGACACGGCACGTCGGTGATGGGCGGCGCCGAGAACGAGATCCATCTGCTGACCGCATCCGGCGTCGAGTCCTGGCCGCGCCAGTCCAAGCACGCGGTGGCGGCGCTGCTGGCAGCCAGAATTGCCGAAACACTGTCATCCCGGACAAGTCCATGAGCGCGCCGATCCGCACCATCCAGGTCCGTCGCCTGCCGCATGCCGAGGGTCTCGCCCTGCCCGCCTATGCCACCGACGGCGCAGCCGGCATGGACCTGCTGGCGGCGGTGACGGAACCAAGGCTGCTCGCGCCCGGCGCCAGGGTCCTGGTCCCGACCGGCCTGGCGATCGCCCTGCCGCCCGGCCACGAGCTGCAGATCCGGCCGCGCTCCGGCCTCGCCCTCAAGCACGGCATCGTGCTGCCGAACGCACCCGGAACGATCGACGAGGATTATCGCGGCGAGCTGCAGGTGATCGTGATGAATGCCGGCGACGCGCCGTTCGAGATCGTGCGCGGCATGCGCATCGCCCAGGCGGTGCTGTCTCCGGTGCTGCGCGCCGCCTGGCGCGAGGTCGCGGTGCTGGACGAGACCGCCAGGGCGGCCGGCGGCTTCGGCAGCACCGGCACTGGCCCCCGCGATGGGCCGGTCAGGGGCGCCATTACGCCTCAAGAATAAACTTGCCAGATCACTGCCCGGTACGGAACGCTCGGCTCGCGCGCCGGCGAACCCGGGGAGAAGGCTGTCATGGCGATCTCGATACCGGCGGTGCAGCCGGAGCGGCTGTTCTTCTCCGGCGCGTCGCTGGCGATGGTCGCGGTCATCGGCTACGGCTTCGCGCCCAGCTTCTATCTCAAGCACCTGATCGCGCCGCGTCATCCGACCGAGGCGCTGGTGGCGCTGGTCGTCCTGCACGGGCTGCTGTTCACCGCCTGGCTGCTGCTGTTCGTGGCGCAGGCGGCGCTGGTCGCGGCGGGCAGGCTGGATCTGCATCGCCGGGCCGGACTGCTGGGCTTCGCGATGCTGCCGGCCCTGGTGATCGTCGGGGTGACGACGGCGCTGAACGGCGTGACCCGTCCGCTCACCGCGCCGCCAGGCATCGGCGCATTGTCCTGGCTGGCGATGCCGCTGCTCGACATCCCGGTGTTCGCGACGCTGATCGGCCTCGGTCTGGCCAACCGGTCCAGGCCGGCGGCGCACAAGCGGTATCTCTATATCGCCATGGCCGACATGATGGGGCCCGGGTTCGGACGCATGACGCTGCCGGTGCCGCCGGCGCTGCAAGGCCCGGTCGCCACGATCCTGCTGCCGGCACTGTTCCTGCTGGCGCTGATCGGCTGGGACCTGCGCAGCCGGGGCCGGGTGCTGACGGTCACGCTGGGTGGCAGCATCGCCGTGCTCGGCATGGCGATGCTCAAGCCGGCGATCTGGTACAGCCCGGCCTGGCTGGCCTTCGCCGGCTGGATCACGGCGCCGTTCCGCTGACCGGCATCGTCTTCGGACGGTGACCCGCGATCGTCACCTGCCGCCATCGGTCTCAGGCTGGCGGCGCTGCCGCTGGTAGGGTAAAGGCCGGATCACCCGCACCCGACCCGCACTGAAACGAGGCCCCATGCTGCAAATGCGCTTCGCCACGCTGCGCGTCCCCGGCCTGGGGGTCCCGGCGAATGCCTCGATGGAGACCAGGCCGAACCTGTTCGACTTCGCGGCGATCATCGT
>CAIMSN010000010.1 GCA_903844135.1 uncultured Rhodospirillales bacterium | reverse complement strand
GCCGCTTGTTCCACGCTGCAGCAATGGAGAGATCGATGAGCCATGATTCGGAACTGCGGACAGCCGTGCAACAGGAGCTGAGCTGGGAGCCGAGCATCGTCTCGGCCCATATCGGTGTGACGGCCGATGCGGGGGTCGTGACGCTGACCGGACACGTCGGCAATTTCGCACAGAAGCATGCGGCCGAGGATGCGGCGAAACGCGTCAAGGGCGTGAAGGCGGTCGCCGAGGAGATCGAGGTCCGGCTGCTGCCGGAATCCAACCGGACCGACGAACAGATCGCCGCCGCGATCCTCGATCGGCTGGCCTGGAACGTGACGTTCCCGCGCGACGCCGCCAAAGTCACTGTCGAGAACGGCTGGGTCACCCTGACCGGCGAGGTGGATTGGCACTTCCAGAAGGAGGCCGCGGGCCAGGACGTGCGTCGCCTGTTCGGCGTCGTCGGCGTATCCAACCAGTTGACCGTGAAGGCGCGCGTCGACACCTCGTCGATCAGCTCCAATATCAGGTCGTCGCTGAACCGCTCGTGGTTCTACGGGCCGGAAGCGGTGACGGTCACCGCCGACGGCGGCAGGGTCACTCTGCGCGGGCATGTCCACACCATCCACGAGCGCGACAGTGCGGCCCATACCGCCTGGGCGGCATCCGGGGTGACGACCGTCGAGAACGACATCATCGTCGCGTGATGCACGAACGAAGGGCGGCTTCGTGCCGCCCTCCGTCCGGTCGTCCGAGGCTATCGCACGCGCTCAATGCGAGAGCAGCGTGCAGCATGGCGGGGTCATCAGCAGATCGCGCGTCACGCCGCCCAGAATGAATTCCTGCAGACGGCTATGCGCATAGGCGCCACCGACCAGAAGGTCGATATTCTGCTCCCTGCACAGGATTGCCAGATGCCCGGCGACATCGCCGGTGCGGCGGGCGGTTCTGGGAACCGCTTCTATGCCATGTCGCCCGAGCCAGGAAACCACGTCGGCGGCGGCTTCCTCGGTCTCCTGGAGGGTGTCGCCCTCGGCAAGGGCCGCCACGACGACGCGCTCGAGGGAACGCAGCATCGGCAGAGCGTCGCAGACCGCCCGCCGCGATTCCCGCGAGTCCTTCCAGGCGATCAGCGCGGCCTTCGGCGGAACGAAATCGGTGGCGTCGGGAAGCATCAGCAACGGCCGACCTGCGTGGATCACGAGGTCGTTCGCGTTCAGGGCCACGGATCGGGATATCCGTCGATGCGCCTCGAACGGTCTTGCGACCAGCAGATCGGCGATCCTGGCCTGCCGGGCGACGTAGGAGGCCAGCGACAGGCTGACGATCGCCGAGCGGAATTCGGCTCGAAGAGAAGTGTCGCCGGCGAGGGACAGGAACCGCTCCCTGGTGGCGGCGATCTTCCTGTCGATCGCCGCCTGGTCTTCGCGGATGATGTCGGCACCGACGAAGCCGTCGTTATAGACGATCGGAATATCCTGATAGGCGGCCATGCCGATCAGCCCGGCCTGCAGATGTCCGGCCCAGCCGATCGCGCTTCGTATCAGTCGGTCGTTGTCCGCGTCCGCGTCCAGGACGACCATCATTGTCTTGATCGACATTCCGTCATGCCCCTGCGACTGTCTTCGGAAGGCAGGCTAAGGCGAACGGCGATCCGGCGTCGGCAGCATTTTCGCACTGCGGCCGCGCATTATCGATCGATCCGGTCGGGCTTTATCAGGCTTGGTCAGCAGCATCGTTCGCGGAGGTGTCCGGCGGCGCCAGGACCGCGCTGACGTCCGGCGGGACCAGTTGCGGCGCCATCGAGCCGACATAGGCGGTGATCTGGGTGATGGCGGCCCGGATCCTGGGGACATGCCGGTTGTCCTTGTGGATCACCAGCCAGATATCCGCCCTGGGCACCGGCGGCGGGATCTCCAGCCGGACCAGCCCGCCCTCCCGGTCGGCGCGGAACCGCGCCAGGCAGGCCAGGCCGCCGCCGCGGACCGTCGCCGTAACCGCGGCCTCGTGGCTGGTGGTCTGCACCGACACGCGTGCCCGGTGGGTGACGCCGGAGAGCCAGCCTGTCTGGGTGCCGTCCTCGATATCCTCGGATTGGGTGATGACGTGGTGGCCGGGACAGCCGTCGGCGAGATCCATGCCGACGTGGCAGGCCAGATAGTCGGCGGCGGCGTAGAGTCCGAACGCCATCGTGCCGATTCGTCGGATCACCAGGTCGTGCTGGTCCGGCCGCGACAGCCTGACCGCGATGTCCGCCTCGCGCATCGACAGGCTGAGCGCGCGCGTGTTGGGGGTCAGCTCGATCATGATATCGGGATGCTCCCGATGCAGCCCGGCGAGCGCCGGCGCCAGAATGTGCGTCGCGACGGTCTCCGCGCAGGTGACACGGACCAGGCCTGCCATGCGGACGTCGCGCCCTCCGACCGCGCGCTGCATCGCCAGCGCCTCGGCTTCCAGGCGCTCGGCATGACCGCGGACGCCATCGCCGGCCAGGGTCGGGACGTAGCCGTCCGGCGTGCGGTTGAGCAGCCGCACCCCCAGGCTCGCCTCGAGCGACGCAAGCCGGCGTCCGACCGTCGATTGCGCGACGTGCAGGTCCTTCGCCGCGGCGGAGAGATTGCCGTTGCGCGCGATCGCCAGAAAGAATCGCAGATCGTCCCAGTCGATCACTGTCGGCCTCCATGCGATTTCGCATCTTCGCTCGTCATGCTCTGGCGGTCTTTCATGGCACGATCGGGTTTATGATCGAGGTGCCGACAATCGAACGCGCGAGCCGGTCGATCCGTTACCGGACGATCTGCCGCCGGCGGAAGAAACGTGAAGGATGCCGAATGAAACAGCCCGCCAAGCCGGCCGGGCCGGCCCTGGCGACCGCAGGCTCGGCTTCCGGGCCGATGCGGACGTTTATGTGCCGCACCGTCGCCGAGGGGAGATTGAGCCAGCTCAACTATATCCGTGATCTGCCGCCCCAGGCCGTCGCGGAGGCGGCGCCGGCATCCCTGTCGAGCGAGAGCCTGGCGCCGAACGCCTCGGAGGCGCTGCTGGCGGCGTTCGGCTCGTGCCTGTCGGTGGGACTGCATGCCAACGCGATCGCCCAGGGAATACCGATCCGTTCGCTCGAACTGGAATTGACCGGAGCGGTCGACACCGCCGCTGCCTGGGGCATCGGAAGGCTCACCCCGGGTGGGATCGGCTTCGAAACCATACACGTCCTGGTCAGACTGGATGCCGACGGCCCGCGATCCGCGTTGGAGCAATTGATACGCCATACCGTGCTGTGGTCGCCGGTGGCCAACACGCTGCATAATTCCGTGGAGCTCGATGTCGCCCTGGCCTGACAAGGCGCCCGGACCAGGCACAGCCGTGCGGGATGCGCACGAGATCCTGCAAGCCGCTCGTCTTGCGCTCAGTACTTTCCAAACCTGCTCCGTCCCGCTGCGTCGGCCTGTTCTCGACGGCGCGCCGAATTGCTGGCGGTGGAGACCGGCAGCCGGCTTTCCGGCTGCAAGATCCTGCACCTTCCATCGGCCATCGGAACAGCCGGCTTCCGGGGCGGGACGCTGATGGTTCGTTCGACCAAGCCGCATATCCGGATTAGCGCCGACGAGAAACGCCTGCACGGCTCTTACCCCTTTCCGGGCTATGGATGGGAGAGCGCTAGAACCGGACACTGAGCGGCGTCTGCTTCGTCATCGGGTGCCGCTCTCCACGAATGGTGATCGCCATCGGTTCGCCGTCGGTGAGCGTTGCCTGGATCGTCCGCTGCGCTGCGTCGACGACCACCGATACCGCGCGACCGCGCCACTGGACCGGGAACGCCAGCGTTGTCCAGTCGTCCGGAAGTTGCGGATCGAGGCCCAGGCCGCTCTCGTCCATCGTCAATCCGGCGAAGCCGAGCACAGCCATCATCCAGAGCCCGCCCAGCGCCGCGATATGCACGCCGCCGTCGATGGCCGCATGCGTATCGGCGAGGTCTGTCGCCGCGGCCTGTCGGAAAAAGCGCATGGCGGTGTCGACCCGTCCCAGACGTGCCGCCGCCACCCCGTGCAGGCCGGCGCTGAGAGAGCTTCCGTGGCTGCAGCGCGGTTCGTAATAGCTGAAGTTCGCGGCCGCCGCGCCATCCGCGAACGCTTCCGGCAACAGGACCATCAGCGCGACGACATCGGCCTGCTTGATGATTTGTGCCTTCTGGGTCCGTTCCCGGCCGAGCACGACGTCCATCGGCACCGATCGCCCCGCGTACTGCGCGAGATCGATGGATTCCAGATCGAAGAATCCGGCGAACTGCTCGTAGAGACCGGTTCGTGGATCGAGCCCGGTCGCCATCGTGTCGGCGACGCCGGCCCAACGCTGCAGCTCCGCATCGTCCAGAACGATCGCCGCGGACAAAGCCGCCCAACGCTCCGGCCATTGCAGCCGGAGCAGGGCGGCGACCTCGAGTCCGCGTCGGATCGTCCACCGCGCCATCATGTTGGTGAAGGCATTGTCGTCGATCGTCTCGTGATACTCGTCCGGTCCGATCACGCCCCTGATATGGTGCAGGCCGTCGGCCTCGGACTGTGCGCGGCTGGCCCAGAATCGTGCGGTCTCCAGAAGGATTTCCGCACCGGCGTCGCGCAGAAACACCACGTCTCCGGTCGCCAGCCAGTAATGCCAGACCGCGTAGGCGACGTCGGCGCTGATATGCAGCTCCTGCGTTCCGCAGAGGATGTTCAAGACCCGGCGATCCGAGCCGATGCCATGCTCCGGGCAAGTCTCGGCCCCGGTGTCGGCCGATTCCCAGGCATACATGGCGCCGCGCCAGCCCATGCGCGTCGCCTTGGCGCGCGCGCCATCGAGCGTGCGAAAGCGATAGGTCAGCAGCGCACGGGCCGCCTCGGGCCAGGTCAAGGTATAGAACGGCAGCAGAAAGATCTCGGTGTCCCAGAAGACGTGCCCGTTATAGTCGGCGCCGGTCAGCGCGCGGGCGGCGATGGACACACGCGGATCGCCCGGGTCCGCGGCCCCGTTCAGGTGATAGAGCGCGAAGCGCAGGGCACGCTGCGACGCAGGATCGCCGGCGATCGTGACGTCGCAGGCTCTCCAGCGCGCGTCCCAACTGGTCTCGTGGGCCTCGAGGAGACCGCGCCAGCCGACCGAGATGGCTGTCTCCAGCCGCTGCCGCACCGTCGCTCCGGCATCCTCTTCGGCGGAATCGGCCCGGGTGACCGCAACGATGCGCTCGAAGCAGACCGCCTGACCGGGCTTCGTCACCCAGTTCCAGGACCATTTGAACGGCCCGAGCGGCTTCGGCGCCACGACCAGTCCATCGACCCGCAGAGTGGCCGCGACCGCCATCGCCAGCCACTTGCCGGAAACATTCGTCCGCCAGACGCCGAGATCCTGTTCGAGACGCTGGGTGACGAGCCCGAACTCCAGCCCTTCGAACGACGCCACCAGCATTGCCTCCATGCCGTCGGCCTCGATATCGAAATGCACGAGTTGCAGCCCGATCGCGCGGCACTGCAGCGATACCAGCCGCAGCACCCGCAGGCGGACCGCGATCTCCCGCGGCCGTGCGATCCGGCTTTCGGTCAGGAGCGCGCCACGCCTGAAATCGAGCGCTCGATGGTGGAACGAGACGTCCGAGACAGTCAGCGGCGCTTTCAGGGCGGAAAACGAGACATCCAGTTTCAGCCAGTCGGGCGCCGGGACCAGAGCCGGGATCGGCAGGTCGGGACCGAGCGCGTCGAACAGGCCGGCCACGTAGGTCCGCGGCGCAACCAGGCTCTGCGGCAAGCGGTCGATCGTCCGGCCGCCGCGCATGCCGAGAAAGCCGTTGCTGATCGCGAAGCGCGACTCCCGGCTGCTGTCGCGCAGCGGGTCGAAGCCGTGCTGGTCGAGGATCCAGGCCGGATCGCGAGCCGGCTCCAGCGCCTGCAGCATGGTCCGGGGCGCATTCACGATGCAACGCCGTCCAGCCGGCCGTCGGCGAGTGCGTCGAGCCGGACGTCGTCGAGACTCAGGACCACGAGCGCGGCCTTCGCCGCGTACAAGCCGGCGGCGTCGTGCAGCCGTGCGACGCCGAGCGCCGCCATGCCGCCGGCGCAGGCCGCCTGGATACCGGCCGGCGCGTCCTCCGCAACCAAGCACTGAGGCGGCGGCACCGCCAGCTCCCCGGCGGCGAGCAGGAAGATCTCCGGGTCGGGCTTGCCGCGGCGAAGGTTCCGGCCGCAGACATTGACGCTGAATGCGTCGAGCAGCGTGGTGCCGTCGGCAAGATGAATCCGTTGCAGCATGGCGTTGGCGTTCTTGGAGGAGGACGCCACCGCCATCGGCCAGCCGAGCAAGCGGATCGCGCTGACGAAGCGGAGCGCGTCGGGAAAGGCCTGCACCTGGCCGTCCGCGATCAGTGCCTCCAGCCGTGCCTGTTTCCGCGCGGCGTAGTCCGCCACGTGCTGCGCCGCATCCGGCACGCCGAGCGCCTCGAGCGCGGCGAAGGCGCCGTCGAGACGGGGCCGCCCTGCGACGCTCGCCTGATACAGAGCCGTGGTGAAGAGGGCCGGGTCGGCGATGCCGATCAGCGCATCGCGCCAGGCCTGCTCATGCGGCGACGCCAGCAGCACTCCGTCCACGTCGAAGATCGCAGCGCGCAGCTTTCCGGTTTCCACTATTTCAAACCTCCAGAATCCCGATACTTGCCGCCGCCGACCGCTCGGGTTTGCAGACGGCCTACGAGACGACGGCCGCCGCGGATCGGCTGTGTTGGACATCGTTCAGGCGTCCCGGCACCAGGTTCCACTGCGCGATCACGGCCAGGCCGGGATGGCTGGGATTGAAGCCGAGGATACTGACCGAGGCGGTCGCGAGTTCGAAGTGCTCGCCCTGCAGCACCGGGAGGCCGATCCACCGTGCGGCGAGACCGCAGCCGAACTCGCCGTGGGTGAAGAGGGCGATGCTGCCCTGGAGCAGGCCGATCCGCCTGATGAGCCGGTCGGCCCGCTGGCCGATTCCGTCCGGGCTCTCGCCGCCGGGACAGCCGTCACGATAGCAGTTCCAGCCGGGCCGCTGACGACGGATGTCGCGGGAGAGCATGCCCTCGTAATCCCCGTAGTCCCATTCCGCCAGGTCCGGATCGATCTCGGCCACCGTTGCCACCCCGGAAAGCGGCCCGGAAAGCGCGCACGTGCGCTGCGCGCGCTCGAGCGGGCTCGTCAGCACGTGATCGAAGCGGACATCATGCAGGGTCGGCCGAAGCGCGCGCGCCTGGTCTTCGCCATGCGCGGTCAACGGGAGGTCGGTTCGTCCGGTGTGCTGCCCCGACAGGGACCACGCGGTCTCGCCATGACGAACCAGGTATACAAGCGGCACGCTGGACCGACCGGCCGAGCCCGGATCCATCAGGACGCCCTCAGACAGGCTGGATCGTCCTCCATGACCGCGCTGTAGTTCCCACCGAGCGCGGCGTGGTTGCACCAGGCGCGATGGTGCAGGACATGCTGGGCGGCGCGCACCTTGCTCGCCTCGCCATGCCAGAGTTCCAGAGCCGGCTGCTGGATTGCGCGCGCGAACGAGAAGACCAGCGGCCACGGCGCCCGCTCGGCCACCGCTCGGAGAGCGATGGCGTTGAGCCGCGCGCTCGCCAGCCGAGCGGATTGCCCGCCGGACAGGAAGGCGATGCCGGCGACGGCGGCCGGTACGCTGCGCAGGAGACATTGCAGAGTCGCCGCGGCCACGTCCGCGACCGGCTCCTGGACCGGGCAGGCGAGTCCGGGAAGCACCATGTTCGGTTTCAGGATCACCCCTTCCAGCTTGACCGACTGCGCGGTGAGCTCCTCGAACAGGATCTCCAGCACGTTTTCCGTTGTGACGAAGCACCGTTCCATCGTGTGGTCGCCGGTCATGAGCACATCCGGCTCGACGATCGGCACGATCCCGGCCTCCTGGCAGAGCGCGGCATAGCGGGCCAGCGCCTGCATGTTGGCGCGAATGCATCCGAAGGTCGGCTGGCTGTCCTGCAGGCCGATCACCGCGCGCCATTTCGCGAACCGCGCCCCCATGATGCGATAGGCGCTCAGGCGGTCGCGCAGCCCATCCAGACCTTCGGTGATCGTCTCGCCGGGATGGAGCGCCAGCTTCTTGGCGCCGGTGTCGACCTTGATGCCGGGAATGATGCCGACATCGGTCAGCCGATCGACCAGGCGTCGTCCCTGACGATCGGTCTGCCGGATCGTCTCGTCATAGAGAATGGCGCCGCTGATGCAGTCATCCAGCCCTTCCGTGGTCACGAGCAGTTCGCGATAGGCACGCCGCATGTCGACGGTCTGCGGAATGCCGGCCGCAGCGAAGCGCTTGTCGCATGTGGCGTTGCTCTCATCCATCGCCAGCAACCCCTTGCCGGCACCGACGAGCGCATGCGCCGTCTCGACAAGGCTGGCGCTCATGCCGGCTTGCTCCACATCCAGTCGCGGATCTCCGGCATGTCCTCGCCATGCTTGTCGATATAGTGCTTGTGCCTGACGAGCGTGTCCTGCATGAGCTGCTTCAGGTAGACGCCCTTCGTTCCCAGGCCGGCGACCCGGTCGACGACATCCATGACCAAGTGGAATCGGTCGAGTTCGTTCTGCACGCGCATGTCGAAGGCAGTCGTGATGGTGCCTTCCTCCTTGTAGCCCCGCACGTGCAGGTTCCGGTTCGTCCTGTGGTAGGTCAAGCGGTGAACCAGCCCGCTATAGCCGTGGAACGCGAACACGATCGGCTTGTCCTGGGTGAAGAGCTGATCGTAGGCGATGTCGCTCAGCCCGTGCGGGTGTTCGGTCTCCGGCTGCAGCCGCATCAGGTCGATCACGTTGACGACGCGAACCTTGAGGTCAGGCAGATGGTGCCGCAGCAGCGAGACGGCGGCGACGCTCTCCAGCGTCGGCGTATCGCCGCAACTGGCCATCACGACGTCCGGCTCGTGATCCTGGTCGTTGCTGGCCCATTGCCAGATGCCGAGTCCCTCGGTGCAGTGGGTGATCGCCTGCTCCATGGTGAGCCATTGCGGCAAGGCGTGCTTGCCGGCGATCACCACGTTCACATAATGCCTGCTGCGCAGACAATGATCGAAGACCGATAGCAGACAGTTGGCATCGGCCGGCAGGTAGCAGCGGACGATGCCGGCCTTCTTGTTCACCACATGGTCGAGGAAACCGGGATCCTGATGGGTGAAGCCGTTATGGTCCTGCTGCCAGACATGGGAGGCGAGCAGGTAGTTGAGCGACGAGATCGGACGGCGCCAGGGGAGTTCCGAGGTCACCTTGAGCCATTTGGCATGCTGGCTGAACATCGAATCCACGATCCTGATGAAGGCCTCGTAGCTGTTGAACAGCCCGTGCCGGCCGGTCAGCAGATAGCCTTCCAGGAACCCCTGGCACTGGTGCTCGCTCAGCATCGAGTCGACGACCTGGCCATCGGCTGCGAGAAACTCGTCGTCCGGGACCTCCCGTGCGTCCCATTGCCGGTTCGTCACCTCGAACACCGCGCCAAGCAGGTTCGACAACGTCTCGTCCGGACCGAAGATACGGAAATTGCGCTGATCGGCGTTCATCGCCGCGACGTCGCGCAGGAACTTGCCGAGCACCATGGTGTCCTGCGCGGTGACGCTTCCGGGCGAAGGGACCTCGACCGCATGGTCGCGAAAGTCCGGCATCTTCAGGTCGTGGAGCAGAAGGCCGCCATTGGTGTGCGGATTGGCGCCCATTCGCCGCGCACCGGTCGGTGCCAGGGCAGCCAGTTCCGGCAGAAGGCGGCCGTTGCCGTCGAACAGCTCTTCGGCCCTGTAGCTGCGCATCCACGCCTCGAGATCGGCGACATGGCCCGGGTGGGCGGGATCGACCAGAACCGGCACCTGATGCGACCGGAACGTCCCCTCGATCTTGAGGCCGTCTATGACCTTCGGTCCGGTCCATCCTTTCGGCGAGCGCAGCACCAGCATCGGCCAGCGCGGGCGGGTGGTGTCGCCGCTCGATCGGGCAGCCTGTCGGATCTGCCGGATATCCTCGATCGCCTGGTCGAGCGCGTCCGCCATCAGCCCGTGCATGATCTCCGGGTCGTGTCCTTCGACGAAGTAGGGCGTCCAGCCGCAGCCGCGCAGGAACTGATCGAGCTCCTCGGGCTCGATTCGCGATAGCAGGGTGGGATTGCTGATCTTGAAACCGTTGAGATGAAGGATCGGCAGCACCGCGCCGTCTGTGATCGGATCGAGCAGCTTGTTCGATTGCCAGGCCGTGGCCAACGGACCGGTCTCCGCCTCGCCGTCGCCGACCACGCAGGCGACGATCAGGTCGGGATTGTCGAACGCCGCCCCGAAGGCGTGGCTCAGCGAATAGCCGAGCTCGCCACCCTCATGGATGGACCCCGGCGTGGTGGGCGCGACGTGACTCGAGATGCCACCGGGAAACGAGAATTGGGTGAAGAGCTTCTTCATGCCCTCCTCGTCCTGGCCGACGTTCGGATAGATCTCGCTGTAGCTGCCTTCGAGATAGGTGTTCGCCACCAGGGCCGGCCCGCCATGTCCGGGGCCGGCGATATAGAACATGTCGAGGTCGTTCTTCCGGATCACCCGGTTCAGGTGCAGGTAGATGAAGTTCTGCCCCGGGGTCGTCCCCCAGTGCCCCACCACCAGGGGTTTCACGTGCGCCAGCGTCAGCTTCTCGCGCAGCATCGGGTTGTCGTACAGATAGATCTGCCCGACGGAGAGATAGTTCGCTGCCCGCCAGTAGCGATCCATCAATCCCAGCTCGCCGCGACGGGATTCCGGGTCGGAGCCCGGCCTGGAGCCGTGAAGGTCCGGGAGGGCGATGGTCGGGGCCGCGGTGTCCATTCTCATTGACCTCTGATCGATGTCGCCGCACCAAGACCTGCTGCAGCATTCGAGACACGCGCGAGAACACCGGGGAAAGTGCCTGCGAGGCGCCTCCAGTGAGGCTAGTGGCCCGGACCCGGGCTCGGCAGGGTCGGAAACTACTTATGCCTTGGTGGCTTCCAGGGACGACAATCCGTAGATCGCCGTTCCCAGCAGGGCGGCATTGATGGTGACGATCCGCACCGGAACCGCGCGCAGCAGGTTGGTGAAGCGGCCCTTGGCGCTGAATGCCCGCATGAACGACCCGTCCTGCAACTGCGGGATCATCCTTGGCGGCAGGCCGCCCGCGAGATACAGGCCGCCCGTCGCCATCGTCTTCAAAACCAGGTTTCCCGCCTCGGCGCCCCAGACATCGACCACGATCCGCAGCGTCTCGGCAGCCAGCGGATTGCGATCCGGATCATGCAGCGCGGCGTCGATGATCGGCGGCGTCCGGTCGTGCGCATCATCCAGCAATGCCCGGAACGTCGCGCTCTCCGAGGCCGGATCGCGCGAGCGGACGTAGTCGTAGACGTTCGGTACGCCGGAACCGGCACAGACCCGTTCGACGGCGACATGGCGAAAGCGCTCGGTCAGGAAAGCCCACAGCCCGGCCTGAAGCTGGTTGGTCGGCGCGAAATCGGCGTGCCCGCCCTCGGAGGCGCAGGTGACGTAGCGGTCGCCGGCCCAGATCAGGAAGGCTTCGCCGAGGCCGGTGCCCGGCGCCAGGACGGCGATCGTCGTTTTCTCTACCGGGCAGCCCTCGTTCACCACGACGCATTCGTCCGGCGTCAGATGAGGCACCGCATGCGCGATCGCCTCGAGGTCGTTGAGGAGCGTGATATGGGGCAGGTCCATACTCCGACAAAGTGCCGCTTCGTCGAGGTCCCACGGCAGATTGGTCAGGTGCGCGCGCCCGGCGATGACCGGCCCTGCCACATCGAAATAGGCGGCGACCGGGCGCTCTCCGCTCGTGCGGAGGAACTCCTCGACGATCGGCTGCAAGCCCGTGTGGTCGGCGCTGCGGAACTCCTGTCTGGCAATGAACGTCCGCGGGCCCGCACTCGCGGAGACCAGCGCCAGCCGCGTCGTGGTGGCGCCGATGTCGCCAGCCAGGATCGTCATGTCGCAAGGCCGGGGGCGATCATGACACGAGCCCCGCCCTGATCGACTGCAATTGCTGCTTGCGCGCCGCCGTGACCTCCGGATAGCTCATGCCGAGCCGGTCCAGGGCGTCGACCAGGATCTGCGACACGATCAGCCGTGCATTGTCCTTGTCGTCCGCGGGAACCACGAACCACGGCGAGTCGTCGGTGCTGGTCGCCCCGATGCAGTCTTCGTAGGCGTTCCGGTAGGCAGACCAGGACTTCCTTTCCTCGATATCGGCAAGGCTGAGCTTCCAGTTCTTGTCGGCTGCGTCGATGCGGGCGATGAACCTCTTCGCCTGTTCCTCCTCGGACATATGGAGGAATATCTTCACGATCCTGGTTCCGTTGGCGTGCAGGTGCCGCTCGAGTTCGCGGATCGACCGGTAGCGGCTTTCCCAGATCCCGGTATCGTCGCGTTTGGGATCGGGAATGTCCTCGCTCTGCAGGATCGTGCGATGGACGCGAACGATCAGGACCTCCTCGTAATAGGACCTGTTGAAGATGCCGATCCTGCCGCGCTCTGGCAGATCGCGCGTCGTTCGCCACAGGAAGTCGTGCTCGAGCTCGACGGCGCTGGGATGCTTGAAGCTGAAGACCTGGCATCCCTGCGGATTGACTCCGGACATGACGTGGCGGATTGCCCCGTCCTTGCCGGCCGCATCCATCGCCTGGAAAATCAGCAGGATCGCGTGTTTGCTCGATGCATAATGCAGCTGCTGTAAGGCACTCAACGTCGAAACATGCTGGCCCAGGATCTTCCTGTAGTCGCGACGCGACGTGTAGAGCGGATCCACCCTGGTCGGGCGTTCCCGCAGATCGACCTGCCTGCCGTGTCCTATGCGGAAATGCTTGAGATGGATCTTCAACGTGGTGTCTTTCGATGTCGTGGGTCGAGCGCGGGCTTGCGGACGATGATCGTCAGGCGACGGGATGGCCGGAGCGCGCCGGGTGCCGAGCCAGCGCGCCTGCTGTGGCCGGTGCTGGCCTGACCTCTCCGGTCTTCACCGCGGATGCGGTCTTGCCGCCGGAATCTATTGGGCTGGCAAACCGATCGAGCAGGCGATAGGTCAGCAGCTTGACCGGATCGGTGAGCAGGAAACAGGCGATCGCATAGGCCCAGACGAGTCCTGCCAGCCGCCACCCGAGCGGTGTGACGATCCAGGCGCCATAGACGGCGACGAGCGTGGCGACGAGCTGCGTGCCGAGGACAGCGACCAGAACGATCCAGGCGGGTCGCGTCGACCACCACGGGCCTCGCGTCCGGGTCTGGAAAATCGTCAGATGGCCGGCCACCGACAGCATCAGGTACATCATCGTCTGCAGTTCGGGGTGCGCGAGAGCCAGGATCCGGTCGCCGATATAGAAAAGACCAAACGCCGCCGCCGGTCCGACCAGACCGAGAACGGTCGCCACCACGAGCACCACCCGCATGTTCCAGGCTTCGGGGTGATTGCGATACGTCACGTTGTCGTAGGCGATGGACAGGATCGCGCCATCGTTGAGCAAGGCCAGCATCACGATCATGACCGCAGTCAGCGGATAGAAGTCGAACACGACGATCGCCAGCGTCATGAACAGCAGGACGCGCAGGGTCTCCGCGATCCGATAGATCGCATAGCTGTTCATCCTCTGGAATATCTTCCGGCTTTCCTTGATGGCATCGATGATGACCGACAACCCTGGGGTCATCAGCACGATCGAAGCCGCGGCACGGGCGGCATCGGTCGCTCCGGATACAGCGATGCCGCAATCGGCCTGTTTCAGGGCCGGAGCGTCGTTCACGCCGTCCCCGGTCATGCCGACGATGTGGCCGCGTTTCTGCAGCAGGTCGACGATATGGAACTTGTGTTCCGGGAACACCTGGGCGAACCCGTCCGCGTCCTCGATCGAGCGGGCGACCGCTTCCGTCTCGGTATGCCTGGAACCGCCGAGGGTGGCGCCGTCGAGGATATTGGAGCCCATGTCGAGCGCCTTCGCGGTCTCGCGCGCGATCGCCAGGGCGTCTCCGGTGACCATCTTGAGATGCACGCCCATGTCCCGCGCCGTGGCGACGGTGGATTTCGCGTCCTCGCGCGGCGGATCGAACAACGGCAGAATACCCAGCAACCGCCATGTCTGGTCGGGGCCGGTGCGCGCGACCCCGAGCGCCCGGAATCCCCGGCTCGCGAAATCGTCGATCGCCCTGTTGTAGGCTTCCTTGACGGTGGCTGGTTGCGCCGACAGCGCCAGGATCACCTGCGGCGCACCCTTGGTGACCTTGAACACGGCGCCGTCCTGGCCACCGACGGTCGCCTCGGTAAGCTTATGGACCGGGTCGAATGGCTGGAAATGCTGAATGTGATAGGTCGCGAGCGTCCGGTCGTCCTTCAGGCCGCCAAGCACCGCAAGGTCAATGACGTCGTTGTCGTCGGCGCGCGACGCCAGCGCGCCGGCCAGGACGACATCGTCGGGACGAGCATCGCCGATGCAGAACGGATCGCCCAAGGTCAGCTTGTTCTGGGTCAGCGTGCCTGTCTTGTCGGCGCACAGCACGTCGACCCCGGCCAGTTCCTCGATCGCGACCAGCTTGCTGACGATCGCCTGCTTCCTGGCGAGGAGTCGTGCGCCCACCGCCATCGTCACCGACAGGACCGTCGGCATCGCCACCGGGATCGCCGCGACGGTCAGGACGAGCGCGAACTGCAGCGTGTCGAGGATCGGCTCGCCGCGATAGAGCCCGAGCACGATGATGATCGCGACCAGGCACACTGCCAGGACGATCAGGTAGTCGCCGATCCGCAGGACGGCCTTCTGGAAATGGCTGACGACGTGGGCGCTCTGGACGAGGTCCGCGGTCTTGCCGAAATAGGTCTTGTCGCCGGTCGCGTAGACCAGCGCGCCGATCTCGCCACGTCGTAGGATCGAGCCGGAGAACACCGCATCTCCCGACTTCTTGGTTGCGGGGAGCGACTCCCCCGTCAGCGCGGCCTGGTCCACCGAGATCTCGTCACCGTCCAGGAGGCGCGCATCGCCGGGCACGATGTCGCCCAGGCGCAGGCGGATGACGTCGCCAGGCACGAGGTCGCGGGCCGGCGGCGTCGTCCATGTCCCGTCGCGCCTGACCCGTGCCGTGATGGCGAGCTTGGCCTTCAGGGCGCCGATCGCGTTCCCCGCCTGGCGCTCCTCCCAGAATCCGACCACGGCGTTGGCGAACAGCAACAGCAGGATGATGAAGAAATCGGGCCAGTGCCGGACGATGCCGGACAGGACGACGGCGACCTCGATCATCCAGGGTATCGGACCCCAGAAATACATCAGGAATTTCAGCAGGAGGTTGGTCTTTCGCTCGACGATCTCGTTCGGGCCGTATCGGGCGAGCCTGCTTGCGGCTTCGGCCTGGGAAAGACCGTCCGCAGACGTCCCCAGCCGTTTCTGCAACTCCGCCATGGGCAAGGTCTTGAGATCGTCCTCGGCGTCCGAGGATCTCGCCCGGTGCGGCGATCCGGGGCCGGTCTGGGCAGTACTCGTTGACGCCATCGTTGAAATCCCTGTGTTCGAGCGGGGCGGTTGCCGCACCGCCCTGCGGCGCACCCTCCGCCTGCCCGGTCTTGCGTCACGGCGTCGTACGACCGGCCAGGACGTGCGGAGTGCTCTCGTTCACGCAGGTGCCGGAGCCGATGCTGACGCGGACCATCGTCTTTCCGGTAACCGGGAAGCGCCTCGATCCAACGGCAGACCGGTTCCACGCAGCTAGTCGAGTTCAGGGCTGCTCCGGTAGGGCCGGAAAACACTCAGAGCCGCCGGAACGACGGCGGCTCGATCCCGGAGCGAGGGTCGCGCGCCGGGCGCCGGTCCCGGATAAGTAGTTTCCGAGGCTGGCGCGTCACGGACGGCCGGGATCAACCTCGCATCGTCGCCCTTGCCCTCGCTTCGGCCCGGACGGACAGGCGGTCCGCACAGGAGGCAGAGAAATGGCTGATGTATTCGCGATCCCGAATTCGGCGTTCAATCCGTTCCTCCACGCGACCGTCGGCATCGAACCCAACGGGTGCGGTCTCACCATCCTGTCCGTGCTGGCCCGCCTCGACAGGGATCCCTGGGCGGAGGCCGCCTCCTGGTCGCAGACGTCGAAGGATGCCGCGATCGACGCACTCGCCCGGACCATCCTCCTGATGCGGCTTTCCCAGCCATCCGACGAGTCGGCGCGATCGATCGCGGCTCGTCTGATTGAGCTGTTGCCGAGACACACACGTTCCGCCGAGGTACGAGCCGTCATCGTAAGCGAAACGCCGCCGGTGGCCGTTCGTGATTTCCTGTGGGTGGTGATCGGCTGCGTCTGGCTCTATGCGGCGATCGCGATCGGCATGGGGTTTTCCGCAACACCGCACCCGACGACAACCGATCCCGGCGCGCCCCGGGCCGCCTCCTCGAAGTCCGAGACGATCGATCCCGGCCGTTGACCGGAACGGTCCTCGTCGTCAATGCGGGCTCGTCGAGCCTGAAATTCGCGTTGTTCGACGCGACGATCGCGGCCGGTGGCGTGCCGGTTGCGACGGCGCGCGGCGAGATCGCCGACCTCGACGCCTCGCCCCGATTCCTCGCGCACGACAGTCTGGGCGCCGTCATCGCCGACCAGGGTTGGCCGGAAGGCCGTCCGCCACCCTTCGATGTCGTCCTGGACACGCTGCTGGCGTTTGCCGACCATCATCTCGGCGGCCAGGCCCTGGCGGCGGTCGGGCATCGCGTGGTGCATGGCGGAGCCGGTCATGTCGGCCCCGCCAGGGTGACGCAGGCGCTGCTCGCCGATCTCGACACGCTCACCGGGCTCGATCCGCTGCATATGCCGCACAACATCGCGCCGATCCTCGCGATGAAGGCGGCGCGGCCGGACCTGCCGCAAGTGGTGTGCTTCGATACCGCGTTCCATCACACGCTGCCGCTGGAGGCGCGCTCCTGTGCGCTGCCGCGCGCGCTGCAGGCCGCCGGCATCAGGCGCTACGGCTTCCATGGCCTGTCCTACGAATACATCGCCGGTCGCCTGGCGAGCGACGCGCCCGGTCTCGCCAGGGGTCGCGTCATCGTCGCCCATCTCGGATCCGGTGCGAGCCTGTGCGCGCTGTCGGACGGACGCAGCATCGCCACCACGATGGGCTTCAGCACGCTGGACGGGCTGGTCATGGCCACGCGCTGCGGCAGCATCGATCCAGGGGTTCTGCTGCATCTCGCCCGCCAGGGACGCAGCGCAGCCGAGATCGAGGATCTGCTCTATCACCGGTCCGGTCTGCTCGGAGTTTCCGGAAGCAGTGGCGATCTTCGCGATCTCCTGGCCAGCGCCGATCCTGAGGCGGCGGAGGCGATCGCCCTGTTCACCTATCGGATCGCCGTGGAAGCGGGCGGGCTGGTCAGTGCGCTCGGCGGATTGGACGGGCTGGTCTTCACCGCCGGGATCGGCGAGCACGCCGCCGCCATCCGAGCGGCGGTGTGCGCGCGCCTGGCGTGGCTCGGGATCCGCCTGGACGAGGGCGCCAACCTGGCCGACGCCGCACGCATCTCCGCAGCCGGCAGCGACATCGACGTCCTGGTCATGGCGACCGACGAGGAGGCGGTGATCGCACGCCATACCCTGAGCGCCGTCCTCGGCCCGTGATCGCCCGGCGCCATGGTTCGCCGCCGGTTCGGTTCAGACGACCCGGGGGGCTTCCGCCGCGGCGATCCCATTCAGGGTGCCGTTGGGCCGGGCGCCCTTGTCGGCCTTCTCCAGCAGATCCAGGAACGGCTTGACGATATCGATCGGCATCGGGAACACGATGGTCGAATTCTGCTCGCCGCCGATCTCGGTCAGGGTCTGCAGGTAGCGGAGCTGCATCGCAGCCGGAACGCTGCCCAGGATCTTGGCGGCGTTGACCAGGGTCTGCGAGGCCTGGAACTCCGCTTCCGCATGGATGATCTTCGCCCGCCGGTCACGTTCGGCCTCGGCCTGCTTGGCGATCGCCTTGACCATGTTGTCGGTGAGCTCCACCGTCCGGATCTCGACGTTGCTGACCTTGATTCCCCAGATCTCCGTCTGGGTATCCAGGATCGCCTGCACGTCGGCGCTCAGCTTCTTCCGCTCGGACAGCATCTCGTCGAGCTCGTGCTGTCCCAGCACCGACCGCAGCGTCGTCTGCGCCAGCATGTTCGTGGCAGGAAGGTAGTTCTGCACCTGGATGATGGCATGTTCGGGATTGACGACGTTGAAATAGAGGACGGCGTCCACCTTCATCGAAACGTTGTCTCGCGAGATGACGTCCTGGGTGGGGATCTCGACCACCTGGATACGAAGATCGACCCTGACCATTTCCTGGATGAACGGAATCAGCAGGACCAGCCCGGGACCCTTGACGCGCTGGAAGCGGCCGAGCGTGAACACGACGGCGCGCTCGTACTCTCGGAGAATCTTGATCGTCGACGTCGCCAGGAACAACAGCAACAGGACAAGAATCGGGAGTGTGTAGATATACAGCGGAATCTCCGAGACGGTTGAAGAGATCATCGCATGGATTCCCTGGCTGTCGCGTTCGATCGGGCGCGAGAGCTTCAGCGACCACCGTCGCGCAGCTCAGCGCCGGGACTTGTATGGAATGCGTCGTGACTGCGGTCTATCTTCGGAAAATACTCAGACTGTCCGCCGGCGCTGGCCGGCATGCAGCACCGTCGGCGGCGGCGGTCCGGCTCACCACCAGGTATTGTAGTAGCCCCAATGCGGACCTCCCCACAGGACCATGACGAACAGGACGAACAGCAGGATGCCGAAACCGCCGAACGCCGAGGACCGTCCGTAGTAGGATCGCCGATGGCCATAATATCCTCCGCCGCTGAAGAGGAGAAAGACGAAGAAAATCCAGAGAACGAACCACATCGGCTTCTATCCTGACGGTTGATGGAGCAACGCGGCGCTGGCGGGAAACGAGCATCTCCGAGACACCCGAATGATCACTGGGCGGCTGCGAGCGTGAGGTGAGTGGTCCAGTAGGCGTCGACCTTCGCGCTTTGCACCGCATATTGGCCAGGCCTGGTGAATTGCGTGTCGTTTCCCTTTGGGGCGGCCGCCAGGACCGCCCGGGTCGTATCGAGAACCAGCAGGGTGCCGTTCGGGGTAACCTTGAAGGCGCTCCACGGCACGGGCGTATACGAGGCATCGATGCCGAACAGGCCGCCGCGGGAGATGGTGGCGTAGTCGATCTTCCCGGTTTGCGGTTCCGTCACCAGATCATGCAGGCTGCCGAGCGTTTCGTTCACCGGACTGATGATGTCGGCATCGAGGAGCTGGTCCGATCGGAGCGGACGATCGCTTGCCGTGACCGGTTGCGCCTCGGCGATCTCCCTCCGACGCCAGCCGGACTGATCCTCCCAGGACACGCCACGGTTACGAAGGTCGGCCGCATAGGTCGTATAGAGCTCCTTCGCCGAGTCCAGGACGTGCTCGCAGACCTTTTGCCTGCCCGCTTCGGCAAGGATGTTCGCGGAGGCGATCAGGGTGCGGATCTCGTAGCCCGGTCGCGCCGTCGTGGTGCCGCCGGTCATCATGCCGAAGCCGTAGCCGGCCATCGGGTAGCCGTAGGAATAATCCGAACCCCCAGACCAGTATCCCTGCTTCGACATCGCGGTTGTGAAGGCGCGGACGTCGGACATGCAGGCCTCGCCAGCAGACTTCGCCGGCGACTGAGCTGTGCCGATCGCCGGAGAGACGGACTCCGAGCGTGTCGCCGCGTGCAGGGGAGCTGCGAGCCCCAAGCCGGACGCGAGCGCGATCGTCCCGATCGCCATCGAACGTTTCATGTCTGTCCCTCGCTCTGGCGGTCCGGCGTAGGCAGCCTCGATCGACCGCCGGCGATCCTCATAGCCGCGAGCGCGCGCTCTCGAGAGAGTCGGAATCTACCCACGCCACGACGGGTCGCGTGTCCGTGCTTGCGAACGTCAACCGGTCGTCAATCGGGCCGTCGTGGCATCGGTTGCTTGGTCCGCCACCAATCCGCTTTTTCTCATCCGCCGTGCGCGCGTATTCTCCGACCAAGTGTCGGTGAACGTGATAGACCTCCGTCAGATTTTACTCCGGACCCCGGAGTGAGGAGGGTGCCGTGCCTGATACGACGCTCGCCCACGCCAGCCCGCCATCCAGGGAAGGCCCTCTCCAGCCGAACGCCAGGCTGGTGGTGATCGGTGTCGGGGCATCCGCCGGCGGGTTGAAAGCGGTGACCCAGTTGATCGCCGCGTGGGATGCGGCCGCCGATATGGCGTTCATTCTCGTGCAGCATGCCGACCCGAGCGGCGGCAGCATGCTGGCGGCTCTCCTGGCGCCACATACCGCGCTCACCGTCGTCGAGGCGGCCGACGGCATGCCGATCCGTCCCGGGCATCTCTACGTGAATCCGCCGGGACGCTACGTCTCCGCCAGCGACGGTGCCTTGCACCTGTCCATGCCGCCGGCACGGCACGCCGCCCGCATGCCGTTCGACTTCCTGCTGCATAGTCTGGCGAAGCAGTACGGCGACAAAGCAGGGTGCGTGGTGCTGTCCGGCACCGGCACCGATGGGACTGCCGGCCTCGCCTCGATCAAGGCGCATGGTGGCGTCGTCGCCGTGCAGGAGCCGGCCGAAGCCGGCTATGACGGCATGCCCGTCAGTGCGGTCGGAACCGGTCTGGCGGATTTCGTGCTGCCGATCGCCCGGATTCCGGAAGCGCTGTCCGGCAGTCTGGAACCGGGCGCCGCGCGGACGGGCGCCGAGACCGACGGCGCCACCGCCGGCACGACCGCAGCCAGCCTGTCCGGCGGCCCGGCGGAGGGTGATCTGGCCGACATCATCGCGCTGCTCCGCACCCAGACGCCGAGCGAGTTCGACTTCTACAAGCCGGGCACGCTGCGACGGCGCATCGGCCGCCGCCAGGCCCTCGCCGGACTGGGGTCGGCCGACCTGGCACCCTACGCTGCGATGCTGCGGGCGCAGCCGGAGGAGCTGCGCGCCCTGGCCCGGGATCTGCTCATTCACGTGACGAGCTTCTTTCGGGATGCAGACGTCTTCGCGACCCTGGAAAAGACGATCGTTCCCGCGCTGCTGGATGCTCATCCGGCCGGTCGGCCGTTGCGCATCTGGGTGGCCGGATGCAGCACCGGCGAGGAGGCCTATTCGCTGGCCATGCTGTTCCTGGAGCGGATCGAGGCGACCGGCAGCGCCATCACGCTGCAGGTCTTCGCCTCCGACGTCGATGCGGAGGCGATCGCCACCGCGCGCGAAGGCGCCTACCCCGCAGGCATCGCCGACAGCGTGACGGCGGCGCGCCTGGCGCGATTCTTCGTGCCGGAGGATGCCGGGTGGCGGGTGGTCGCCGATCTGCGGTCGACGATCGTGTTCACGGTGCAGGATGTGCTGAGCGATCCGCCCTTCTCCCGTCTGGACATGGTGTCCTGCCGCAACCTGCTGATCTATCTGCGTCCGAACGCACAGGCCAAGGTGCTCGAGGACTTTCATTTCGCGTTGTGCGACGGCGGGATCCTGCTTCTCGGCAGCGCCGAAAACGTCGTTTCCCCGGTAGGAAAGTTCGAGACGCTCGCGAAGGCGGACCGTGTCTTCCGCCGGATCGCGCGCAAGCCGGGAACCAAGCCGAGTTCCTCGCCCGGCACGGTCCCGCGCGTGGACCTGATCAGGCCGGGCGAGGAACGACGCATGCCGAGCCCGGCGCCGCCGAGCGCCGCCGCTCGGCCCGCCTTCCTCGCCGAACTCGGCCGGCGTCTGGTGATCGAGGCCTACGCCCCGGCGTCGGTCCTGGTCGATTCCTCGAATGCCGTGCTGTTCTCGCTCGGTCCGACCGACCGCTACCTCCGTCTGCCGCCGGGGCACGCCACCCAGGACCTGCTCGCGATGGCGCGGCCCGGACTGCGCGCCAAGCTGCGCACCGCGCTGCACGATGCGCGCGAGAGCAGGGACAAGGTGCTGGACTCCGGCTGGATCGCCAGCCGTCCGGCCGGCAAGCCGTTCAGACTCGAGGTTCATCCCGTCACCCAGGGCGGCGAGACCCTGCTCCTGGTCTGCTTCCTGGACGCAGCCGCGGCGACCGGCAGCCTTGGTGCCGTGCCGCCGCGGTCGGACAATCCGGACCTCGCCGAGCTGCAGCGCGAGCTCGACGCGACGCGGACCGAGTTGCAATCCATGCAGCGCGACCTCGAACTGTCCGCCGAGGATCAGCGCGCGATCAACGAAGAGGCGCTATCGGTCAACGAGGAATTCCAGTCCACCAACGAGGAGCTGGTCGCCTCGAAGGAGGAGCTGCAATCGCTGAACGAGGAGCTGACGGCGGTGAACAGCCAGCTCCAGGAGACCCTCGAGCGGCAGCGCACGACCTCCGACGACCTGCAGAACATCCTCTACAGCACCAACGTCGCCACGCTGTTCCTCGACCTCGACGGTCGCATCCGCTTCTTTACCCCGGCGATCCTCGCTCTGTTCGCGATCATCGCCGACGATGTCGGCCGCAGGCTCACGGATTTCGCGCCGCTGGTTCCCGATCCCGCTTTCCTGGGCGACATGAGGGCCGCGCAGGGCGGCCTCGAGCCGGCCGAGCGCGAGATGCAGTCGGCCGATGGCACGTGGTATCGGCGCCGCATCCTGCCGTATCGCGCAGGCGGCGGTCGCGTGGAGGGCGTGGTCGTCACCTTCACCAACATCACCGCGCGCAAGGCTGCCAGTCACGCGCTGGAGGCGGCCAAACTGGAGGCGGAGGCGGCCAACGCCGCGAAGTCGCGCTTCCTGGCCGCCGCGAGCCACGATCTGCGCCAGCCGCTGCAGACCCTGGCCCTGCTCCAGGCCCTGCTGGGCGCCGCGGTGACGACCGAGAAGGCCGCGAGCCTGGTCGTGCGCCAGACCGACGCGCTCGGCACCATCACGGGCATGCTCGACGCTCTGCTCGACATCAACGAGATCGAGGCCGGCGCGGTGCAGCCGCATATCACGGCGTTCGCGGTGGATCCGCTGCTCGAAAAGCTGCGGATCGCGTTCGCGCCTCATGCGGAGGCGAAAAACCTCATACTCCGCGTCGTGCCCTGCTCGCTGCATGTCCTGAGCGATCAGCGCATGCTGGAGCAGATGGCGCGCAACCTGCTGTCGAATGCGGTCAAATACACCGCCACCGGCCGCATCCTGCTCGGCTGCCGGCGGCACGGTGCCAAGTTGACCCTCGAGGTCTGCGACACCGGCATCGGGATGGCGGCCTTGGATCTCGACACGATCTTCGAGGAATATCGCCAGCTCGACAATCCGGCGCGCCAGCGCAGCCGCGGGCTCGGTCTCGGTCTCTCGATCGTCAAGCGGCTGGGCGCATTGCTGCACCACCCGGTCAGGGTGCGCTCGCGCCCCGGGCACGGGTCGATGTTCGCCATCGAGCTGCCCTGCGTTGCTCGAGCGCCACGCGTCGATCTGGTCCGGCCGGCACACATTGATGCGGAGCCTTCGGCGACCGGGACCGCGTTCAATATCCTGGTGGTGGAGGACGACCCCGATGTGGCGGAGATGCTTGCGAGCCTGCTGCGTGATCTCGGCCACTCGGTCACCCTGGCGCCGGATGGTCCGGCCGCGCTGGACCGCGTCACCGACGGCGCGCCCGACCTCGTGCTGGCCGACTACAACCTGCCCGGCGCACTGAACGGGCTGGAGCTGGCGACCATGATCCGCGCGGCCTCGAGCCGGTCGGTCCCCGTGCTGATCCTCACCGGCGACATCTCCAACGCCACGGTCCGCGCGGTGACGGAGGCGGGATGCATGCTGCTCAACAAGCCGGCGGGTCCCGCGTCGCTGCGCGAGGCGATCATGCGCCTCATGATGCCGGTCGCCGGCCCGGCGCCGCCGACCATCTTCGTGGTGGAGGACGACGACGCGGTACGCGGCCTGATCGTCGCCATGCTGGAGGCCGACGGCCGGACCGCGGTGCCCTATCCCAGCGCCGAGGCGTTTCTCCAGGCCTACCGGACACGCAGCCGCTCCTGCGACGGCGACTGCCTGGTCGTCGACGCCACGCTGCCCGGGATCAGCGGCGTCGAACTGCTCGAGCGGTTGCGGGCCGAGGGCCACGGACTTCCGGTCATCGTCGTGACCGGGCATAGCGACGTGCCGATGGCGATCCGGACCATGAAGGCCGGCGCGTCCGACTTCATCGAGAAGCCGGTGGGCCGCACCGGCCTGCTCGCGAGCATCGTCCACGCGCTGGACGGGTCGCGCGATGCCGCGACCCTGCTCGCACGTCAGGAAGCGGCCATGGCCCAGATCGCCGGACTGACGCCGCGGCAGCGCGAGATCATGGCTCTCGTGCTGGCCGGCCATCCCAGCAAGAACATCGCCGCCGATCTCGGCATCAGCCAACGGACGGTGGAAAACCATCGCGCCTCGATCATGCACAAGACGGGTACGACGTCGCTGCCCGCGCTGGCACGCCTCGCCCTGGTCGCCGGCCCGATCCACGGCACGACGTAGGTCGCTCGAGTCGACGGCCGGAAAGCGAGGCTGCGAGACCAACAGAATCGGTTGCGATTGGGGGCCGCAGAAGACGCGGCCTACACCGCGTCGGGCAGACGGCCGGGACGATCGATCACGGTGCGTGATGTCGACGTCTTCATACAAAGACAGGCAGACTTCGGAACGGCATAGAGCCTGCGACCACGACGATCAGGAAGGCGACGACCGTCCCGAGGGCTGGAAGCCAGGCGGTGCGGTTCTGACGCCGCCGGCCGCTTGTGCCGATGCCCTGGCCGCCGGCGTACCGGCGACCTGGTTCTGCCAGACCAAGTCGGCCGCCTGATCGCCATGGCCCTGTCAAAGGACGCAGCATCGGCTGCGACCGAAAAACTCAAGATCTTCGCGCAGCGGCAACGGCTGCTGATCTTGTCGATGCTGCTGTCGGATGAATTCACCGTCACTGACATCGACGAGGCGACCGTATCGGCCAGCCCGCCTTGAGGCAGCAACTCGCGGTGCTGCGCCGGGCCTCTGTCGTCGAGACCCGCAGAGTGGAAAAGAGATCTTCTATTTGCGCTCCCACGAAACGGTCGCGGCATGGGTGACCAATATTGTCGCGCTTTTTGGCGAAGCCCGCTCCATCAATATGACGCAGACGCCGGCCAGACCACGTTCGCCGGCGCGGGCGCCTCGCCTCGCTGCTGCCACGGCGGCTTCCCGCGCGAAGGCTCTCTGATACGACGATGGGCTTCGTCGACGGCCTTGAAGTCGCGACTCCCGCCGAAAACGTCGGTCCGCCGGTATGGCAAGTGGACGACGGTGCCCGCCGCGAACCTGGTGCCGGGCGATCTCATCAAGGTGCCGCTGGGTGGCGTGGGGAGGCGACCGCCGAGGTCACTGCCACTGGGCCGCGCGCGCCGGACATGGTCCGGCCAGTCGCTGCAGCGAAATATGGAACCAATGGGGAGTTTACCCCGAAAGCCTGCAGCTTCGGGCGGCGTCAAATCGGCTGCGCCCGGCGTTCGCAGTTCCGTTCCGGACTGGCGGTGGATCCAGTCATGAGCGAACTCGTCTCTGTGTGAAATTCCCTGATAAACAGGGAGTATCAGGGAAGCTCGACCGGCGATTGCCTCGCTTTGCGGTCTCAAACCCACGGACGTCGGCCCATTTCCCCTGTCGATGCGGTTCGATGAAGGTCAGAAACAGGGAAAATATTCCGGGCTAACAGGGAGAAAAATCATCGGAGCAGGGAGCGCGGCGGCTGAGCTCGATCCCTCCCGTCCGCAAACGAGCAGCAGCCCCCTAACCCTCGCAATGAAAAGAAATATTTCGACACGCTTGACAACAGGCCCGGGCAAAAATATGCACGTGATGCCAGCTCTGAATAAGGCTGGCGGTTCAATCGGCCTTGAACGCTGAATCACTCCCGTGCTGGCAGTTGGCTGCCAGTTTCGGACCGAGAAACAGCATCAAGCCGGAACTCCATGCTCGTGCGAGGGGAAGTGAACCATTGGATCTGCAGGTCAAAGCCCGGCAGATCACAGTGGTAACGGCCGCCCGCTGAGTCCCGGTCTGGTTCCCTCGCTCTAAGGAACCACGCCATGTCTGTCCCTCCCCCTCCCCGGCCCCGTAAGCGTCCCGCCATCTACTCGGCGCTGGCACCAAGTCACCCCGCCCAGCCAACGCTGGCTATCGAGCTACGCGATATTGCGGCGCTCAAGCTGCCGCCGCGCCAGCTGCGGCGGCATACGCCGAAGCAGTTGGCCCAGATAGCGGCCAGCATCGCCGAGTTCGGCTTCGTTAATCCCATCCTGGTCGACAGCGCTAACTGCGTCGTCGCGGGAGTGGGACGTCTGGAAGCCGCCAAGACCATGGGTCGGCGGCAGGTGCCGACCGTTTGCCTGTCGTATCTCTCGGAGAGCCAGATCCGGGCCTATAGGGTAGCCGACAATCGCCTGGCCGAGCTCAGTGGCTGGGATGATGAGCTGCTCCGCCTGGAACTGGGCGATCTCGCCAACCTCACGCTCGACTTCGATCTCGACATTACCGGGTTCGATACCGCGGCGCTGGACGTCCTGCTGTACGATCCGTCCTCGGCCACCTCCCCGGACGACACGATCTCCGAACCGGCCGGCCCGGCGGTGAGCCGCCTCGGAGACCTGTGGCAGCTCGGACGGCATCGTCTCCTCTGCGCAGATGCGCGCGATCTCGAAGCCTATAAGCAGCTGTTGGACGGCCAGCAGGCGCAGATGGTGTTCACCGACCCGCCGTATAACGTGCAGATCCAAGGACACGTATCCGGCCTCGGCAAGGTCCAGCATCGTGAGTTCGCGATGGCCTCGGGCGAGATGAGCGAGGGTGACTTCACTAACTTCCTGGGCAAGCTGTTGGACAACCTGGCCGCGGTTTCGACCGACGGCGCCATCCAGTTCGTCTGCATGGATTGGCGGCATATGCACGAACTGCTCCAGGCGGGCCGGACCACCGGTCTGGAGCTCAAGAACCTCTGCATCTGGAACAAAGACAACGGCGGCATGGGGAGCTTCTACCGGTCCAAGCACGAGCTGGTGTTCGTGTTCAAAAACGGGAGTGCTGCGCATATCAACAATTTCGGCCTCGGCAGCGGCGGTCGTTACCGGACCAACGTGTGGGACTATGCCGGGGTGAATAGCTTCCGCCATGGGCGCAACGACGAGCTCGGCATGCATCCGACCGTCAAGCCCACGGCACTGGTGATGGATGCGATCAAGGACTGCTCGCGTCGTGGCGGGGTCATCCTCGATCCGTTCGGAGGCAGCGGAACGACCTTGATCGCCGCCGAGCGCACGGGGCGCTCCGGCCATCTGATGGAGATCGACCCCCTCTACGTCGACGTCATCCTGCGCCGTTGGCAGACCTGCACCGGTGATGCGGCCGTGCATGTCGAGACCGGGATGACCCTCGAGGAGCTCACCCGAGACCGTGCCGTCCCCTCGATCTGCGACATCGATGAGACGGCGTCGCTCCAGGCGGTGGAGGCGTGACATGGCCGATCGTAATCACCCGGTCGGCTATGGCCGACCGCCGAAGCATAGCCAGTTCCAGAAGGGCAAGTCCGGCAATCCGCGCGGGCGTCCGAAGAAAGAAAGGAGTCTCGCGGCTGAGCTCGAAGCTGAGCTCTCGCGCAAGATCACCGCCATGGAGGGTGGTCGACCGGTCAAGCTGACGAAGGGCGAACTCCTGGCCCGCACCATAGTCGCTAAGGCTATCAAGGGAGATACGCCGTTGATAAGGCTCGTCCTCCAGATCGACAGCGCACTCGACAAGATTATCTATCCTGCGGATGGGCAGGATAACGCGCCGCCGTCTAGCCTCCCGACCGCGGAGGAGGACGATGCGATCCTCGCCCGATACGAGCAGCGCATCCGCCTGGGAAGCCATGATGAGTGACCGCTCTGCTCAGGTCCGGGCGCTCCTCCGCCGGGACCTCCCCAGCTTTATCAATAAGTGCTTCGTCACCCTGGAGGCGGGGCGTACCTTTCATCCCAACTGGCACATAGATCACATCGGCTATCAGCTAAGCCGCGTGAGCGACGAGACGGTCCGTCGCTTGATCGTCAACATCCCACCGCGGCACCTGAAATCCGTCTGCGTCACCATCGCCTATACGGCCTGGGCTTTGGGACATAAGCCCAGCATGAAAATCCTGGCGATAAGCTACGCTGACGCCCTCGCGGAACAGCATGCCATTGCCTTCAAGACGATCGTGAACAGCGCCTGGTATCAGGCGCTGTTCCCTGACTTCCAAATTGCTCGGGACCGACGCAGCGAGATCGTGACCACTCAGCACGGATATCGCTACGCCGGCTCCGTCGGCGGGTCGATCCTAGGCCGAGGAGCCGACCTGATCGTGATTGACGATCCGATAAAGGCTCAGGCAGCGCTGTCTTCCACCGAACGTCGAAAGGTCAACGAGTTCTACGACAACACCCTCTACACCCGACTGAACGACAAGAAGCGGGGCGCCATCGTCGTCGTCATGCAGCGTCTGCATCAGGACGACCTGGTCGGCCATATCATGGCCAAGGATGACTGGGAGCTTTCGGCTATTCCCGCGATCGCGACCGAGGCGCAAGCCTATAGAACTGGTCTCAGATCGTCGGACGTGTATCTCCGCCCGGCCGGCAGCCTGATCCAGGACCAACGCGAAGGCCGCCAGGAGCTCGACCAGCTCCGGCGAACCTTGGGAAGCATGAACTTCGCCGCCCAATATCAGCAGGATCCGGTCCCGCCCGATGGCAATGTCATCCGGCGGCAGTGGATCCGCTACTACGAGTGCCTCCCGGCTTGCGAGATGACGATCGTCAGTTGGGATACCGCCTCCACGCTCGGTGAGCGCAGCGACTACTCAGTCGGGACCGTCTGGGGCAAGCACGGGAGCGACTTCTATCTCATCGATGTCGTCAGGGGGCGCTTCGAGGTTCCAGAGCTGCGGAAGCTGGTCGAGGAGACATCACTCGATACCAAAGCTCATGTCACCCTCGTCGAACAGACCGAGCTCGGGCGGGCGATCGTCCAGGATATGCGCCTACATAGTCCGGTCCGGCCGATCCTGCCGAAACCCCTCTTCGGTAAGGAGGCCAGGCTGTTGGCCCAAGCGCCGAAATTCGAGGCCGGTCAGGTGCTCCTCCCCAAGGAAGCCCCCTGGCTGGCCGACTACCTGAGTGAGCTGCTCGCCTTTCCAAACGGGGCCCATGACGATCAGGTCGATAGCACCTCGCAGGCGCTGCACTACCTCTCCTGGCGCTCTTCGGCAGATAACCCGCCGCCAAGACCGAACCCCACTCGGCCGAAAGGAAACCGAGTGCCAGGACCAAATTCAGGCGAATGACAAGATGACCTACCTGCGATGGTTCAGAGCCCAAAAACCGCCTTGGCGCACGACGATGAACATCGTGCGCCCAGGGCAGAGACGAGAGACGACGCTGTTTAACGTCAACAGGGATCCAAAACATCAATGGCTTTAGATCGCGACGAAGGCGTCGCGAAAAGCAATTTTTCGAACTAACCGTCTAAGGTATCATCAAGAGCCAATCTACCACGCTTATAAAGCTGACAGCAAAAGCAACGGTGAAGAAGGCTCAGCGGGTCGGGAAGGCTTTTGATTTGGATGCGCCCAGTTCGTAAGTGCAACCATTGAGTTAGCGTCTTCTCCACGTCTGTCATGAGGCTACGTCTTGGTCGAAGCAAGTAGTCCTTATCCTTAGCGAGGCTGCTCCTATGTAGTGATTACGCATTGCCGACGACTAAATTGACGTGCCGAATCTGTTACTCAGCGTTTTCATATCGGTGATCGAGGCGCCGACCGCAGGGTTGCCGGCGGGAAGTGATATATTGCGACCGACACGGCGTGATTGGAACGTCACACACGCTCGATGAGCATGGCGATTCCCTGGCCGACGCCGATGCACATCGTGACGACGGCGCGCTTCAGGCCCAGCGTCTCCAGGCCATGCACCGCCGTCAGCGCCAGCCTGGCGCCGGACATGCCCAGAGGATGGC
>CAIMSN010000009.1 GCA_903844135.1 uncultured Rhodospirillales bacterium | reverse complement strand
CAGGCGCGACACCAGGCGGTGGATCTCCGCCTTGGCGCCGACATCGATGCCGCGGGTCGGCTCGTCCAGGATCAGGATCCGCGGCTTGGTCAGCAGCCACCGTCCGATCAGCACCTTCTGCTGGTTGCCGCCGGAGAGATTGCCGATCAGCTCGTCCATGTCGGGAGTCTTGACGCGCAGGCTGTCGCGCAGCGCGTCGCATTCGCCATCGAGCTGACCCTGCCTGACGAAGCCGGCGGACACGAAGCTCTTCTGGCCGGGGCGGTCGGTCAGCACCGCCATCTGCATGTTTTGCTGCACGCTGAGATTCAGGAAACAGCCTGTCTCCTTGCGGTCCTCGGTCAGCAGCGCGATTCCGGCCGCCATGCCGTCGCGCGCAGAGCGGATCGCCACCCTCTCGCCGTCGATCAGGATCTCGCCGGCGCTGGCCGGGGTCACGCCGAAAATGGTCTCGGCCACGTTGGTGCGGCCGGAGCCGACCAGGCCGGCCAGGCCGAGGATCTCGCCGCGCCGCAGCGAGAACGACACGTCGCGGAACACGCCGTCCAGGGTCAGGCCGCGCACCTCCAGCACGGTCTCGCCGATCTCCGCCTGCTGCTTGGGGAACAGCTCGGTGATCTCGCGTCCGACCATCATGCGGATCAGCCCGTCGGTGTCGATCTGGTCGGCCGGGCTGGTGGCGATGTAGCGTCCGTCGCGAAACACGCTGACCTCGTCGGCGATCGCGAACACCTCGTCCATCTTGTGGGTGATGTAGATGATCGCCTTGCCCTGCGCGCGCAGCGTCCGGATGATGCGGAACAGCCGATCCGCCTCGCGCGCGGTCAGCGCCGAGGTCGGCTCGTCCATGATCAGCACGTCGGATTCGAACGAGACCGCCTTGACGATCTCGACCATCTGCCGGTTCGCCACGCTGAGCCGATCGACGATCGCGTCGGGATCGAGATCGATGTCGAGCCTCGCGCACAGCGCAAGCGTGCGCCGGCGCATCTCGCGATGGTCGACGAAGCCCAGGCGATGCAGCGGCTCGCGGCGGATCCAGATGTTCTCGGCCACGTTCATGGTCTGCATCAGGTTGAGCTCCTGATGGATCATGGCGATTCCGGCATCGAGCGCGTCGAGCGGGGTGCGCATCACCCGCGTCTCGCCGCGCAGCCGGATCTCGCCCTGGTCGGGCTGCACGATGCCGGCGATGATCTTCATCAGCGTCGACTTGCCGGCGCCGTTCTCGCCCATCAGCGCATGCACGCTGCCGGCATGGACCCGGAGATCGGCATGGGCGAGCGCCACCACGCCCGGATAGGCCTTGCGGATTCCGATCGCTTCGAGCAGCGGGCCGCCGCGGTCCGGGACCGGCCGGACCGCCTCCGGGACAGTGTCGGCCAGCATGGCGATGTCCTCAGCGGTTCAGGTAGTTTTGATAGTTGTCCTTGGTGATGAGCTGGAACGGCACCCAGATCGGGCTGGCGACGGTCTTGCCGGCGGCCATGTCGAGGGCGGCGTCGACGGTCTTGATGCCCTGGTTCTTGGCGTCCTGGAACACGCTGACGGCGAGGTTGCCCTTGCGCATCTCCTCGAGCGCATCCGGCGTGCCGTCGACGCCGCCGATCACGTAGTCCTTGGGATTCTTGTGGCTCTGCTGGATGGCGATGATCGCGCCGATCGCCATCTCGTCGTTGTTGGCGGCGATGCCGTCGATCTTGTCGCCGGACACGATCCAGTTGTTCATCAGGTCGATGCCCTGGCTGCGCTGCCAGTTGGCGACCTGCTTGTCCACCACCGTCATGCCGGGATTGGCGGCGACCACCCGCTCGACGCCGGCGGTGCGGTAGGTGGTCGAATTGTTGGAGAGCTCGCCTTCCATGATGGCGATGTTGCCCTTGCCGTGCAGCAGCCGGGCGATCTCCTTGCCCTCGAGATCGCCGGCCTGCTTCTCGTCGGACCCGACATAGACCACGCCGGCCGGCAGCACCTTGTCCTCGGGCATACGGTTCACATAGACCAGCGGAATCCCCGCCGCGCGCACCAGCTTGGTGATCTTCGGCGTCGCCGAGGTGTCGACCGCGTTGACGATGATCGCGTCGACATGTTGCGAGATGAAGTTCTGCACCTGGCTGATCTGCTTGCCGATATCGCTCTGCGCGTCCTGGAACTGCGCCGACGCGCCCTTCGCCTGCGCCTCCGCCTTCATCTGGTTGCGCACCGCGGTCAGGAAGTTGTCGTCGAACGCTGCCATGCTGACGCCGAGCGTCGCGGCGGACGCAGGTCCGGACAGGAACGTCGCGGCCGCGAGGGCGGCAGCGCAGGTGATGGTCGCAAGCTTGGTCTTCATCGTCTGTCTCTCCCTGGCCGTGCGGCTTGTGTCCGTCGCATCGGCGGTTGGTGGTCGGCGTGAGGCGGCGCCTCAGCGCGTCGGTGTCAGCGCCTCGCTGATCCATTGCATGCTGGCGGACAGCTCGGCCCCGATGTCCGGCGCGCCGTGCACGCCGGGCGCGAACGGCTCGAACGAGAACACGCCGTCATATCCGGAGCCGCGCAGCGCCGCGATCTGTCCGACGGTGCCGATCCGGTCGTCCGCGTCCACCAGCACCCGGTGGCGGTCGCGCATCGTCGCCGTCGTCACGCCGGGGTCGCTGACGCCGGAGATGTGCACCAGGCCGGTATGGCGGGCGAACAGTTCGGTCTCGCCGGAGACGTGATGATGGAAGGTGTCGTGCACCAGCGCGAACACGTCCGCACCGTCCACGGCGTCGATGCCGACCACCGCCTCGCGTTTGGTCCGCAGCGAGCATTCCGCGAAACCCAGCGGCTCGACGAGGCCCTTCAGGCCGTGACGGCGCAGGATCAGCGCCAGCCCGTGCAGGGCGGCGACCAGACGATGCGCCCGGTCCGCCGGATCAGGGGCGAAGCCGTCCTGGTTCACCGGGCACAGCACCAGCGCGGCGGCACCCGCGTCCGAGGCCGCCTCGGCCAATCGTTCCGCCTGGTCGCGTCTCGCGTCGGTCCAGTCGTTGAAGCGCTGCAGCGCGTTGATGCTGAGGATGCGGATTCCGGCCCGGTCCGCCTGCTCGCGCGCCGATGCCGGCGCGAGTGGCTGTCGGTCCAGATCGTTGCGCAGCTCCACGGCGCCGATATCGAGTCGCGCCGCCAGTGCCAGCAGCGACGCCACCGGCATCGCCGGAGCGGCCATGTGGTTCAGGGCGAAGAGCGGCGCGGTCCGCTGCGGCATGAACGCTGGTTTCCCGTTTCCCGGGCGCAGGCTGCGAGCAGCGCCCTACCCCGTGTTTTCCGGAATAAGAATTCCAAAATCTTCTCTTGTCAAGTTTCTGGTTCCATTTTGAGCGGTCGCGGGCGGGATCAGGACTGGACACCGGCGAACAGACGGTCGCACTCCGTCCGGTCGATCTCCGACAGTCGGCCGGGCCGCCAGGACGGGGTGCGATCCTTGTCGATCAGCGCGGCGCGGACGCCCTCGACGAAGTCGGGCCGCCGGATCAGGCCGGCGGCGAGATGGTGTTCCAGCGCCAGGCAGGCGGACAGGCTGCCGAGACCCCGGGCGAGGCGCAGCGCGCGCAAGGTCACCACCACCGACATCGGACAGACCGCCTCGATCCTGGCGGCTGCCTCCCGGGCCGCCGGATCGGCATGCGTCTTCAGCGCGGCGACGATCCGCTCGGCCTCGTCGTGGCGATAGCACGCGGCGATCCAGTCCGGCTCCGCGGCGAATCCGGCCCGGTCCGGCGGACTGGCCTGCTCGGCGACGATGCGCGCGACCGACGCCGCGTCGTCGCAGTCGCGCAGGGAGGCGGCCAGCCGGTCCAGCCGTTCGGAGGTCACGTGATGATCGGCGAGGCCGCAGGCGATGGCGTCGAACGCGGTCAGGATGGTGCCGGTCAGTCCGGCATGGGTGCCGAGCTCGCCCGGCGCGCGCGACAGCAGCCAGGTGCCGCCCACGTCGGGCAGGAAGCCGATGCCGACTTCCGGCATCGCCAGCCTGGTCCGCTCGGTGACGATCCGCACCGAGCCGTGCGCCGACACGCCGACGCCGCCGCCCATGACGATGCCGTCCATGAAGGCGACATAGGGCTTGGGGAAGGCGGCGATCCGCGCATTCATCGCGTATTCGATCGCCAGATAGCGGTCCGGCCGCTCCGCCGCGCCGGATCTGACATTCTCCTGCATGACCCGGATGTCGCCGCCGGCGCACAGGCCGCGCGGTCCGGCGCCGTCGATCAGCACGGCGGCGATCTGCGGATCGTGCTCCCACGCGGCAAGGGCACCGTCGATCGCCTCGATCATGCCGAGGCTCAGCGCGTTGAGCGCCGCCGGCCGGTTCAGGGTGATCCGTCCGAGCCGGCCTTCGCGTCGGATCAGGGTCTCGGCGTCGCTCATGCCTGTGCGGGTCCTCTGCTGGATCCGGCCAGCCTACGGCGATCCGCCAAGCGCGTCTCCCAGGGAGGCGATCGCCGCGAGCTTGGCGTGGAACGGCTGCCAGTCGTCGGACGCATCGATGGCCGACCAGATCGCCTCCACCTCGTCGATCAGCAGCGTGCAGGGCGTGCCGCCGGCGAAATAGGCGTGCGCGCGGGACCTACCGGGCGCGACCGGATGAAAGTCGAGCCGGGCGCGCACCGCGTCGAACGCCGGCGCGTGGTAGCCGTCCGGCATCGTCGCGTACCAGTCGAAGAAGAACCGCTCGAACGGAACCTGGCTCTCGCGCAGCGCCTCCCAGACCGCGCGGCTCAGCGCCGCGTCCGCCTCCGGTCCGGCGCCGGACCGGCCGAGCCGCCGGAGCATGGTGGCGTCGAGACCGGCATGGAACAGCGCGCCGAACCGGTGCAGCACCGCCTCGAGCGCGTCCTGGGTGGCGAACGGCAGCAGGCACTCGGCGAGCCGCGCCAGGTTCCACAGCAGCGTGTCCGGCTGGCGGCCGTAGGCGTAGAGGCCGCCGCTGTCGAAATAGGCGGCGGTGAAGCCGGGCTGGTAGGTCGGCAGGAAACGCCAGGGCCCGTAATCGAAGCTCTCGCCGGTGATGTTGATGTTGTCGGTGTTCAGCACGCCGTGCACGAAGCCGGCCAGCATCCATTGCGCGCCCATGCGCGCCACCCGGGCCGAGACGGCGTCGAGGAAGGCCAGCGCCCGCGCGGCCTGGTCTCCCGCCGCGGCCTGCGCCGCCTCCGCCGCCTCCGCCGCCTCCGGCAGGTAGTGCCGCAGGCAGTGATCGAGCAGGCGCCGGATCGCCTCGGTCTCGCCGTGATAGGCCAGGCGCTGGAAGGTGCCGATCCGGATATGCGAATGGTTGAGACGCACCAGCACCGAGGAGCGGGTCGGCGAGGGTTCGTCGTTGCGCGACAGGCGCTCCCCGGTCTCGATCAGGGAGAAGGATTTCGAGGTTTCGACCCCGAGCGCCTCGAGCAGGCTGGTCGCCAGCACCTCGCGCACCCCGCCCTTGAGCGTCAGCCTGCCGTCGCCGGCGCGCGACCACGGCGTGGTGCCGCTGCCCTTGGTGCCAAGATCCAGCAGCCGGCCGTCGACCAGGTCGTACGCCTGCGCGAACAGGAAGCCGCGCCCGTCGCCCAGCTCCGGGTTGTAGGTGCGGAACTGGTGGCCGTGATAGCGCAGCGCCAGCGGCCGCGCGAACGAGCCGGGCAGTGGCTGGAACCGGCCGAAATGATCGATCCAGGCCGCGTCCGACAGGCCGCCGAGACCGAGCCGTTCCGCCTGCACCTGGTCGCGGTGGCGCAGGATGTGTTCGGGGAACGACGCGGCGTCGACCGCATCGAAGAACGGCTCGCCGAGCGCCTGGTGGGCGATCGAGGGCCGGAAGCTCGTCAGGGCGTTCATGCTGGGCTCCTGCAGGGTCATGGACGGGCCGGCACGCCGCCGGGATGGCGTCGCAGCAGCACCAGCATGATGGCGATTCCTGGCAGGCAGGCGGCGACGGTCAGCAGGTAGAAGCCGGTCCAGCCCAGCCAATCGGCCAGGAAGCCGGTGGTGCCGCCCAGCGTGCGCCACGCCACCGGGGCGAGCGAGGAGAGCAGCGCGAACTGGGTCGCGGTGTAGTCCAGGGAGCAGAGCCGCGACAGGTACGTGGCGAAGGTGGTCGCCGCCAGGACCTCGGCGAACCCCTCCAGCGTCACCTTGGCGAACAGCAGCGCGAACTGCGCGCCGGCGCCGGCCAGCGCCACGTAGAGCAGGATCGACAGCATCTGCACGCAGGCGGTCAGGATCAGCGACCGGCCCAGGCCGAGCCTGGCGACAAGGAGGCCGCTGGCCGCCGCGCCGGCCAGCGCCGCCGCCAGCGACGGGACGCCGTTGGCGCTGGCGACCGCGGTCGGCGCGAAGCCGAGCGCGTGGTAGAACGGATAGGCCATGCTGTCGGCGAGCTGGGTGCCGAGATTGGCCAGCAGGACGAACAGGATCATCAGCCAGGCGTCGCGCCGGCCCAGCAGATCGCGGAACGGGTCGGTCACGCGTCGCCGCAGCGCCATGCGCCATCCGATCCCGGTCGCTTCGGCCGCGATCGCCGGCTCGCGCACGGCCAGCGCCAGCGACGGACCGACCAGGCTGAGGCCGGCCATGACCAGCAGCGACCGGTGCCAGCCGAGCCTGGCCGCGAGCCAGATCGCGCCGGCGCCGGAGCACAGCATGGCGATGCGGTATCCCCAGCTATAGGCGCCCAGCGCCGCCGCCTGCAGGGCCGGGGCGAAGCTCTCGATCCGCCACGCGTCGATGACGATGTCCTGGCTGGCGGAGAAGAACGCCAGCACGCAGGCGGTCGCGAACACGCCGGCCAGGGCCTGCACCGGGTCGTATTGCGCCAGAACGACGATGCTGAGGCTGAGCGCGCCCTGGATCGGCAGCATCCAGCCGCGACGTCGGCCGAGCCGGGCGAGCGGTCCGGGCGGAAGGCGGTCGAGCAGCGGTGCCCAGAGGAACTTCAGCAGATAGGGCAGGCCGACCAGAGCCGCACCGCCGATGGTGCGGAGCGAGACGTGGCTCTCGGACAGCCATTGCTGCAGCGTGAAGAAGGTGAGGTAGAGCGGCAGCCCGGACGCGAAGCCCAGCCCTCCCATCTGCAGCAGGAGGCGGGGAGACAGGCGGTCGCGGTGGGTCTGCATCGCCGCATTATGCAGGATCGGGCCGGAAAGGATCAGGCCAGGCGCGACCAGGCCGAACATCACCGGGCCAGACAAGAAAAGGGGTGCCGGAACCGGTTTTCACCGGTCCCGGCACCCCCCGGACGCGCGAGGCGTCGACGCCTCGCAGATTACTGCGGCGCAGCCATGCTGCTGGAGGCCTTCTTCGCCTTCTTGGTGGTCTTCTTGTGGTGCTTGGTGGTCTTCTTCGGCGCCATGGTGTCGCTCGACGCGGCAGGAGCCTCGGTGGTGGTGGCCGGAGCGGTGGTGCTCGGCGCAGCCATCGGAGCGGCCATCGGCGCGGCCGGAGCCGTGGTCGCCGGGGCGGCGGTGTCAGGGGTGGTCTGGGCGAAAGCCGGCACCGCCGCGCCAAGCAGGGCAGCGGTGGAAACGGCGGCAAGGAACCGGGTCGTGAAGGTCATGGATGTCTCCGAGGATGGGACAGGCGTTGTTGCTGCGAGGTCGATCCCCGACAGGGGCCGCTGCGCCTGCGTTTCATAACATGTCAGGCCCGGCGAGTCGCGGGTCAAAGTTCGGTAATATTTACAACGTCCGGGCAAAACCGCCTGAAAAACAACATAATCCTGGGGAAAACCGATAACGGATCATGTCAATTTCATGGCGAGGCCGGCCCATCCGGTCGGAATCGTCCGAAAGCGACGGATTCTACGGTGCGTCTATGGTGCGGGAACGCGAATCGGCGGGTTTCCCCGCCGATCGTTTCTGCGCAGACACTGCCACACGAAGCCTGTGCGGCGCTGTCGCCCACTCGAATCAGGCGGCGCTGTCGCCCCGACGCTCCATCTTCTTGCGCTCGTTCGGGTCGAGGTAGCGCTTGCGGATGCGCACCGCCGACGGCGTCACCTCGACCAGCTCGTCGTCCTCGATATAGGCGATCGCCTGCTCCAGGCTCATCCTGCGCGGCGGCACCAGCAGCAGCGCCTCGTCCTTGCCGGCGGCGCGGATGTTGGTGAGCTTCTTTTCCTTGATCGGGTTCACCTCGAGATCGTTCTCGCGCGAATGCTCGCCCAGGATCATGCCGACATAGACCTTCTCGCCAGGGTCGACGAACAGCACGCCGCGCTCCTGCAGCGAGAACAGCGAATACTGCACGGCGGCGCCGTCCTCGGAACTGATCAGCGACCCCTTCACCCGGCCGGCGATCGATCCGGCCCAGGGCTGATAGCCGGCGAACAGCCGGTTCATGATGCCGGTGCCGCGCGTGTCGGTCAGGAACTCGTTATGGTAGCCGATCAGCCCGCGCGACGGGATGATGAAGGTGAGGCGCACCTTGCCGCCGCCGGACGGCCGCATGTCCTGCATCATGCCCTTGCGGATGCTGAGCTTCTCGACCACCACGCCCGAATAGGGCTCGTCGACGTCGACCAGGATCTCCTCGAACGGCTCCTCGCGCTCGCCGGTCTCCTCGTTGTCGCGGGTCAGCACCCGCGGACGGCCGATGGTCAGCTCGAATCCCTCGCGGCGCATCTGCTCGATCAGCACGCCGAGCTGCAATTCGCCGCGCCCGGCCACCTCGAACGCCTCGCTCTCCGGGCTCTCCGACACGCGGATCGCCACGTTGCCCTCGACTTCCTTGAACAGCCGGTCGCGGATCTGCCGCGACGTCACCTTCTTGCCCTCGCGGCCGCCGAGCGGACCGTCATTGAGGCGGAACGTCATCGACAGGGTCGGCGGATCGACCGGGATCGCCGGCAGCGCCGCGGTGACTTCCGGAGAGGCGATGGTCTCCGGGATCGTCGCCTCGGACAGGCCGGCCACGGCGACGATGTCGCCCGCCTCGACCTCCTCGGTCGGCACCCGCTCCAGGCCGCGGAACGCCAGCAGCTTGGTCAGGCGGCCGGTCTCGACGACCGATCCGTCGGCGCGCAGCACACGCACCGGCATGTTGACGCGCGCGCGTCCCTGCTCGACGCGGCCGGTCAGCACGCGGCCGAGAAAATTGTCCGCCTCCAGGATCGACGCGACCATCGCGAACGGCGCGTCCTTGTCGAGCTTGGGTCCCGGCACGTGGCTCAGCACCAGGTCGTAGAGCGGCGCGAGGTCCTTCTTCGGCCCGTCCAGCTCCACGTCCGCCCAGCCCTGCCGGCCGGACGCGAACAGCATCGGGAAGTCGAGCTGCTCGTCGTTGGCGCCGAGCGCCGCGAACAGGTCGAACATCTCGGTATGCACCTCGTCCGGACGCGCATCCTGGCGATCGACCTTGTTGACCACCACGATCGGCTTGATGCCGCGGGCCAGCGCCTTGGTCAGCACGAACTTGGTCTGCGGCAGCGCGCCCTCCGCGGCGTCGACCAGCACGATCGCGCCATCCACCATGTTCAGGATGCGCTCGACCTCGCCGCCGAAATCGGCATGGCCCGGCGTGTCGATGATGTTGATGCGCGTGTCTTTCCAGACCACGCTGGTGCACTTGGCCAGGATGGTGATGCCACGCTCGCGCTCGAGGTCGTTGCGGTCCATCGCCCGCTCGGCGACCACCTGGTTGTCGCGGAACGAGCCCGACTGCCGCAGCAGTTGGTCCACCAGGGTGGTCTTGCCATGGTCGACGTGGGCGATGATGGCAATGTTGCGAATGTCCATGCGGGCGGTCTGGCTCTCGTCTGCGTCCGGTCGGGCGGGATCTGCGCCAAGCGCCGTCCCGCGCCCGGCTTCAGGCCGGGTGACGACGGCGCAGGCGGGCCCGCTTCGGCCCCGGATCTGGGGAATGCTTCGCGGCTAGATAATGCGGCAGTGCCACTATTGCACGCCTTAAATGGCGGCAAGCCTCCCGGCGCGCCGCAGGTCAGCCAATCGCGGCGGCGGTCAGCGCGCCACCAGCGCCCGCAGATCCGCCTCCGGTCGGGCGCCGAAATGCGAGATCACCTCCGCTGCGGCGACGCTGCCGATCCTGCCGCATTCGGCGATCGGCAGTCCCTGGGTCAGTCCTGCCAGGAAGCCGGCGGCATAGGCGTCGCCGGCGCCGGTGCTGTCGCGGACCAGGGTCGGCACCGCCGGAATGTCGGTCCGCTCGCCGTCCCGGAACACCACGCTGCCCTTCTCCGACCGGGTCAGCACCGCCAGCGCCACGTCGCGTCCGGCCCGCTCCGCGGCCTGCTCGAAGCTCTCGCTCTCGTAGAGCGAGACGATCTCGTCCTCGTTGGCGAACAGGATGTCGACGTGGCCGGCGGCGAGCGCCTGAAACGCCGTGCGATGCCGATCGACGCAGAACGGGTCCGACAGCGACAGGGCGACGGTCCTGCCGGCCGCATGCGCCAGCTCGGCGGCGCGGCGGAACGCCTCCTGCGCCGCCGGCGGATCGAACAGGTAGCCTTCCAGATAGGTGATGCGGGACTCGCGCACCGTCGCCGCGTCGAGATCGTCCGGGCCGAATGCGGTGCAGGCGCCGAGATAGGTGTTCATCGTCCGCTGCCCGTCCGGCGTCACCAGGATCAGGCAGCGGGCGGTGCTGCGGTCGCCGGCGCGGGATTTCGGCAGCGGCGGGGTCGGGAAATAAATCCCGGCCGCGTCGAGGTCGGCGGCGTAGGCGCGCCCCAGCGCATCGTCGGCCACGGTGCCGAGATAGGCGGTGCGCGCACCCAGCGCCGCCGCCACCACGGCGGTGTTCGCGGCCGAGCCGCCCCCGGTCTGCCGCTCCGGGGTGAGCTGGGCGTAGAGCGCATCGGCGCGCGCCGCGTCGATCAGCGTCATGCTGCCCGGCGCCATGCCCTGTCGTTCCGGCATGCCCGCGTCGACCGGGGCCAGCACGTCGACGATGGCGTTGCCGATGCAGAGCAGATCGAATCGCGCATCGTTCAAGAGATTGGAGAGCGACACGACGGACATCCTCTGACGGCAAGCGGTTCCGCTACCACCCGGCAAGGCCGGCGGCAACGTCCTGCCCTGGCGCCGGTCGCAGGCGCGACCGGGGGTTGGGAACCGATCGTCCAGGACCGCTCGGCATGCGGAACGGTCCGTCCGGACGGCCTTGTCCCCCGGCGCGGCCGGGGCTAAGGCGGAGATCGGTCTGTCGTCGCGCAGCTACGGCAGCAACATGACAGCGCCGCTCGGAACCGAACCATCGACGAGAGCAGCGGGGTTAGACTTTGTTCAAGAGACGCAAACCCGACGAGGGTGCGACGCCTGCTCCGGTGTTTCAGCCGCCCCGGTCCTCCGTGCTCGCCGATCCCCAGGCGAACCCGCAAGGTGCCGCAAGCAGGGCCGATGCCACGGCCCGACCATCCATGCCGCAATCCCCTACGTCCCAGAACCCAACAGAGCCGAAGGAGGCCCCGACGATGGGTCGTTCACCGTTCCCCGCTCCGCCGTCCCCGCCGAACAGCGCTTCCGGTGCGGTCCCCGCCGCGCCGACCCAGCCGGGCGGCATGATGCGGGCGCCGATGCCCGGCGCTGCTCCTGGCGCCGCTCCCGGCCAGCCCGGTGCCGGCCCGTCCGTGCCGAAGAAGGAGGCGACCGAGCGTCGCACCCTGGTGGTCGGCCGCGGCATCAGCGTCCAGGGCGTGGTCCAGGATGCCGAGCGTCTGGTGGTCGAGGGCACCGTCGAGGCGACCATGATCCATGCGACCGAGCTGGCGGTGGCGCCGGGCGGCGTGTTCCGGGGCGAGATCGAGGTCGAGGATGCCGAGCTCGCCGGCACCGTCGACGGCACGCTCACCGCGCGCGGGAACCTGACCATCCGGGCCACCGGCCGGCTGGTCGGCACCGCCCGCTGCCGGCGCCTGCAGGTCGAGGATGGCGGCCAGGTGACCGGCCGTCTGGAGATGATCACCGAGGGGTCGCGTCCGGCGCCGGCGGTCGGCGAGCCGATCGCGGCGTCGCGGCCGGCCCCCACCCCGACCCCGGCGATGGACCCGGCGACACCCCCCGGCTGAGGCTAAACCGCAGACCATACCCAAGGGGTCCAGGGGACGACTGTCCCCTGGCGGGTGCCGGGCAGAGCCCGGCGACTGCCTATACAGGCCATCACGCCACCCCCTCGATCGGCCAGGGCGACCAGGCGGTGGCGTCGTTCGGCAGGTAATGCGTCATGCGCCGCCCGTCCCAGCGATAGCGATACTGCCGGGACTGGGTGATCGGCAGCGTCAGGCAGTCCGGCCAGAACAGCGCCGCGGCCACGCCGGCCGGATAGCGCACGCTGCGATAGACCACACCGTCGCGCCCGGACCGGCGCGCGTCCTGGCCGAACGCCTGGCCCGTCGACCAGTCGTCCGGGTCGAGGCATGCCTCCGGCGCCGCGAGGCACGCGCCGCCGACCGCGCAGCTCAGCAGCCGGAAATCCGCGTCGCAGGCCGGCTCGGCGGTCGCGCGCATGAATCGCTCGAAATGATGGGCGGTCTCGGCCAGCGCCACCTCCGGGCGGTCGCCGCAATACCAGACGCCGAACCGTCCGTCGGAGAAGCGGCTCGGACGGTCGGTCGATACGTGGGTGAAGGCGCCCATCGCGATCGACGCGGTCGGACCGGCGATGCGCCGTTCGGCCGGCACCAGCCCCAGGTTGCCGATCCGGTCGGCCAGGCGCGGATTGAGCTTGGCCTCCGCCGCGGCCAGCAGGTCCCAGTCGGAGGGGTCGGCGATGTCCTCGAACAGATCGACCGGCGGGTAGATGGTGCGGATGATCCTGCTGGCGCTGGCCCAGGCCAGCCTTCGGCTCACCAGGCGCCCCGTTCCGCGTCGAGATAGGCCCTGACCCGGGCGAGGTGCGCCGGCGCGCCCTGCAGCATCGCATCGAGCGCCGATCGGCCGCCGAACGCGGCGTTGGGGCGCCGGATCCAGCCATAGGCATGGGTCAGGTCGGCGAACATGTAGCGCAGCGCCTTGTGGATGCCGAGCAGGTCGCCGAGCCGGTGCACGGTGTCGACCGGCAGCGTGCCGACCTCGCCGGCCCGCCAGCGCTGAAAGGTCCGGTCGCTCGGCCGCCCGAGCAGGATCAGACGTTCTTCCCGGGACAGCGACCAGCGATCGAACAACGCCAGCACGGCGCGCAGCATCGCACGGGCCTCCTCATCGGTGACGCGGCCGTCGATCGGGTCGGGAGCCAGGCGTGGTATCCGGTGCGGCGGAACCTGGCTCAGGGCACGAGACGGCTGCATGGGCAACTCCTCACGACGCTTCAGAGACATAGTTCAGCCAAATGGCGAAAACAAGCGATTGTTTCGCCGATTGGCCAAGTCGGGCATCGCCGCCGCCTGCATCGCGTCACCAAGCCTTCACACGACAGCGAAGTCGCCCTCGGCTAGCAGGCCGGGACGATGCCATTCCGGACCGACCGCCTGCTGCGCGATCTCGCCATCGCCTCGATCGCCGCCGGCATTGCGGCGTCCCTCGGTCCGGTCCCGGCGTTCGGGTCGCCGGTGTATCAGCCGGAGAACATCCTCGTCTCCGGATCCGAGGCGCCGGTCTCGACGCTGCCGGCCGATCCGATCCAGCCCACCAGCAGCCTGACGACCGCCTTCCTGCGCACGGTGGCGCCGCCGACCGCCTCGTACGACGACATCGTCAGGCTGACTCCCAGCGTGGTCTCGATCGCGCCGAACGGGCCCGGCCTGGCGGAGAATGCCGACCTGACCATCCGCGGCTTCGCCGACGGCCAGTACAACGTCACCTTCGACGGCATCCCGTTCGGCGACACCGACGATTTCACCCATCACTCGACCGCCTATTTCGCGTCCCAGGCGCTGCGGTCGGTCGCGGTTGATCGCGGTCCAGGCAGCGGGGCGACGATCGGCAACGCCACCTTCGGCGGCACCATCGCGCTCCTGTCGATCGATCCGGCGCAGCAGCCGGGCGGGTCCGCATCGCAGACGGTCGGGTCGTTCGAGACCCACCGGACCGGGCTGCGCCTCGACAGCGGCAGGCTCGGGCGGCTGCACGACCTGTCGCTGGTGGTCGAGGCGGAACACGTGACCAGCGACGGCTCCCTGACCGGCACCGGCAGCACGCGGAGCAACCTGTTCGCCAAGGCGGTGCTGCCGATCGACGAAAGCCTGACGCTGACCGCTTCCGGCGCGACCGAATGGCTGCACCAGATGCAGCCGCCGGGCGCGACCATCGCGCAGATCGACCGCTTCGGCCCGAATTTCGGGCTGACCGACGATCCGGCGCAGCAGAATTTCGCCCCCTATAACGGCGAGACCTACCGCACCGACTTCGCCTATGCCGGTCTGCACTGGGCCGGCCCGCAGGCGGTCTCGATCGACGAGAAGGCCTACACGTACGGCCTCTACCGGCATTTCTCCACCGGCGCCGACGTGAACGGCGAGACGCCGGACGGCACCGCGCTCGCGGCCGACGACGTGCCGGGCCAGCTCGGCCGCAACGGCCTGCGCGCCTGGGGCGACGTGCTGCGGCTGGAACGGGCCTGGCAGTCCGCCACGCTCCGGCTCGGCCTCTGGGGCGAATACCAGGCCAACGCGCGCAGCCTGTACGAGGTGGATCTGAGCCGCGACGGCGCGCTCGATCCGGTGCTGGCGCCGGTGGCCGGCGTGGCGGACTCCGCCGCGACCGACCGAGCGCAACGCGACTCGCTCGTCACGCTGCAACCTTACGCCGAGCTCGAATGGCGCCCGCTGCCGGGCGCGCTGCCCGGACTGACCGTGCTTCCGGGGCTGAAATGGTCCTATGCCGCTCGGCAGATCGCGGCCCCGGTGATGGAGGGCACCAGACTGCCGACCGACGAGCACGTGGAGTATGACGCGATGCTGCCGTCCCTGGTGCTCCGGCAGCGCCTGGCCAAGGGCTGGTCGGTCTATGCCCAGGCCGCGGAAGGCTTTCTCGCACCGCAGCTCCAACTGCTGGACACCACCACCGGTCCCGGCCAGGTGTCGCCGGAGCGGAGCTGGAACTTCCAGCTCGGCAGCACCCTGGCCGTCCCCGGCTGTTCGGTCGCCCTGGACGGGTATGCGATCCAGTTCGACACCCTGACCGGAACCCGCACCGTCGGCGCGGAGACGCTGGCCTTCTCCCAGGGCGGGGCGACCTATCTGGGGCTCGAGGCGGAGGCGACCATCGGTCTCGGCGCTGGGTTCAGCCTCTATGGCAATGCCAGCCTCAATCGCGGCCGCGATCACGACAGCGGCGCCCCGATCCCGAACACCCCGCAGGCGACGCTGGCCGGCGGCCTGCTGTATCGCTCCGCCGGCTGGTTCGGTGCTCTGACCGAGAAATGGGTCGGCGCGCGCTTCGGCGACACCGACCGCCAGGCCGGGCTGGACCCGTTCCAGCAGCTCGATCTCAGCGTCGGCCGCACCGTCACGCCGAACCGCGGGCTCCCGCCGCTGCGGATCGCGCTGCAGGCGCAGAACCTGCTCGACAGCACCAAGATCGATGCCCTGGCGGGCTATACCGTCGCGTCGGGCACCCCGCTCTGGTTCACCCAGCCCGGACGGAGCCTGTGGCTGACGCTCAGCGTGGCGCTCTGACGGCGTGACTCACGGCGCCGTGGCATAGAGAGCCGCCACGTCCCGCGACAGTGCCGCCCGGCTATCCGGACGGGTATAGAGCATGTGCCCGCCCGGATAGAGCTTCAGCCTGATGCGGTCGCGGCCGACCGGGATATGCTCGACGAGCCAGCGCGAGCCCGAGAACGGGCAGGCCAGATCGAACAGTCCATGCGCGATGAACACACGCAGCGACGGGTTGAGCGCCAGCAGCTTGCGCAGGTCCGGCACCCCCTGGGCGATCAGCGCGCCGCCCTGCTTGTAGTCCCACGCGCCGTTCACCTCGAGATTGAGCAGGTCGTATTTCAGCTCGGTATGGAACCCGAGCACGTCGCCGACATAGCCGGTGAAGGCATTGCCGTAGGCCAGACCGAAGCCCGCCAGTACCGGCTCAGGACTGTCGGCGTTATCGGCGCCATCCGGAAACGGGTCGGCGATCGAGACGGTATCGTCATAGAGGCTGTAGAGCCGTCCATCGCGGCTGCGCACGTCGTGCGACTGCACCTGCAGCATCGCCCGCTGCGCCGCGACAACCCGCTCCGGCACCCCGGTCATGTCGGCGATCTTGCCGTAGAAGGCCTTCGCCGCGTCGCCGTCGGGCGGCGGGCCGGCCAGGGTCGAGAGATACGGGCCGAACGCGTAGCGATAGGCGTCGTCGATCGCTTGCGGCGTAAGGGAATGCGTGCGCTCCATCTGACCGGCGGCCAGGCTGGGCAGGGTCATCGCGACGGCCAGCGGATCGGATTCGTTGCCGACCAGGCTCATCTCGATCGCCGGCGACACCATGACGATGCCGGACAGCAGGATGTTCTGCTCGGTCTCCAGCGCGTAGGCGGTCTTGATCGAGCGCACGCCGCCATAGCTTTCGCCGACCAGATATTTGGGCGAGACCTCGCGGCGGTTGCGCTCGATCCACAGCCGGATCGCGCTGGCGAAGGCCGAGCCGTCCTGCTTGACGCCGTAGAATTGCTTGGCCGCCTTCTCGGCGTCGACCGGGCGGCTGTAGCCGGTGCCGACGGCGTCGATGAACACCATGTCGGTGAAGCGCAGCCAGCTATCGGGGTTGGCGGCGAGCCTTGCGTTCGCGCCGTCGGTCGGGTTGCTGGCCGGGAAGTTCAGCACCACGGGCCCTGCTGCGCCCAGATGCAGGAAGGCGCTGCCGGCGCCGGGACCGCCATTGAAGAAGAAGCTGACCGGGCGCTTCTGCGCCTGCTGCCCGTCGGCGACATAGGCGACGTAGAACACCCGCGCCGACGGCGCGCCCTTGTCGTCGCGCAGGGTCAGGGTCCCGGCGGTGGCGCTGTAGCCGAGCGCCGCGACCCCCGGTGCGGAGAAGCTGTGATGCGTGACGCTGTCGGCCGGGAGCTGCGCGATCAGCGCGTTGTCGGTTTTGGGCTGGCCGTCCGGCGCGGGCGCCGATGCCGTGGCCGGCGCTCCGCCTGCCGCGGCGGTCGGCCCGGCCGCCGCGCCGCAGAGCAGCAGCGCGGCCAGAAGCGGAGCCGGAAGCAGGGCGGCGCGGGCGGTGATGGATCTGGTCATAGCGGGTCCGTGGTCATGGCGGCCGAGACTGTTCCGACAAACCGGGTCCGCGTCCAGCCCGCACGGCGGCACCGCGCGGAACGCATCGCCGCAGTGTCCGTTGGACCGACAAGGAGCCCAGGATGCCGACGACCGACGACGATCTCGCGATGATGCATCGCGCCCTGAGACGGGCGCGCGAGGGGCAGAACAGCCAAGGCGGCGGACCGATCGGCTGCATCATCGTCATGGAGGGCCGCATCGTCGCCGAGGCGCATAACGAGGTCTCGGCCGAGCACGATCCCACCGCGCATGCCGAGATCACCGCCATCCGGCTTGCTTGCCAAGCGCTCGGTCGCGACGATCTGCGGGGCGCCACGCTGTATTCCACGCTTCAGCCCTGTGCGATGTGCAGCATGGCCTGCATCTGGACCAGCATCGGCCGCATCGTCTATGGCGCGCGGCGGGAGTCGGTGCACCGCATGTATTTCGAGGGCCGCTCGCCGGATGTCGACCAGATCCTCGCCGACGCCTACCGGGACGACATGGGCCTGGTCGGCGGCGTTCTGGAGGAGGCGTGTGCGTCGCTCTATTTCCGGCCGGAGGACGATCCGCCCGACTCGATGCAGACCAACGTCTGACGCCGCTCAGTGCGTCGGCTCCCGTTTCGCCGCCGCCAGCGCGTCCTCGGTCAGTCGCTTCTCGTTCCGCTTGAGGAAGACGAACGCCCCGGCGATGACGAGCACGGCGACGATGCCGAAGCCGATCCCGATCGGGCCCGAGATTTTCTCGACCTGGCTGCCGAGCAGGTAGGCGGCCATCGTGTAGCCGCCTGCCCAGCCTATGCCGCCCAGAGCGTTCCAGAGCAGGAAGCTGGACCAGGGCATCCGGTTGGCGCCGGCCAGGAGGGCGGCGAAGGTGCGCAGCACGGCGATGAAGCGGCCGAAGAACACCACTTTGCCGCCATGTCGCCGGAACAGATAGCGGCCCAGAGTCAGCCGCTCCTCGGTGAGACCCACATGCCGGCCCCACCGCGCCAGCGCCCTGAAACCGAGCGAGCGGCCGATCAGGTAGCCGAGATTGTCTCCCATCACCGCGCCGACGATCGCGACCAGGATAACCCAGCCGATATCGAGCTTGTGGGTCGTGGCGCAATAGAGCGCGGTGCCGATCAGCAGGCTCTCGCCCGGCAGAGGCGCGCCCATGCTCTCCAGCATGACCACGAGACCGACCAGCCCGTAACCGTAATGGACGAGCAGAGGGTCGAGATGATGCAGGAACATGGAAGCCAGCTCGCGAACGGAGCTGTCAGGAACCGGCTGTGGCCGGGGGTGTCAAGTCGGAGGCGAGAAGCCGGGCCGCGACCGCCTCGTCCTGCATGCCCGCCGGAACGATCAGCATCTCCGAGGGCGCCCGGCCCCGCACGACGACCACGCCCTTCTTCGGACAGATGTCGAGACAGCCGACCTCGATGACGCGAACGGTGCGGCGTAGCCTGCGCTCCCGCAGAATGCCCTTGAGCGCGCCGGCGAGCGGTGCCTCCCCGTCCGGACCGAACCCCCCGCCCAGTCTCTTGCTGCATTTGCGGCAGACCAACAGCGTCTCGGACCACGGACCGCGCGCTACGGTGATCTCGCCCGCGATCGCCTTGACCTTGCCGCCCATGCCGCTTCCCCCAATCCGAGACCGGCCAACGCGCGCTGAGGCGGATCGTCGCATCGCGCTCAGGCAGAAGCGAGCAGCGACATGACGTCGCTTAGGGGGAACCGAGCAGCGACGTGACGTTGCTCAGATCCACCGTCGTCGAACCCATGGCGACATTGACCCCGCTGGTGCCGTTCTTCGCGACCGAGGTGATGGTGCCGACCACGCTGAACGGCACCGCCTGCGTGCTGCCGGCGCTGCCCTGAGCGACGACCGCGACGTCGTATGGCCCGTCCGGCAGGCTCGTCCCGGAATCGCTCTTGCCGTCCCAACTCCACGACGTGGTTCCCGGCCCGACGCTGAGCGTCTGCGTCTTCACCACCGCGCCGGCCGAATTCGTCACCGCCACGGCGACCGTCTCGGCGGCGTTCGTCGGGCCGATCTGCAGCGTGCCCTTGCCGTTCTGCAGCGCGATCTGGCTCGACGACACCACCGCCTGCTTGCCGACATAGGACGCGCTGTCGCTGACCAGACCGTCCTGGTTGAGAGAAAGCAGTTGCGTCAGGTTGGTGTTGGTCTTGATCTGCTGTTCGACCCCGGCGAACTGGGCGAGCTCGCTGGTGAAACTGTCGGTCTGGGTCGGACTGGTCGGGTCCTGGTGCTGCAATTGGGCCGTCAGCAGGGTCAGGAACTGGTTGTAGTTGCTGGTCAGCGACGAGAGTGCGTCGGTGCCGCCCGCATCGCTCGACGTCGCGGCCGAGCTCGCCGCATTGGTGGCATGCGCCTTTTTCGCCGCGGTCTGCGCGGCGGTGAGCAGATCGGACGATGACGAGACGGTCGCGCTCATGTGGCTCTCCTGCCCTTATCAGGCGGTGATGTTGATGGCGATCCGGTAGGAACCGGAGCGCGCTGCAGCGAAGGACGGCCCGCGCGCGCGATCGTCGGTCAGGCCCGCGCGTGACAGAGGCCGGCCCGAGCCCGCCATCATCTCCTCGCCCTGAACCTTCCGGCGGCCACCATCATCGCGACCGCTTCCGCTCCCCGGCCCATTCTGGCCCGTCGCATTCTGTCCTGCCCCGTTCTGGCTTCCCCGATCCGCTTCGGTGTGCTGCGGTTTGTCTGCGGCAGGAGCGGTCAGTTCGAAGGTGAAGTGCCGTTCGGCAGAGGGGACCGAGGCCGCGTCGAGCGCCGCATGAAGATGCGCCTGGTCGGCGATCAGGCTTCGAAGCGTCGCCGGCTCGCTGGCGGCGACAGAGACGGACACCGATCCGTCGGAGCGCCGATCGAGATGGATCTCCACGCTCCCCAGGTCGCGCGGATGCATCGAGACCTGCACATGGCTCGAACCGTCGGCCGCCGAGGCCAGCCTGACCAGGGGGGCCGCGACCTGCGCCGAAAGGTCGGGCTGCCTTGTCCCGCCGCTTTGGATCGCGTCGCCATACGGCGTCGGGGCGAGTATGTCGTTTCCGGTCTGACCAGGCGGGGCCTGCCCTGTCTCCGCCACCGCCGTCGTCTCTCCATTCCGGATGGGCGTCGCGGTCGACAAGGGAGCGTCCTGCGACACGCTCGACAGATGGTGGGAAAATGGCTCCGGCGGACTGGAGGGATCGTGAGGAGCTGCGATCTGTTCTCGGTCGAGAGGCGCGGTCGCGCGGACGCCGAATTCCCCGCGTCCGTGCGAGCCCCGGTCGTGTCGATCCGCTCGCGCTTGCGGGACTGTTGCGCCACGCGCGGCCGCCGCGGCGTCGGCCGTGCGGTCGGATCCCGTCAAGCCCTGCGCCACGGATCCGGAGGAGGGCGCGGAAGAGGTTTCCGGCAAGGGGCGGATCGCTGCCATTTCCGGTGACCCGATCTCCGGAACGCCGGCGGTCATCGTCGCAGTCTGCGAGGCGGAATCGGCCAGCTCCGCTTTGTCGGATGCGTGCCTGGCGGATGGCTTCGTCGTGGCGACAGCGCGCCCAGGGCTCGTCGCGACAGCGCGCCCAGGACTCGTGGCGACAGCGAGCCCAGGACTCGTGGTGACAGCGGACTCAGGACTCGTCGCGACAGCGTGCTGTGGCGACGAGGCCGGGAAACTGTCCGGCGTCGTTGGCGTCGCAGCCGTGTCGGTGATGGGCTTGGCGGCAGGCAGCGTTTCCGCCGGTGCGGCCTTGCCGCTGTTTTCCGCGCCGCCGCCGATATCCGGGTCCGGACGATCCGCGTCTGCCATCTCGCCCCCCTTCGTCCTGTCGACCGATTTGCCGGCCGGGCGCGATTGTGCCGCAGACTGGTTGCCAGAGTATGAATCGGAAGACGACGGAGCATTCGCCTGAAAGGGGGAGGGCTTCTGCGACACGACGTCGATATGGGCGCCGAACGACATGGCATCGTCCCCGCCAGGCACGGACGGGAGCGGCGCAGACCCTACCGCGGCCGGCATCGGTGCGATCGGCAAAACAGACATGGCGTTTCCTCCGGCTCCGCCTAGAGCAAGTTGCGGGCCAGTCGGACGGCCCGGCTTTTGTAGGCCTTCGCGTGCCGGCAACGAGCCGGTCGCGGCAGGAATGACCCGGCACGGTTTGCCGGGCGGCACGCAAAGACCGAAGCCAGCCGGACGAAAACCTTGATTTGCTTCGTTCAAATCCTTGGCACGCTTCGTGCTGATGCCCATGCACGATCAACAAGCCCCTCTGCTGGAGACATGCGATGTCGATTATCGGCGCTCTGAATACGGCGGTCAGCGGACTCTCCGCGCAAGCTCATGCCTTCACCGACATCGGCAACAATATCGCCAACAGCCAGACCGTGGGCTACAAGGCGTCTGACACCGACTTCTCCGATTACGTCCTGAATTCCTCGGCGGCGCAGGGAACTTCCGAGACTGTTCGCGCGTCGACCGCGGCGCAGAACGATGCCCAGGGCAGCATCACCGCGAGCGCCAACACCCTGGCGCTGGCAATCTCGGGAAACGGGTTCTTCAACGTCGCTGAGGAGAACGGAGATTCGACCACCACGTCGAAATCCTTCCAGCCCACCGACTACTACACGAGGAACGGCAATTTCAGCGAGGACAACGAGGGCTTCCTGGTCAACTCCTCCAACGAATATCTCAAGGCCTATGCCGTCTCGAGCAACGGCACCATCGATACCACCACGCTGAACCCGATCAACGTATCCAACGTGACGTTCCGTCCGACCCAGACCAGCGTCATCACCGACATTGCCAGCCTCCCCGGGAGTACCGCCGCCGCCAACCCGGCATCGACGACGACCGCCACCACGCAGTCGCAAACCATTTACGACGCGGCGGGGCAGCAGCACACCGTCACCACGAACTGGACGCCCTCGGGCGCCAATCAATGGACGGTGTCCGCGTCGGTGGACGGGGCTGCGCCGTCCGCGACCGCGCAGGTCACGTTCGATGCCAATGGCCTCCTGAGCGGGATCACGCAGACAACTCCGGCTTCTGCGGCGGGCCCGACGAACGCCACGGCCGGCGCGACGGCGAGCTTCACCATCCCCGCCACCCTGGCGGGGGTCTCCCAGCCGATGACCGTCAAGCTCGGCGCGATCGGCTCGACATCGGGAACCACGATGTCCACGGACGCCAACAATGTCGGTTCGGCCGCGTCCATTCAGACCGACAGCGTCACATCGGGCAGCTATACCGGCATCTCCATGACCACCGACGGCAACATCATGGCGAATTTCGACAACGACCATTCACAGATCATCGGCAAGATACCCCTTGCGACGTTCGCCGATGCTAACGCCCTGACCGCGCATGACGGCGAAGCCTATACGGCCACGTCCGGCTCCGGCTCTGCGGTCGAGTCGCTCGCAGGCCAGAACGGTGCCGGCGCGCTGGAGACCTCCTCGGTCGAGAACTCCACCACCAGCCTCGATACCGATCTGACCAAGCTCATCACCGCGCAGCAGGCGTATGGCGCGAATGCCAAGGTCGTCACCACCGCCAACGAAATGCTGCAGACGGTTCTGTCCATGAAACAGTGATGCTAACGAAAAATTAGGGTTTCTCGCCGAGCATGAGGATGGTCCGGTGACGCGCCGGCCGGATCGGAGGTGATCGTGGGACTGAGCGACTCATTGACGATCGCCTCGAGCGGTCTGGATGCGCTTCAGTCGCAGATGTCTGTCGCATCGCAGAACGTCGCGAATGCCAGCACCACCGGATACGTGGCCGAGACCGTGTCGCTGTCGTCCCGGTCGGCGGGCAGCGAAGGAAGCGGTGTCGTGGTCGGGCTCACCACCCGCATCGTCGACGACGCCCTGGAAGCGAGCCTCTACAGCCAGAACGCAACCGTGTCGGCGCTGCAGACCGTGAACGATGGATTATCCACCGTCTCCGCGCTCCAGGGTTCCACCAGTGCCGATCCCGGCGCCAGCGGCACCTTGTCCGACAATGTCGGCAACGTGCAATCCAGCCTGCTGACGTTGGAGGCCGATCCATCGAACGCGGCAGCGCAGCAAGCCGTTGTGAGCGCCGCCAATACACTCGCCGGCGGACTGCGCGACACCGCCACATCCTATCAGGCGGCTCGTCAGGCGGCGCAGGACTCGATCGTCACCGAGGTGCAGAGCGCCAATGCCGCGCTTGGCCAGATCGGAAAGTTGTCCGATCAAATTGCCCAGCTTCGCGCCGGCGGCCTGAGCACGGCGGATCTCGAAAACCAGCGCGCGACCGCCATGAGCGATCTGTCGAGCCTTGTCTCGGTGCGCTACCAGGAGACCGCGAACGGCGACATGCTCGTCAGCACGGCCGACGGCACCGCCCTGCCGACGCACCAGAACAGCGGTCCGCTCGCTACCACGAACGCGACGCTCGACGCGGCCTCCGTCTATCCAGGCACGATCCCGGCCATCACCCTCAATGGCAAGGACGTGACCACCAGCCTGGTCGGCGGCAGGCTGGGCGCCAATATCGGCCTCCGCGACCAGACGCTGCCGACTATGCAGGCGCAACTCGATACGTTCTCTCAGACCCTCGCCGCGCGCTTCGATGCCCAGGGTCTCACCTTGTTCGTCGGCGCGACCGGAACGGTGCCGCCCCCCTCCACTGCTGCCGCCTCGCCGGCCGGCGAAGTGGGCTTTTCCGCCGATATCACGGTCAACCCGGCGGTCGTCGCCAACGGGGCATTGATACGCGACGGCACGCACGACGTCGTCGGCTCAACGACCGGAGCCTCCAGCTTCGCGACCAACACCACGCGCGGCTCGTCCGACACCACCTTGATCGACCGTCTGCTCAATTTCGCATTCGGGCCCGACGTTCAGGCTGGGGTGCTGCAGCCGCCCGCCCCGACCACCGGGCTGGGCGTGAGCGGCACGCTCAGCGCCTCCTTTTCCGGAGCGACAGACATCACCAGCCTGGCCACCAACGTCACCAGCGTGCAGGCCGCGACCATAGGCCAGGCTGCGACCGACCTGACGTCCGAGACCGCGATCCAGACCGCCCTGAACACCAAGGTCTCCAGCGTGTCGGGCGTGTCGGTCGACGACGAGATGGCCTCGATCGTCGCTTTGCAGAACGCCTACCAGGCGAACGCCAAGGTGATCACGGCCATGCAGTCGATGTTTTCAGCGCTCCTCACCGCGGTCACCTAGTCACGCCAATGACCTTCTCCTCGATTACCGCCGGCTCCGGGCCGTATGCCAGCCTCGCCTCGGCGCTCGACCAGCTCAACGATCAGAACAGCGCGATCCAGGGTGCGATCAACTCCGGCGTCGAAGCGGACAGCTATGCAGGGCTGGGCGACCAGCGCAGCCAGGCGCTCTCCCTCCAGCCCGAGATCACGAGGCTCTCGGCCATGCAGCAAAATGTGACGACGGCGCAATCAGAGCTGTCGCTCGGTACAAGCGCTCTCGGCCAGATCGCTGCGATCGGCACCGCTCTGCAGACGTCGCTGACGAGCCTGGAGAGCGATCGGAGCCCGGGCACCATCCAGATCGCGGCGAGCCAGGCGCGGCAGGCTCTCTCGCAACTTGCCGTGCTCGCCAACACCAGGGGGACGACCGGCTACGTGTTTGCCGGCGTCCATTCCGACACCCCGCCAATCACCGATCCCGCCAACATCGGCACGAGCGCCATGGTGGCCAGTATCGCCGCCAGCGTCGCCTCGGTCGGCGCCAACGGCGCTGCGGCTACCGAGGCTGCGACCTTCGCTACCGCCGCCGACAACAGCGCCGGCGCCTCCGTTTTCGCACCGGCACTCAGCGTCGATCCCGCCAGCGCCGCCTCCTCGGCGCGCAGCGTCATGGTCGGCGTATCGGACAGCGTGCCGGCCGGTTTCGTTCTGACCCAGGGCGTCCCGGGCAGCGCCTCATCGACCGGCTCGTCGATCCGCGATCTGATGCGTGCGCTCGCCGTGGTCGCCAGCCTGCCGAGCGCGGATCCGAGCACACCAGGCTATGCCGATCTGGTCGCCGACACGACACGAAGCGTCGCCACGACCAACGACTCCCTGATCCAGACGCAAAGCCAGCTCGGCCAGCTACAAAACGACCTGTCCACGCATGCGAGTTCGCTCTCGACCCTGTCGAGCGCGTTGAGCAAGCAGCTCGACGCGTCGAAGGACAGCGACCCCGCCGCCTTGTCGACGGCGCTTTCCAACAACAAGGCGCAGCTCACCGCGGCCTACTCTCTGATCGCCGATATGAAGGGTCTTTCCCTGGCATCCTATCTGTCTTGATCGACGGATTTTCATGAAGTTGAAACCCCGATCGGGGAAGATCGAGCAGCGTCGGCCGCGATCAGGTGGCCGCTTGGATACGGTGCTTTATGTCTCATCTCGTTCTGGAACTCCGACCGGGTGAGATGATGGTCGTCAACGGCGCGACCATCAGATTCCGAAGCCGGTGCCGGGTGGAGCTCGTCAGCAAGGCGCGATTCCTGTTCGGCAAGCAGATCATGGCGGCGCACGAGGCGGAAACGACGATCAGCCGCCTGTACTATGCCCTTCAGATAGCCTATGCCGGGACGCAGGAGGAGCTACCGGACGCCAGGACGATGGTCGACGCGATGCTGCGCCGTCTCGAGCGCGAGCAACCGGCCGATCTCGGCCCGGAGGTCGCCCCGGCTCTGGCCGCCGTCCGGTCTGCGATCGAGGGCGCCGACTTCTACACAGCCCTGAAAATCCTCCGGTCGATCATCCGGCTCGAGAAGGCGAGGAACCTCCCGTCCTAAGGTCTGGACCACACCAGGCTGGCCGCTTTCACCGATCTCCTGGCGGATCGTGGCACCTGGTTGTCGCACTCTCGATCGACGCACATAGTTCGTCGGCAGGCGGGTTTCGCCCTGGGACGCAGCCGGGAGGTCGGGATGGAAGACTTTGCGTCGCTCTTCGTGGGAGATCCGGCGCCCTGGTTCCGGCAGGCCTGCACCACGCCGCATGGCGACTACACTTTCGACATGACGGCCGGTCGCATCGTCGTCCTCTATCTGTTCGGGTCGTCGACCGACGCCACCACGCAGACCGCCCTGAGTGCCGTCGCCGGCCGCCGCCGCCTGTTCGACGATCGGCGCGCAAGCTTCTTCGGGGTGAGTGCGGATGCCGCGGACACGGTACGCCTGGTCGCCGATCTGCCGGGGATCCGGCATTTCTTCGACCACGATGCGACGGTCGGCAGGCTCTACGGCAGCCGCGGGATCGCGTCGGCCGAGCGGCGTCGCGCGCTCTGGTATGTGCTGGACCCGCAGCTAAGGGTCGTCGCCGTCGCGCTCGACGGGCCGGAGACGGCGCGCCAGGTGCTCGATTTCGTCGGCCGGCTGGCCGACCGGCCGCCGGCCGCCCTGGAGATGCCGCCGCCGGTGCTGCTGCTTGAGAACGTCTTCGAGCCGTCCTTCTGCGACCGTCTCGTCGCCGTTTACGACGGATCCGAGAGCCGGCCCTCCGGCGTCTTCACCCAGGGTGCGGACGGACCCTCGCAGGCGGTCACCGACACCGGATTCAAGAGGCGGCGGGACTGCCCGATCCGGGACCGCACGCTCGTCGAGCAGGTCCAGGGCAGGATCGTGCGGCGGGTGGTCCCGGAGATACGCAAGGCGTTCCAGTTCGAGGCGACCCAGCTCGAGCGGTTGATCCTTGCCTGCTACGATTCCAGCGATCGCGGCGGCTTCGGCGCGCATCGCGACAACACGGTCACGGCCACGGCGCATCGTCGCTTCGCCGTCTCGATCAATCTCAATGACGGCTTCGAGGGCGGGGAACTCGTGTTTCCCGAGTTCGGTCAGCGCGCCTACCGGCCCGGCCAGGGCGGCGCCATCGTCTTCTCCTGCTCTCTGATGCATCTGGTCACACCGGTAACCGCCGGCCGCCGCCTTGCCTGCCTGCCCTTCGTCTATGACGAGCCGGCCGCCGCGCTCAAGCGCGCCAATGCGGTCCGGTCGCATGCTTCTGCCGGCTCTTGAGGTGCATCGGGCGGCGAACCACATCATCGAAGTCTGATCGCGCCGCGTTGCCTCCAAGAGGGACGCGGCGGCTGGTCGGCCATCGTCGCCTGGAAGAAAGGGACAAGGCACATGGATATGGAGATGTTCACCGAACGGTCGCGCGGCTTTCTCCAAGCCGCTCAGACGATCGCGGTCCGCGACTACCATCAGCGGCTGACCCCGGAGCATGTTCTGAAGGCGCTCCTGGACGATCCGGAGGGCGCCGCGTCCGGATTGATCCGGGCGGCCGGCGGCGATCCTCAGATCGCCCGCGCCGGGGTGGAAACCGAGCTGGCCAGGATGCCCAAGGTCCAGGGCGGCGGCGCCGGACATCCGCAGGCGACCCCGGAGCTGGTCCGGCTGCTCGACAGCGCGCAGCAGGAGGCCAAGAAGGCGGGCGACAGTTTCGTCGCCCAGGATCGGCTGCTGATCGCGATCGCCGCCTCCGACCAGCCGGCCGGACGCGCGCTGGTGGCGGCGCAGGCGTCCGCGAAGGCGCTCGAGCAGGCGGTCGCCGAGATCCGCAAGGGCCGCAAGGTCGACAGCGCCACCGCCGAGGCGAGTTTCGACTCGCTCAAGAAATACGCCCGCGACGTGACCGAGATCGCCCGCTCCGGCAAGCTGGACCCGGTGATCGGCCGCGACGAGGAGATCCGCCGCACCATCCAGGTGCTGGCGCGGCGCACCAAGAACAACCCGGTCCTGATCGGCGAGCCTGGCGTCGGCAAGACGGCGATCGTCGAAGGGCTGGCGCTGCGCATCGTCAACGGCGACGTCCCGGAGGCGCTCAAGGGCAAGCGGCTGCTGGCGCTGGATCTCGGCGCCCTGGTCGCCGGCGCCAAGTTTCGCGGCGAATTCGAGGAGCGCCTCAAGGCGGTGCTGAAGGAGATCGAGACCGCCGCCGGCGAGATCGTCCTGTTCATCGACGAGATGCATACTCTGGTCGGCGCCGGACGCGCGGACGGGGCGATGGACGCGTCGAACCTGCTCAAGCCGGAGCTCGCCCGCGGCACGCTGCACTGCATCGGCGCGACCACGCTGGACGAGTATCGGAAATACATCGAGAAGGACCAGGCGCTGGCCCGGCGCTTCCAGTCGGTGTTCGTCGGCGAACCGTCGGTCGCCGATACCATCTCCATCCTGCGCGGCATCAAGGAGAAGTACGAGCTCCATCACGGCATCCGCATCACCGACGGCGCCCTGGTGGCGGCGGCCACGCTGTCCAACCGCTACATCACCGATCGCTACCTGCCCGACAAGGCGATCGACCTGATGGACGAGGCGGCGAGTCGTCTGCGCATGCAGGTGGACAGCAAGCCCGAGGCGCTCGATGAGCTCGACCGCCGGCTGCTGCAGCTCAAGATCGAGCGCGAGGCGCTGCGGCGCGAGGACGACGCCGCCAGCCGCGACCGCTTGGTCAAGCTCGAGGTGGAAATTGCCGATTTGGAGGAGCGCTCCGACGCGCTGAGCGCTAGCTGGCGCTCCGAGAAGGACCGGGTCAACGAAATCCAGAAGCTCAAGGAACGGCTCGACCAGGCCCGTTCAGAGGTCGAGATGGCGCAGCGCCGTGGCGATCTCGGCCGCGCCTCCGAGCTGATGTACGGCGTGATCCCTGCGGTCGAGAGCGAGATTGCGACCAGGCAGGATGATCGTGGCGGCGCGCCGCTGGTGAACGAGGCGGTGACCGAGGAGGCGATCGCGTCCGTGGTGTCGCGCTGGACCGGTGTGCCGGTCGATCGCATGCTCGAGGGCGAGCGGGCCAAGCTGCTGCGCATGGAGGACAAGCTGCGCGAGCGGGTGGTCGGACAGGAGGAGGCGCTGGTCGCCGTCTCCAATGCGGTGCGCCGTGCCAGGGCGGGGCTGCAGGATCCGAACCGGCCGATCGGCTCGTTCCTGTTCCTGGGCCCGACCGGCGTCGGCAAGACCGAGCTCACCAAGGCGCTGGCGGAGTTCCTGTTCGACGACGAGCGCGCCCTGCTGCGCATCGACATGAGCGAATTCATGGAGAAGCACGCCGTGAGCCGCCTGATCGGCGCGCCGCCGGGATACGTCGGCTACGACGAGGGCGGGGTGCTGACCGAGGCGGTTCGCCGCCGGCCCTACCAGGTGATCCTGTTCGACGAGGTGGAGAAGGCGCACGAGGACATCTTCAACATCCTGCTGCAGGTGCTCGATGACGGTCGGTTGACCGACGGTCAGGGCCGCACGGTGGATTTCCGCAACACCATCATCGTCCTGACCAGCAATCTCGGCTCCGATCTGCTGGCCGGCCAGGCGGACGGCGAGACCACGGCGCTGATCCAGGCCCAGGTGATGAAGGTGGTGCGCGCACATTTCCGGCCAGAGTTCCTGAATCGCCTGGACGAGGTGATCCTGTTCTCGCGTCTGCAGCGCTCCGACATGGCGCGGATCGTCGACATCCAGCTCGGCCGGCTTCGCGCGCTCCTGGCGGACCGCAAGATCACGCTGGAGCTGGCGCCGTCCGCCCAGGCGTGGCTGGCGGTCGAAGGCTACGATCCGATTTATGGCGCCAGGCCGCTCAAGCGGGTGATCCAGCGCAGTCTGCAGAACCCGCTGGCGACCAGACTGCTCGAAGGTGGCCTGCATGACGGCGAGACGGTCTTGGTCGGGGCTGACGATCATGGTCTGACCTTCGCGGAATCGGCGCCCGTTCCGGTGTGAGCCACCCCGCCAGCAATGCGCGTCACGCATGGCTGGCGGGTCGATCGACGGCCCGGAGCGACGGCGTGGCGGGAAGCCCGGAAACGCTGGGTTTCCCGCCCGCTTTGCCTGGAGACAGGCACGTGTCATCGCGTTGACACGAACCCTGGGTGAGCCTAAAAGCCGCTTCACCGACGCGGTTCGCCCCGCTTCGGTCTGTTCCTTGAAAGTAGAATCTGGAATTGGAAGGGATATGTTGGCGGCGCCTTTATGTAATTTGCGTTGTGAGACGTAGGTTATGTGGTGTTGGGCTAGGTTGGTCTAGGGATTTGTCTTTAGGCTTGATTGGCTTGATGCT
>CAIMSN010000008.1 GCA_903844135.1 uncultured Rhodospirillales bacterium | reverse complement strand
CGGCAGCCAGTTCGCCGAGTTCAAGAACGCGCCGGAATGGCTCACCGATCTCGAGGTCGGCTACCAGATCACGCCGCGCCTGCATTTCGCGATCGGCGCCAACGACCTGTTCGACGTCAAGCCGCGCCGGCTGCCGCTCGAGCTCTCCTACCTGAACGTCGCCTACTACGACCAGACCTCGTCGACGGTGCCGATCAATGGCGGCTTCTATTACGGCCGCCTGAACATCAAGTTCTGAGCAACGCCTCGGCGCCGGCCCGTCGCGCATAGCGACGGGCCAGCACGGCGCAAACGAAAAGCTGCAACTGGTGGAAGATCATCAGCGGCAGCACGATCTGCCCGACCATCGCCGCCGGGAAAAGCACCCCGGCCATCGGCACCCCAGAGGCCAGCGTCTTCTTCGAGCCGCAGAACACGATCGCGATCTCGTCCTCGTGCGCGAAGCCGAGCGCGCGGGCACCGGACCGGGTCGCCAGCAGCACGATCGCCAGCAGGATCGCATCGACCAGCAGGATCGATGCGAGCTGCGACAGCGGGACCTTCTGCCACAGCCCCTGCACCACCGCGGCGCTGAACGCGGTGTAGACCACGATCAGGATCGAGCCGCGATCGGTGAGTGTGAGCAGCTTCTTGCGGCGTACCGCCCAGCCGCCGATCCAGGGCTGCAGAAGCTGCCCGGCCAGGAACGGCAGCAGGAGCTGCAGCACGATGCCGATCACCCCGTCCGCGGTGAGGTGCGTGCCGCCACGGATCGCGCCGGCCAGGACCAGGCCAGTCAGCAGCGGCGTGACCAGGATGCCGATCAGGTTCGAGGCGGTGGCGGAACAGACCGCGGCGGCGACGTTGCCTTGGGCGATCGAGGTGAAGGCGATCGAGGATTGCACCGTCGAGGGCAGCACGCAGACGAACAGCACGCCGAGCCAGAGCGCCGGCGTCAGCAGACCGGGGAGCGCCGCGTGCAGCGCCAGGCCGAGCAGCGGGAACAGGACGAAGGTGCAGGCGAGGATCGCCAGATGCAGCCGCCAATGGCCGAGCCCGACCAGCACCGCGTCGCGCGACAGGCGCGCCCCCTGCAGGAAGAACATGACCGCGATCACGGCGATGGTGAGCGCGTGGAACAGCGGCACGGCGGCGCCGCGGCAGGGCAGGACCGAGGCCAGCAGCACCGTCGCGATCAGCGCCAGCAGGAAGGGGTCGGGCTTGAGCATGAGGCTGGCTGGCTCCGGACGGCGGCGAGATTGCCACCTCGCGATGGCTGCGCCACCCTAGCCGCGTGACGATACATCCTGCCATTCCGGGACTTGGCGCCGCCCTGTTCCTCGCTCTCTCCAGCCCGGCCGCCCTGGCCGGGCCGCTCGATCTCCCCGGCGGGTGCGCGGTGGCGCACGCCGCCCTGCATGGCGGCGGCGGCGGCTTCGAGGCGGACGGGCTGGAGGTGGCGCTGCCCGGCCAGCCAGGGGCGGCACTGCACGCGGCGCATCTGAGCGCCGCGCTGCAAGGTGCCAGCCTGCCGCCGGGCGGGCTGCAGCAGGCGAGCACGGCCGCCGCTGCAGGCCTGGTGGTGGCGATCTCCGGCCACCGCGCCGGCGCCTGCCCGGACGATGCGCTGCGGGCGGCGACAGAGCCGCTGGCACGGGCGATCGGTCATGGCGGGCATGCGAGCCTGACCTGGACCGGGCTGTCGGTCCGTGCTGACGGCAAACGGTTCGGTGCGCGCCGCCTGAGCCTGAAGCTGGACGGCAGCGGACCGGCGGCCAGGCTGAGCGTGTCGCTCGACGGCGCGGTGTCGAACGATCCCGCGGCCGGATTGCTGCCGGAGGCGATCGCGGCCCGCGCATCGCTGCCGGCGTCGGAGATCCCTGCCCTGCTGTCCGCCACCGGCGGCCACGGCGCGCCGGTGGACGTGACCATCGAGCATGTCGAGGCCAGACGCGGCGAGACCAGCCTCGACGGGCACGGGCAGGTGCGCGTCGCCGCCGATCCGTCGCAAAGCAGCGGCGACGGGCACCTGACCGCGCACGGCTACGACGCGCTGCTCGACGCGGCCGGCGCCTCCGGGCTGCAGAAGCTGCGCACGGCCTTGTTCCTGGCCAAGCTGGTGGCGCACCGGCAGGGCGACCAGGCAGACTGGGACCTGTCGTGGCAGCAGGGGACGCTGATGGTCAACAACGTGCCGCTGCCGTTGCGGTAGGTAGGAAGGCCAGGGCGCTGCCCTGGACCCGCTCAAGGCGGAGCCTTGAGAATCCGGTTGGAGGAAGGGAGCCGACGCGCTGATCTATTTTTTGCATATTCCGAAGACGGCGGGGACGTCGGTGATGCGGTGGCTGGCGGAACGCGTGGAGCCCGGCGCGCTCTGCCCGGCGAGGATCTGGGACCAGTTGATCCAGTTCGAGATCGAGGATCTCGCCGGCTTTTCGGTCTATGCGGGACATTTCGGTGTCGATCTCGGCGACTATATCGGCGCCGCGCCCACCACCATCACCATGCTGCGCGATCCCAGGGAGCGGACGCTCTCGCACTATCTCCACGTGAAGAGAGACATCCACCATCCCTGCCACGCCCGCGTCGTCGGGCAGTCCCTGGAACAGTTCCTCCAGGACAAGCAGAACTGGCCAATGATCGAGAACTTCCAGGCCCGCTATATGGTCCGGTCCGGACTCGACATGCACGGTTTCAGGAAGCGGTATGACGGAGCTCCGGAGAAATCCAGCAAGCTGTCGACGACATCCGAGGACATCCGCTACCTCTACGACAAGACCTACGTCCGGGACACGGCCATGGAGACGATCGCGCAATGCCGGGTGGTCGGCACCACGGCGCATGTCGGCCGGTTCCTCGAGCGCGTCGCCGCGATCCTGCCGGAAAGACCGGGCCTGGCCCCGTCGGTGCCAGCCGAGAACATCGCACCCAACAGGGACGCGCTCGGCAGCCTGGGCGCAACGGTGCTGGACCTCATCGACCAGCTCACCACGATCGACCAGGCGCTCCACGAGACAGCCCGCGATCGCGACGGAATGCCCGTCACCTGACGGCATCCTTCAAGATGAACGACCGATCGATGCGGCTCGCTCAGCTCATCGCAGACATCGCCGGCAATACCGCGCCTGGTTCATCATCTTGTCGAGCCGCGATGCCGGAGATCGTTGAAGGTTCTAAAATCCGCATCGAAACAGGACTTGGATTCTCAAGGCTTGCCTTGAGCGGGTCCAGGGCAGCGCCCTGGTCCTAGTAGACGCTGCCTGGCAGGAAGAGCGTCGCCCGGTCATAGCGCGCGGCCAGGCTGTCCGCGCCACGTGCCAGCAGGCCGACATCGCTGCCGACGGCGACGAAGCGGGCGCCCAGAGCGATGGCGCCGCGGACCAGGGTCTCGTCGGAGAGCAGGATTCCGGCCGCCTTGCCGGTCGCGACGATGCGGCGGATTCCTTCGGCGATCGCCGCCTGCGCTTCCGGAGCGGTCGGGTTGCCGAGATGGCCCAGCGACGCAGAGAGATCCGCCGGACCGATGAACAGGCCGTCAATGCCCTCGATCGCGGCGATGCGTTCGATATTCTCCAGACCGAGCCTGGTCTCGATCTGCACCAGCAGGCAGGTTTCATTGTCGGCGGTCGCCAGATAGTCCGGCTGGCGGTCGAAACCGGACGCCCTGGCCACCGCGGCACCGACGCCGCGTATGCCGGCCGGCGGATAGCGCACGGCGGCGACCAGCGCCTGTGCCTGTTCCGGCGTCTCGACCATCGGGATCAGCAGGGTGCGGGCGCCGATATCGAGCAACTGCTTGATCATCCACGCCTCGCCGGCGACCGGACGCACCACCGGCTGCGACGGCGAACCGTTCAGCACCTGGAGCTGCGCCATGATCGAGCGCAGATCGTTCGGTCCGTGCTCGCCGTCGATCGCCAGCCAGTCGAAACCCGCGCCGGCGCAGAGCTCTGCGGTGTACGGGCTGGCCAGCGACAGCCACAGGCCGATCTGGAGGTCCCCGGCGAGCAGCCGTGTCTTGAACCGGTTCATGCCGCCCTGGCTATGCCGCCTTTGCCTGTTCGGCAAGCTGGTTGAGCCGGCCGACCACGTCGCGGGCCAGGCCGATGCGCTGCGCGGTGGTCATCTCGCGCGCGATCGCCAGCTTGTGGTCGGGGCGCAGCCGCATGTCGCTGCCCTTGGCGCCGATCAGCGACACCAGGCCGGCCGGATTGCGGAAGCTGTTGCCGCGGAACTGCAGCACCATGCCCTTGGGGCCGGCCTCGAGCTTCTCGACGCCGGCGGCGCGGCACAGGCGCTTGAGCGTGACCACCTGGAGCAGATTCTCGACTTCCTCCGGCATCTTGCCGAAGCGGTCGACCAGTTCGGCGGCCATCGCCTCGGTCTCGGCGTCGCCGGGCAGCGCGCCGATGCGGCGATACAGGCCGAGACGCACCGGCAGGTCGGCGACGTAGGTCTCCGGGATCAACACCGGCAGGCCGAGCACGATGTTCGGCGTCCAGTCGCGATCCTCGGCGCGGCGCTTGCCCTTCTCGCGACGCAGGTCGGAAACCGCGTCCTCGAGCATCTGCTGGTAGAGCTCGATGCCGACCTCGCGGATATGGCCCGACTGCTCGTCGCCGAGCAGGTTGCCGGCGCCGCGCAGGTCGAGATCGTGCGACGCCAGCGTGAAGCCGGCGCCGAGCTGGTCCAGCGTCTGCATGACTTCGAGCCGCTTCTCCGCGGCGGCCGACAGCCGATGCTGCTGCGGCCAGGTGAGATAGGCGTAGCCGCGCTGCTTGCCGCGACCGACGCGGCCGCGCAGCTGGTAGAGCTGGCCGAGGCCGAACATGTCGGCGCGGTAGATCAGCAGCGTGTTCACCGCCGGCATGTCGAGGCCGCTCTCGACGATGTTGGTCGAGAGCAGGATGTCGTACTTGCCGTCGCCGAACTCGGTCATCACCCGTTCGAGCTCGGTGGGCGTCAGACGGCCATGCGCCTGGATCAGCCGGGCGTCCGGGACGATCTCCTTCAGGCGCTCGCCCATGCGGTCGAGATCCTCGATGCGCGGCACCACGCAGAACACCTGGCCGCCGCGGAACCGCTCGCGCTGCAGCGCCTCGCGGATCACCACCGAATCGAACGGCATGATGAAGGTGCGCACCGCCAGCCGGTCGGTCGGCGGGGTGGCGATCAGGCTCATCTCGCGCACCCCGGTCAGCGCGAGCTGCAGGGTGCGCGGGATCGGCGTGGCGGACAGCGTCAGCACGTGGACGTCCTCGCGCAGCGCCTTCAGCTTCTCCTTGTGGGCGACGCCGAAATGCTGCTCCTCGTCGACGATCAGCAGGCCGAGATCGGCGAACTCGACGCCCTTGGCGAGCAGCGCATGGGTACCGACGACGATGTTCACCGAGCCGTCGGTGATGCCCTTCTTCACCAGGGCGGCGTCCTTGGCCGAGACCATGCGCGAGAGCTGCTCGACCCGCACCGGCAGGCCCTGGAAGCGGGCGGCGAAGGTGCGGGCGTGCTGGCGCGCCAGCAGCGTGGTCGGCACCACCACCGCGACCTGGGCGCCGGACATGGCGGCGACGAAGGCGGCACGCAGCGCCACCTCGGTCTTGCCGAAGCCGACATCGCCGCAGATCAGCCGGTCCATCGGCCGGCCGGCGGCCATGTCCTCCAGCACGTCGGCGATGGCGCGCGACTGGTCCTCGGTCTCGACGAACGGGAAGCGGGCGCAGAACTCGTCCCATTCGCCCTCGGCCGGCGCCAGCGAGGGGGCCTCGCGCATGTGCCGGGCGGCGGCGGTGCGGATCAGCTCGCCGGCCATGTCGCGGATGCGCTGCTTCATCTTCGACTTGCGGGTCTGCCAGGACGCGCCGCCGAGCTTGTCCAGCGCCACGCCGTTCTGCTCCGAGCCGAAGCGCGACAGCAGCTCGATGTTCTCCACCGGCAGGAACAGCTTCTGGTCGCCGTCATAGATCAGGCGCAGGCAGGCATGCGGCACCGGCCGGATGCCGCCGGGCGTGATGCCGCCGCGCTCGATGCCGATGGTCTCCAGCCCGTCATAGCGGCCGATGCCGTAATCCTGGTGCACCACCAGGTCGCCCTCGGCGATCTCGGTCGCCTCGGCGATGAACTGGTCGGCGCGCTTGCGCCGGCGCGGCGGGCGCGAGATCCGCTCGCCGAGCAGGTCCTGCTCCGAGACCAGGGCCAGGTCGCCGGCGACGAAGCCGCGCTCCAGCCCGAAGGTCAGCAGACCGACGCGGCCGGGCTTGAGCCCGGCGGTGCCGGCCCAGTCGTTGACCGCCTCGACCTCGAGGCCGGATTCGCGCAGCAGCGCGCCGATGCGCTCGCGCGAGCCCCTGGTCCAGGCGGTGACGAAGGTGCGCCTGCCCTGCCTGGCCCAGGCCTCGACCTGCTCGTGCAGCATGCGGAACACGCCCTCGCGCTGCCCGGCGGGCAGGCTGCGGGCGAACATGATGCCGGGACGGCCGCCGGCATCGAAACCCTGCGTGGCGGCGCCCTGGGTGCCGGCACCCTGGACGCCGTCCGCGTCGTCGGGCCTGGCGAACGGGCTGAACGCCAGCACCGGCAGGCCGCCCAGCATCGCGGTCCAGCCGTCGCGGTCGAGATAGAGCAGCTCCGGCGGCAACGGCCGATACGGCACCTCGCCCTCGCGGGTCGGCAGGGTGCGGGCCTCGGCGTGGTCGGCGATCATCTCCAGGCGGGCGGTCAACACCTCGTCGACCTGGTGGTCGAGGCTGACCGACACACCGGGCAGGTAGTCGATCAGGGTCTCGAGCCGCTCGTGGAACAGCGGCATCCAGTGCTCGACGCCGGCATGGCGGCGGCCGTCGGAGACGCTGTGATAGATCGGGTCCTGCGCCGCCTCGGGGCCGAACCGGTCGCGCCAGCCGGAGCGGAAGCGGCTGACGCTGTCGGGATCGAACGAGATCTCCGAGACCGGCCGCAGCACCAGCCGGTCCAGCCGCCCGGTCGAGCGCTGGGTGGCGGGATCGAAATTGCGGATGTTCTCGACCTCGTCGCCGAACAGATCGAGGCGGACCGGCTCGGCCTCGCCGCTCGGAAAGATGTCGACGATGCCGCCGCGGGTGGCGAACTCGCCCGGCTCCATGACGGTGTCGGTACGGCCGTAGCCGTTGGCGACCAGCACCTCGACCAGGAAGGCGACGTCGAGGCTCTCGCCGGACGTCACGCTCAGCGACTGGCCGGCGAAGGCGTCGCGCGGCGGCACGCGCTGGATCAGGGCATTGACGGTGGTGAGGACGATGCGCGGCGCGTCGGTCTTTTCCAGCAACCGGGCCAGGGTGGCGACGCGTTCGGAGACGATCGCCGGATTGGGCGAGACGCGGTCGTACGGCAGGCAGTCCCAGGCCGGGAAGCGCAGGATCTCCGCCCCGGGACAGACGAAGCCGAGCAGGTCGGCGATCCTGGCGAGGCCGGAATCGTCGCGCGCGACATGCAGCAGCGGCCCGTCATGCTCGCCGCCGAACGCCGTCTGCCGCCTGGCCAGCAGCAGCGCGTCGTAGCCGTCCGGGGCGCCCCAGATGGTGGTGACGGGCAGCGTCGCCACGCTCATCGGGTCATGTCGCGGAACGGACGCGACCGGGCCGCCTCGAGCACCGCTCGCAGCATCGGCGTGTCGCATTCCGGCGGGATCTCCCGCCGCCCCATCAGCCAGTCGGCGAGATCGACGTCCGGCAACTCCATCAGCTCCTCGAGCGAATCCAGCTCGTCGGCGGAGAAACCGGCGATCCGCGGCCCGACGAAGCCGCCGATCAGCAGGTCGGTCTCGTGGGTGCCGCGATGGGTGGCGCGGAACAGGATGCGGCGCCGTCTCGGATCGAGGCCGGTTACCGGTTCGGGGAGGGGATCGGCGAGCGGATCGGGGGGGATGGCGTTTTGTTCCATGGCGCGCGCTGTCATATAGCCGCGCACCCCTCCGATGTCAGCCCGTCGCTCCGGAAAGACCACGCCCGTCTTGGCCAGCCAGATCCACCCGGTTCCGCGCCCCGATTTCCCGCTGCAGCCGCTGCTGGCGCCGCTGACCGGCCTGCCTGGCATCGGCGCCGGCATTGCCGGGCTGATCGCCCGCGCCGTTGGCGGGTCCAGGGTGATCGACCTGCTGCTGCATCTGCCGGACTCCACCATCGACCGGCGCTACCGGCCGCGTCTGGACGCGGCGGAGCCGGGGCGGATCGCCACCCTGTCGGTCACGGTGCAGCGCGTCGACCGGCCGGAGCGGCCGCGCCAGCCCTGGCGGGTGCTGGCCGGGGACGGCAGCGGCACGCTGGAGCTGGTGTTCTTCAGCCCGCACCAGGCGCGACAGCTCTCGCCGGGCCAGGTCCTGACCGTGTCCGGCAGCCTCGAATCCTACGGCAGCCGGCTGACCATGGCGCACCCGGATCACCTGGTCGCCGCCGGGCCGGACGGCAGGCCGGGCTTCGTGCCGGAGATCGAGGCGGTGTGGCCGCTGACCGCCGGACTGTCCGGACGCATGCTCGGACGCGCCATGCGTCTGGCGCTGGCGACGCTGCCGGACCTGCCCGAATGGCTCGACCCGCCGCTGGTGGCGCGCGAGCGCTGGCCGGATTTCGGCGCCGCGCTGCGCTGCCTGCATCTGCCGCGGGGCGATCCGGACGCGGAGGCCCGCGCCCGGGCGCGGCTGGCCTGCGACGAGCTGCTCGGCGACCAGATCGCGATCGGCCAGGCGCGTCTGGTGGCCCGCAAGCGGCCCGGACGGGCGCTGCAAGGCGATGGCAGCCTGCGCCGCGAGGCGCTGTCGCGGTTCGGTTTCGCCCCGACCGACGCCCAGAGCCGGGCGCTGGCGGAGATCGATGCCGACCTGGCGCGTCCGACGCGGATGCTGCGGCTGCTGCAGGGCGATGTCGGCGCGGGTAAGACCCTGGTGGCGCTGCTGGCGATGCTGCGCGCGGCGGAGGCCGGCGCACAGGCCTGCCTGATGGCGCCGACCGAGATCCTGGCACGGCAGCACCTGCTGACGCTGGAGCGCCTGTCCCCGGTTCCGGTGGTGCTGCTGACCGGGAGCGTGAAGGGAGCCGCCAGGCGCCGCGCGCTGGCGGCGATCGGGTCCGGCGCCGCGCCGCTGGCGGTGGGCACGCATGCGCTGTTCCAGGACGGGGTGGCGTTCCACGATCTCGGGCTGGCGGTGATCGACGAGCAGCACCGGTTCGGGGTCGAGCAGCGTCTGTCGCTGGGCGACAAGGGCGCGGCCACCGACGTGCTGGTGATGACCGCGACGCCGATCCCGCGCACCGTGCTGCTGACGCAATACGGCGAGATGCAGGTCAGCCGGCTCGACCAGAAGCCGGCCGGACGCAAGCCGATCCGCACCACCCTGCACGGCACCGGCGCGGAAGCCGGCGTGATCGACGCGGTGCGGCGGGCGCTGAGCGGCGGCGCGCAGCTCTTCTGGGTCTGCCCGCTGGTGGAGGAGAGCGAAACGCTGGATCTGGCGGCGGCGCAGGCCAGGTTCGAGGCGCTGGACCGGCTGTTCCCGGGCCAGGTCGGGCTGGCGCACGGGCGTCAGGAGACCGCGCTGCGCCAGCAGGCGCTGGAGGCGTTCGCCGCCGGACGGACGCGGATCCTGGTCGCCACCACGGTGATCGAGGTCGGCGTGGACATCCCGTCGGCGACGATCATGGTGATCGAGCATGCCGAGCGGTTCGGGCTGGCGCAGCTCCACCAGTTGCGCGGACGGGTCGGGCGCGGCGCCGCCGCCAGCTACTGCCTGCTGCTGCACGACGACCGGCTCGGCGAGTCGGCGCGCCGGCGGCTGGCGCTGCTGCGCGATACCGAGGACGGGTTCCTGATCGCCGACGAGGATTACCGTCTGCGTGGCGGCGGCGAGCTGATGGGACGCAGGCAGTCCGGGCAGGCCGGATACCGGCTGACGAGCGGCACCGATTTCGACCGGCTGCTTCGTCTGGCATGGCAGGACGCGGAGCGGGTGCTGCAGCGCGATCCTCTGCTGGAGCACCCGCGCGGACAGGCCCTGCGGCTGCTGCTCGCGCTGTTCGGACGCGCGGACGCGGTGCGGACCCTGTCCTCCGGCTGAGTCGTCGAAACGCGCGGTGCTTGCGCCGCGGCCCGGTCCGTCGGAGTTTGTCGTTACGCGGCGTTCGACGTGACGCGACGGGTCGTTGCCGGCCCATCTCGGGGAGCGGAAGGAAAGCTTGGTGAGCGAGGCTGAAACGAGCGCCGGTTCCCTCATGCCGGCACGACTGACGCTGCCGCTGGCGCGGTCCGAACCGGACGATCCGGCGTCGGAAACACCGCTGGCGCCCTACACCAGGCTGGCGCTCCGGGCGCACGGGCCCCATGCCGCGGACGCGGTGGCGATCCTGGTGATCGAGGGCAGCTCGGGGTTGCAGCTCTATGCGGTCGCGGGACAAACCAACGGCGAGGCGTTGCCGCTGGCGATGATCCGAGCACAGATGCAACGCCCCCGCCGCGTGTCGGTGGAGATCCCCGACCTGGCGGCCGAACCGGCGCATGCGGCGGCACCCGCGCACGAGCGCGAGTCCGGCTTCGCCTCGTTCGCCGGCGCGATCATCCGCACCGCCACCGGCACGGCGATCGGCATGATCGGGCTGCTGGATCGCGAGCCGCGCCGGCATGGGCGCGAGATCATCCTGGTCCTGGCGGATCTGGCGCGCGGCATCGCCTCGCTGCAGGCGGCGCGCGGCGAGGGCGCGCGCAGCGAGCCGGGCCTGATCGACGCGGTCACCGGCCTGCCCGGACGGCAGGCGCTGGAGCGGCATCTCGGCGATCTGTTCGGCGCCGACGCTTCGATGCCGAGCTTCGCGCTGTTCAGGATCGATTTCGGGCGGCTCTCGGCGCTGAACGAGATGTACGGACGCGACGTCGCCGACCGTTTCCTGCGCCTGCTGGCCGACCGCCTGCAGGCGATCGCGCCGGTTCCCGGATACCTGGCGCATCTGGGCGGCAGCGGCTTCGCCATGGTGGCGCCGGGCAGGATCGGACCGAGCGACACCGAGGCGATCGCGCTGCGGATGATGGAGCGGCTGCGCGAGCCGATCCAGCTCGATACCCTGGATCTGCCGGTGCGGCTGTCGATTGGCATCGCGCTGTATCCGGCGGATCTCGGCAAGGCGGCCACGGCGCCCGTCGCGGCGGCTGCGACCGTCGCCAGCGTGCTGCAGGCGGCGGATGCGGCGCTGGCGCATGCCAAGACCCAGGGCGACGGGCGGCATTGCCGGGCGACGTCGGCAATGATCGAGGATTATGCGGTCTCGACCGGGCTGGAATCGGATCTGCAGCAGGCGGCGGCGCAGGGCGCGTTCCACCTCAACTGGATGCCGGTGATCGATACCGCGACCGAGCACGTGACCGGGTTCGAGGCGCTGGTCCGCTGGAACCGGCCGGGCTTCGGCGCGGTGCCACCGTCGCTGTTCCTGCCGGTGGCGGAGGCCGGCGGCCTGATCGAGACGCTCGATGGCTGGGTGCTGCGTGCCGCCTGCATCGAGGCGCAGAGCTGGGACACCCCGCTCACCGTCGCCGTGAACGTGTCGCCGGTCTGGCTGTCGCATGGCCGCCTGTCGCGCGTGCTGCGGCGGGTCCTGGACGAGACCGGACTCGAACCCGGCAGGCTGCAACTGGAATTCTCCGAACGAAGCGCGCTGGACAGCGACGGCCAGCTCGGGCGCGAACTGTCGCAGGTCAGGGCGATGGGGGTCAGGCTGGCGCTGGATGATTTCGGCAGCTTCCACTCCTCGCTCGGCGCGCTGACCCGCTATCCGTTCGACAAGGTCAAGCTGGACCGGCAGTTCGTGCGGGCGCTGGGCAAGGATCGTCGCGCCGAGACCATCACCAGGAGCGTGCTGCAGATGGTGCAGGCGCTGGGCATGACCAGTTGCGCCGAGGGCGTGGAGACGGAGGCGCAGCTTGCGTTTCTCGACGCGCATGGCTGCGAGGAAATCCAGGGCTACCTGCTCGGACGGCCGGTCCCGGAACTGCCGCGCGCGGTGATGGCGTCCGACCAGGAATAGGCGGCATGCCGCCGATCGGGAGCGCCATCCTGGTCCGGCGCGGCCGGGTCAGCCGAGCCGTTCGCAGAATTGCCCGATCCTGACGCAGGCTTCCCGCAGAGCGTCGTCGCTGGCGGCGATGCTGAGCCGGAGATAGGGGCTGCGGCCGAAGGCGCTGCCGGCGATGGTGGCGACGTGCTGTTCCTCCAGCAAGGCGAGCGCCACGTCGGCGTCGGTCGCGAGCCGGCGGCCGCCCGCGGTGGTGCGGCCGATCAGGCCCTCGACGCCGGGAAACACGTAGAAGGCGCCGTCGGGCATGGCGCAGGTCAGGCCGGGCATGGCGCGCAGGGCGGAGACCACCAGGTCGCGCCGGCGGCGATAGGTGTCGCGCATCGCGGCGACGATGTCCTGCGGCCCGGACAGCGCCGCGACCGCGGCAGCCTGGGTGATGGAGGATGCGCCGGAGGTGGAGTTGCCCTGGATCGACGACATGGCGCGGATCAGCGACGCCGGGCCGCCGGCATAGCCGATCCGCCAGCCGGTCATGGCGTAGCTCTTGGAGACCCCCGACAGCGTCAGGATCCGGTCGCGCAGGTGCGGCGCGACGGCGGCCAGCGAGACATGCCCCTGGTCGCCGAACACGAGATGTTCGTAGATCTCGTCGGACAGGATCCAGAGATCCGGATGTCGCTCCAGGACCGAAGCCAGGCCGGCCAGGTCGGCTTCGGTGGCGATCGCCCCGGTGGGATTGTTCGGGAAGTTCAAGATCACCCAGCGCGTCCGGCCGGTGATCGCTTCCTCCAGCGCCTCCGGACGCAGGCGGAACGAATCCTGCTCCCGGCATTCCGCGAACACCGGCCTGCCGCCGAGCAGTTCGGCGATCAGCGGATAGCTGACCCAGTACGGCGACGGGATCACCACCTCGGCACCGGGATCGAGCGTGGCCATCAGGGCATTGAACAGAAGCTGCTTGGCGCCGTTGCCGACGATCACCTCGTCGTCGGCATAGTCGAGCCGGTTCTCGCGCGCGAACTTGGCTCTCACCGCCTGCTTCATCGCCGGCGTGCCGTCGATCGGCGGATACTTTGTCTGGCCGTCCAGCGCGGCCTGGTGGGCCGCTTCGATGGCGTGCGCCGGGGTGGCGAAATCCGGCTCGCCCAGCGCCAGCGAAATCACGTCGTGCCCGTCGGCGCGCAGCGCGCGGGCGCGCACCGACATGACGATGGTGGCCGGCGCAGCGAGGGCCGAAAGACGGGAGGCGAGCGCCGGCATCGGTCGGCTCAGCGCAGGGCGGCGCAGAAACGCTGGATGCGCGTGCAGGCCTCGACCAGGCTGTCGGTGTCTGTGGCGTAGGAGACGCGGAAATGGCCGGGAAAGACGAAGGCGGCGCCATGCACGGCGGCGACGCCCTGCTCTTCCAGAAGGGCCACCACGAAGCTTTCGTCGTCGACGATCCTGGCGCCGCCCTCTGTGGTCTTGCCGATACAGCCCTGCATCGACGGATAGACGTAGAAGGCGCCTTCCGGCTTGTGGCACACCAGGCCGTCGGCGGCGTTGAGCATTCCGACCACCAGGTCGCGGCGGGCCTGGTAGGTGGCGACCCACTCCTTGAGGAAATCCTGGCTGCCGGTGAGCGCTTCCAGCGCCGCCGCCTGGCTGATCGAGGAGGGGTTCGAGGTCGACTGGCTCTGCAGCTTGTCCATCGCCTTGGTCAGGACCAGCGGCGCGCCGGCGAATCCTATGCGCCATCCGGTCATGGCGTAGGCCTTGGAACAGCCGTTCATGGTCACGGTGCGGGAGCGCAGACGCGGCTCGACCTGGACGATGGTGGCGGGACGGAAGCCGTCATAGACGAGCTTGTCGTAGATGTCGTCGGTGAAGATCCAGATGTCGGGATGGCGCAGCAGCACGTCGCAGATCGGCCGCAGCTCCTCGGCGGAATAGGCCGCACCGGTCGGGTTGTTCGGCGAATTGAGGAAGAACCACTTGGTCCTCGGCGTGATGGCCGCTTCGAGGTCCTCGGCGCGCAGCTTGAAGCCGGAATTCGGCCCGCACGGCACGATCACCGGGGTGCCGTCGGCGAGTGCCACGATGTCCGGATACGACACCCAGCACGGGCTCGGAATGATCACCTCGTCGCCAGAATCCAGCGTGGCGACCATGGCGTTGTAGATCACCTGCTTGCCGCCGGTGGAGACGATGATCTCGTCCGGCGCATAATCCAGGCCGGAATCGAGCCGGAACCGCTCCGCGACCGCCTTCTTGAGCGCCGGCGTGCCGGAGACGTCGGTGTATTTGGTCTGGCCGGCCTCGATGGCGCGGATCGCCGCCCGCTTGATCGGGTCCGGGGTGTCGAAATCCGGCTCGCCCGCGGACAGGCTGATGATGTCGCGGCCGGCCGCCTTCAGGGCGCGCGCCTTGGTCGAGATGGCGATCGTCTGGCTCGGGCTGATCTTGTTCAGACGGGCGGCGATGAGGTCCATGAAGTCCTGCCAGCTTGGGTCGATGGTCGAGTGAGCGCACGCACGCTAGTGCGAACGGCGCGGGAGGGAAACGCCGCGCCGCTCATCGCAGCGTCGCGCCGCCATCAGCCGAGCGCGAACAGATTGTGCCCCCAGCCGAGCTGATCGACATACAGCCCGTCGGTCTCGATCTCGCGCCGGTCGCGCTCGTAGGTCTCCGAACCGAGACGGTCGGTCAGCGACACCGTGCCCTCGCCGAGCGGCACGTGCAGCCGGCACTGCCCCCGGTCCGGGCCGTAATTGACCACCAGCAGGTAGGCCGGCCCGGACTCGCCGGACCAGAGGGCTGCGACGAACTGCCGGTGGCTGGCATTGCCGTCCCAGGCCGGGCCGGGCGCGATCGGCTGGTAGCGCCCGTCGCGCAGCGCCGGTTCGGCCAAGACCGCGAGCAGGGTGCGGTAGAAGGCCAGCACCGCCTCGTCGACCGGCTCGTCGGGTCCGCGATCGAGATGGATCGGGATATGCACCCGCATCCCCTCGAGCTGGCCCTGATGCAGGAACCTGAGTCCCGGCGCTGCGAACGCCAGCAGCGCGGCGGCCTGGTGCGTCTTCCAGTCGAACGCGGCGGCGGCGCGGGCTTCGTCGTGATTCTCCAGGAAACGCGCCATGGTACGCTGCATCGCCTGGTCCGCCGACAACAGGGCGCGGACCTGGCCGGCCTCGCCCGCCAGCAGCGCGTCGTAGAGCGCCTTGTCGTAGGCCCAGTCGAACCCGTCCGCGATCAGGCGACGGTCGAGGCCCCAATAGACCTCCGCCAGCAGCTTGAACTCCGGATGCGCCTGCCTGGTCCGGGCGATCGCGCCGGGCCAGAAATCCGGCACCGTGCGGCCGGCGAGCTCGGCCGACCAGGTGCGTTCGAACACGTCCGGCAGCAGCAGCATCGCCACGTCGCAGCGCACGCCGTCGCAGCGTCCGGCGACCGAGAGCAGCATGTCCGACATCGCCGTTTGAGTGTCGGGATTGGCGTAGTCGAGCTGCACCGTGTCGACCCAGCCGGGGAAGTAGGGGTCGCGGCCATGCGCGAAGACCTGGTCGCCGACCTTGATCCAGTTCTCCGGCGCCGCCGCCAGGTCGGCCTCGGTGCCGCGCACGAACAGCTCCGGACGCTCGCTCACCCAGGGATGGTCCGGCGCCATGTGGTTGGGCACGAAATCGAGCATCAGCCGCAGCCCGGCCTGATTGGCGCGGGCGCGCAGCCTGGCCAGCGCCGCATCGCCGATCAGGCCGGACTCGGCCTGGTAGCCGGCGATGGCGAACGGCGAGCCGGTGATGTCGTCCTCGGTCAGGTCCGGCAGGGCGGCATGGAATTGCGGCTGCCAGGCCGGGTTGCTGCGCGAGATGGCGCGGCCGGCGGCATCGGTGCGCCAGACGCCCAGGAACCAGACCCAGTCGACCCCGAGCGCGCGCAGCGCCGCCAGCGCCGCGTCCGGCACGTCGTCGAACGTCGCCCGCCGGCCCAGCCTGGTCGACATGGCCCGCAGCAGGACCCGGGTGTTGATCTGGTAGAGCAGCGGATTGGACGGCAGTGCGTGCATGCAAGTCTCCCCTGCCCGGACGATAGAGGGAGTCAGGCGCGTTCGGCCATGGCCCTGACCGCGTCGGGGCCGACGCCCTGCTCCCGCAGCGCCTGCACGGTGAGCGCCCGATCGCGCTTGGCCAGACGGACGCCGTGCGCATCGCGCAGCAGACGGTGATGCGCGTAGGCCGGCTCGGGCCAGCCGAGCAGGGTCTGCAGCAGCCGGTGCAGGTCGGCGCTGGCGGCGAGATCCTCGCCACGGGTGACCAGCGTCACCTGCTGCAGCGCGTCGTCGTGGGTGACGCACAGATGGTAGCTGGCGGCGACCTCCTTGCGGGCGAGCACGACGTCGCCGAACGACGCCGGATCGCAGGCGAGGCGTCCCTGCCCTTCCTCGAGCCGGTCGAGCCGCCCGGCGATGCGGCAGGCGCGCGCCATGTCCAGGCGCAGCGCATGCGGCACGCCGCCGGCCAGCAGATCGGCGCGCCGCCCGGGATCGAGGCTGCGGCAGGTGCCGGGATAGAGCGCGGTTCCGTCCGGCGCGCTGTGCGGCGCGGAGACGGAGGCGGCGATGTCGGCCCGGGTGCAGAAGCACGGGTAGAGCAGGTCGCGGGCGGCGAGCGTGCCCAGGACGGCGCGATAGTCGGCCAGGTGGGCGGATTGCACCCGGACCGGGCCGTCCCAGGCCAGGCCGAGCCATGCGAGGTCGCGCAGGATCGCGTCGGCGAAGCCGGGCCGGCAGCGCGACGGGTCGATATCCTCGAGGCGCAGCAGGAAGCGGCCGCCGGCATCGCGCGCCCGCCGCCAGCCATACGAGGCCGAGGCGACATGACCGAGATGCAACAGACCGGTCGGGCTCGGGGCGAAACGGGTGCAGAGCCGGGTATCCATGCGACAAGATCGTGACACGAACGGCGCGAATCCGCACCCGACTTGCGGATCGATGGTCGCTCTGCAATAGAAAGCGGACGGTTCTCGACGACGCACATCGGCTGGCGTTTGTTTGACTGAGCGCCCCGGTCCGATCGTGCCGCGTCCTTCGAGAAGGGTGCGCTTTTGACTGACGGCAGCGTCTACGTCCCGGCTTCCAGACCCCACAGTCCAGGGGCCTGAACCCGTGAGCCACATCGGACATCTCGCCTCGCTGCAGACCCTGGTTCTGAATGCCGATATGCAGCCGATGAGCTGGGGGCCGCTCTCGGTCTGGTCCTGGCAGGATGCGCTGGTCGCGGTGCTGCAGGACCGGGTGACCCCGGTGATCAACTACGAGACCGAGGTGCGCTCCGCCAGCCGGTCGTTCCCGATCCCCTCGGTGGTGGCGCTCAAGCAGTACCACCGCCGCAAGCGCGTGGCCTTCACCCGCTATCACGTGTTCCTGCGCGACGGCTTCCGCTGCCAGTATTGCGCCGAGACCCTGTCGGCGCGGGAGCTCACCTTCGACCATGTGGTGCCGCGCTGCCGTGGCGGCGTGACGTCCTGGACCAACGTCGTGACCTGCTGCCAGCGGGACAATCTGCGCAAGGGCAGCCAGTCGCTGAAGGCGAGCGGCATGCAGTTGCTGCGCAAGCCCGCGGAACCCAGCCCCCGCCAGGTCGACGAGGCCGCCAAGCGCTTCGCCCCGCGCGACAACCTGCACAAGACCTGGCTGGATTTCCTGTACTGGGATGCCAGCCTGGAGGCGTAGGCGTCGTCGCGTCTGGCTGTCGACGGGACCGCCACCGCGACCGGGCTAGATCCGCTGATGCAGCACGCACACCAGCGTGAACAGCCGTCGCGCGGTCTCGAAGTCGATCACGATCTTGCCCTCCAGGCGCTGGATCATCAGCGTGGCACCCTCGTCGTGCAGGCCGCGGCGTCCCATGTCGATCGCCTGGATCGCCTGGGTGCGGCCGTCCTGGATCGCATGCTCGTAGCTCTCGACCAGAAGCTGGTAGTCCTTGATCAGCCGGCGGAACGGGCTCAGCGAGAACACGAACACGCGCAGCTCCCGGTCGGCCGCGTCGCGCACGTCGAGCACCAGGCGTCCGCTCTGCACCGAGAGATGCAGGTTGAACGGGCCGTCCAGCCCGACCGGCTTGAACGAGGCCGAGACGCGCAGGTCGGCGATCGCCTGCTCGCGCTCGCGCTGCTGGTTGGCGACCCATTCGCTGCCCTGGCTCTCCCCGGTCAGCACCACGCTGGCGACGGAGTCGGTTCTGGCCCGGTCGGTCTCGGTCATGCGCTCTTTCCGGCTGGATGCAGGGCGAGGGCCTGCTGCAGCAACCCGGCGAACACGTCCTGCACGCCGGAGACCACGATCTGTACTCCGATGCACAGCAGGATCAACGCCACCAGACGGGTCACGATCCGCGCCCCGGAGCGGCCCAGCATGTTCACCAGCCTGGGCGCACCGGCATAGGCGATCCACACGATCAGGCAGACCAGGCCGGCGGCGGCGCAGGCCCCGACGGTGAATTCGATCCGGCCGAGCAGCCCGCCAGGCTCGGGCCGTTCGGCGCCGATCGCGATCGCCACGGAAATGCTGCCAGGCCCGACGGTGAACGGCATGGTCAGCGGGAAGAACGCGGTCGAGGAGACGTCGGCGATCGCGGTCCGGCCGCTCTGCGAGGCCTGGTCGGTCTTCTTGGCCTCGTTGATCTCCGGCGCCTGCAGCAGGCTCCAGGCACGCACCGCGACCACCAGCCCGCCGGCGATGCGCAGCGCGGCGATGCTGATGCCGAAGAAGGCCAGCAGCGTGCTGCCGATCCACAGCGAGACCAGCAGGATCAGAAAGCCGTAGAGCGCCACCTTGCGCGCCAGCATGGCGCGCTCGGGCTGGCTGCGCCCGTCGGTGACCTCGGCGAAGATCAGCGACGCGCCGAGCGGGTTGACGATCGAGAACAGGGCCGGAAAGGCGAGCAGGAACGCCGCGGACAGGTTCGCGAGATCGACCGTCTCAGCACTCAGCAACGCCATTCCCGCTCCGGCCCGTCCACTCGGACCGGACCATAGAGCGCGCCGCCCCGATGTCGAGATCGGCCCTCCCCGACAGGCCCCGGCAGACCCTCCGGAGGCCGTGAACCGGACGCGATCGACAGCCTGATGAAGGGGTTGCATCGCCGGCATCGTTCCCGTAAATGCACCACCACTGGCCACGTCCTGTTCGTCTAGAGGCCTAGGACACCGCCCTCTCACGGCGGTAACAGGGGTTCGAATCCCCTACGGGACGCCAGTCACATATTGAACGTCGAACAGCAACGCGATGCGCCGGATGGCGTAATCCTGGCCGCTTCGCCCCGCGCGCGATCTTCGCCGTCGTGCGACGGCCTTGGTTCGGAAGGCCCGATGCAGGACACCATCACGACGCCGCGCCTGCTGCCCGAGGTCGAGGTCGAGCGGCCGCGTCTATACAAGGTGATGCTGGTCAACGACGACTTCACCCCGCGTGACTTCGTCACCCTGGTGCTGAAAACCGAGTTCCGCATGGGCGAGGAGCGCGCCAAGGGGGTGATGATGACGGCGCATCAGCGCGGCGTCTGCGTGGTGGCGGTCTACACCCAGGAGATCGCCGAGGAGAAGGCGACCAGCGCCACCGATGCCGGCCGCAAGCGCGGCTATCCGCTGCTGTTCACCACGGAACCGGAAGAGTAATTCTGCACCACGCGCGGGATGCGTCGCGACGGAGGTGTCCATGCTGGTCCTGATCGCCGGAATCGTCCTGTTTCTCGGAGCGCACCTGTTCACGACGCTGCGCGGCACGCGGGCGGCGGCGATCGGCCGGCTCGGGCCAGGCGGCTTCAAGGGCGTCTATTCCCTGGTCGCGGTGGTCGGGTTCGGCCTGATCTGCTGGGGTTTCCATCTCTATCGCGCCGAGGGCTGGGTGCAGCTCTGGGCACCCCCGGCCTGGGGAAGGCCGGCGGCCATCGTCCTGATGTGGTTCGCGTTCGTCGCCCTGGCGGTCAGCGGCGGGCCGCCGGACAAGAGGCGCCCGAGCCGGATCGGCGGCTGGCTGCGCCATCCGATGCTGGTCGGCGTCAAGCTCTGGGCGCTGGCGCACCTGCTGGCCAACGGCGATCTCGGCGGGCTGATCCTGTTCGCCTCGTTCCTGGCCTGGGCGGTGTACGATCGCATCAGCGTCAAGCGCCGCGGCGATGCCGGCATCCCGCGCGAGACCGGCTTCACCAGGGCCGATGCGATCGCCGTCGCCGCCGGCTCGGTCGCCTACACGGCGATGCTGTTCCTGCACCCCTATCTGATCGGCGTGTCGATCCTGGCCTGATTCCGGTCAGGAAACCGAAGGCCGGTCGATCGCGGCCCGCCGGCGCTGCTGGATCGCCACCACGTAGCCGGCGTCGGCCAGCGCATCGGCGATCAGCTCGGCGATCTCGCCCTGCATGGTGGCATCCACCATGCCCTGGGCGGTGCCATGGTGGCGCATGCCGAGCGCCTGACGCACCGCGAAGGCGGCATCGCGCTTATCCAGCGGCAAGAGCGGACGGCGATTGGGGGCGGAGGCGAACATGGTTCGGTTCCTTCTCTTCGATGAACGAACCTAGCCCGGCGGATGAGAACGAATCAAGAACATTCTGCGGCTGGCGTGCGCCGCGACATCGTCCGGATGGAAATAGACCGGGCGCAGCGCGCCGCTGGCGTAGCGGGCGGCCTGGTCGTCGAAATGCGGGCTGCCGGGATCGCCGCTCTCCCCGCCGGCGGTGACCGCGACGGCGCGGACCCTGGGGCCGAACTCGACCGCGGCGACGAAGCTGTTGCCGGTGTCGCCGTAACGCTTCCTGTAGCCCGGGCCCGCCGGGCCGCTGATCGAGGCGAGCGAGCCCCACTGCGCCGAGGTGAAGCCGACCGCCACGCTGGGGGCCGCGTCGGAGAAATGCGGCGTCAGGGAATCGTCCAGCCGCTGGACGCGGTTGATCTCTCCCCAGGGCAGCCGCCAGGTGCCGAAATCGCGTACCAGCCGATCCGAGGCGGCGGCGAGCGCGGCCAGGCGCTGCGACGGTGTGGTGCGGGCCAGGACCGCGGCGTAGTCGGCGAGGGCGTTGACGTGCGGCGACAGGCCGGCGCTCCGCCACAGCGCCTCGCCCCAGGTGACCGCGAGCGTGGTCGGCACCGACTGCACCGACCAGCGCCGGTCCCAGCCGCGCAGCAGGGCGATCTGGTCGGCGACCCGGGTCCTTGCCGGATCGTCCGGCGCCGCCCGGTCGTAGGCCTCGAGCAAGGCGGGAATCAGCAGATCGAAACCCGGCTGAGCCGGGTCGTAGGCGGCGGCGACCAGGCGCTCGAGGGTGAAATCGTGCCGGTCCCGCAGCAGGGCGACGGCATGCAGGCCGCGCACGTTCTCGCCGTACGTGTCCATGTAGCGCGGGAAATCCGTCTGCCGCGGACTGGCGGACCCGGCGGCGGAATAGGGCCAGTCGTTGGTGTTCTGCACCCAGCCGGTCGCCGGATCGAGCACGTGCGGCGCCTCGTCGAGCGCATGCAGCCCATGCCAGGCGGTGCGCGGATCGGCGCCGTCCACCGGTTTCGTGTAGTCGAACCGGTCGTCGCGACGCGGGATGAATTGCGGATGCAGATAGGCGATGTGCCCGTCGGCGTCGGCATAGATGGTGTTGTTCGAGGTGTTGGCCCGGAGCGCCATGACCCGCATGAAGCCGGCATAGTCGCGCGCCTTGGTCAGGCCGAACGATTGCTCCAGGGCCGGCACCGGCGCGAACATCATCGCCTCGCTGATCCAGCGCCCGTCGGCCGCCCTGCCGACCACCGGGCCGTGCGCGGTCTTGTAGATGGTGACGTCCCGGGTGGCGTGGCCGCCGTCGCGCGTCCTGTAGGCCAGGGTGACGACGCTGCGGATCACCGGCGCCAGCGCCGCGCCGTCGCGGGTGAACAGCGCCCCGTTCCTGGTGACCACCCGCTCCAGATACTGGTCGACCGCATCGGAATGGCTGGAGGTGTGCATCCAGCCGACCCGGGCGTTGAAGCCCTGATAGATGAAGAACTGGCCCCAGGTCGCGGCGCCGTAGGCGTCGAGCCCCTCGTCGCTGGTCATCTGCAGCTCGGAGCGGAAATAGAACGAGGTGTGCGGATTGATCAGCAGCAGCGCGTGATGGCCGGTGGTGTTGGACGGCGCGATGGCGATGCCGTTCGAGCCGCGCGGCCCGTCCGGTGCGGCCGGTCCGGGCCCGGGCGGGTCGAGCTGGGACGCGGACGGGATGGCATAGAAGGCGGACAGCGCCGGCAGGGCGATCTGCTCGATATCGCCGCCGATGCTGCCCTCGGTGAAGGACAGCGCCATCCAGGGTTCGAAATGGCGCAGCACCCTGGGCTTCACGCCGGGATGGGTGGCGAGGAACAGGTTTAGCCCGTCGGCCCAGCCGGTCATCAGCGCCTGCAGCCAGGCCGGACTGGCGTGGTATCGGGCGCGCAGATCGGCCGGATCGACATAGAGCCGGGCCCGCAGATCCTGCGCCAGCGCACCCGGCCCGTCCGCCTCCGCGAGACGCCCGAGCGCGGTCAGGTAGTTGGTCTCGATCCGGCCGAAATCGTCCTCGGCCTGCGCATAGGCGGCGCCAAACACGGCGTCCGCGTCGGTGTGGCCGTGGACATGCGCGATGCCCCAGTCGTCGCGCACGACCTCCACCCGCGCGGCAACGCTCGCCCGGTCGGCGGCCGAAACCCGACCGCTTCCGGTCAGCAGCAGGACAGCGAGAAAGGAGCGGCGCAGGCGCATGGTCGAGAGAGCCTCCGGCCTGGATCACCGGGGCTCATGGTGCGGGTTTATCGCCGGCCGGGCAACGGCGCTCCGGCTGCGGAATCCGGCGGCGTCAGCGCATGATCATGAACAGGCCGCCGGAGACGAACAGGGAGACCGCCACCGCGGCACAACTGGAGACGATCGAGCCGGCATCGTGGGCGCGCAGGGTTGGGAGCGAAGACTTGGTCATGACGAAAAGGGTCCGGTTCATGGCGGGACGACAGGTCCGACGCCGGGCCGGGTAACTAGGCGCGACCCTGCTCCAGGTCGACATGTGCAAATGCATATCTCGTGTGCAGCCGTTGATTAAAGAAATAGCAACTTCGTCTGACGCGTCGCGGATGACAAACCGGAAGGATCCGCAACCGATCGGGCTTTCGCATCGTATGCATGGGGCAACGTCGAAAGATCGCCCCCATGAAGATCCGTCTCCTCGCCCCGCTCCGCCTCGGCGCCCCGCTCTGCCTCGGCGCCCTGCTCGGGGCGACCGCCGCACAGGCACAGGTGCCGCCGCGCACCCGCGGCGTGATCACCGCGATGACCGACGACAGCGTCACGCTGCGCAGCCATGCCGGAACCAAGACCCTGAAGATCACCGGCGAGACCGGCTATGTCGGCGCGACCAAGGCCTCGCTGGACGCCGTGAAATCTGGCCGCTTCATCGGCACCGCCGCGGTACCGCAACCGGACGGCACGCTGAAGGCGCTCGAGGTCACCGTGTTCCCGGAGAGCATGCGCGGCGCCGGCGAGGGCAATTACGGCTGGGATCTCGGCAAGGGGTCGTCGATGACCAATGGCACGATCGGCTCGGTGGTGGGCACCAGCGGCCGGACCATGACGGTCGACTATAAGGGCGGACAGAAGACGCTGACGGTGCCGGACGACGTCCCGGTGGTCGATCTGGAGCCGGGCAGCAAGGCGCTGCTCAAGCCGGGTGCGCACGTCGTGGCATTCGGTCCGGTCGGGTCCGACGGCAGCGTCGATGCCAAGCGGATCATCATCGGCGAGGACGGGACGGTCCCGCCGATGTAGAAGCAGGCAGGACTGTCCGGGAGAACGAGGCGATGGACGATGCGCGGGGACGGGAACGGGTCGTGGTGCACCCGGCGATCGTCAGGCTCACCCACTGGATCAACGCGGCCGCCATCGTGATGATGGTGATGAGCGGCTGGCAGATCTACGACGCGTCGCCCCTGCTGCCCTTCACCTTCCCGGGCTGGGCGGTGCTGGGAGGCTGGCTCGGCGGCGGCATCGCCTGGCATCTGGCGGCGATGTGGCTGCTGGTCGGCAACGGCCTGCTCTATGTGGTCTATGGCGTGGCCTCGCGGCATTTCGCGCACGCGTTCCTGCCGCTGACGCCGCGCGGCGTCTGGCGCGATCTGCGCCGGGCGCTGACCTTCCAGCTCCCGCACAAGGCCGGACGCTACAATGCGGTGCAGAGGCTGCTCTATGTCGTGGTGCTACTGCTGGGCATCGCCGCCGTGCTGTCCGGGCTCGGGCTCTGGAAGCCGGTGCAGCTCTCCTGGATCGGCGCGCCGATCGGCGGCTATCCGACGCTGCGCTGGGTGCATTTCTTCGCCATGACCGGGATCGTCGGGTTCGTGGCGATCCATCTGCTGCTGGTGGCGCTGGTGCCGCGCACCCTGCCGGCGATGATCACCGGCCGGGCCCGGATCCCGGCGACGGAGACCGGCGCATGAGCACCGAGGACGACAAGCGTTCGCCGCAGCGTCGGGCGCTGGCGGACGCCATGCGTCCGAAGCTGGAGAGGATCGGCCGGCGCGGCCTGCTGCGCGGCGGCTTCTCGCTCGGCGCGCTCACCATGCTGTCGGGGTGCAACCTGGCCGACGGCGATACGGTGGACCGGATCCTGCTGGCGATGTCGCGGTTCAACGACCGGGTGCAGGCGCTGCTGTTCAGCGGCCACGCGCTGGCGCCGACCTATGCCGAGGACCGGATCACGCGACCGTTCCCGTACAACGCCTTCTATCCGATCGACAACGCGCCGGACCTCGATGCGGCCGACTGGAAGCTGGAGGTCTCCGGACTGGTCGCCGACAGAACGCCCTGGACGGTCGAGCGGCTGCGCGCACTGCCGCAGGAAAGCCAGATCACCCGGCTGATCTGCGTCGAGGGATGGAGCGCGATCGGCCAATGGGGCGGCGTGCCGCTGCGCACCTTCCTCGAGCGGGTCGGCGCGGACACGCGTGCGCGCTATGTCGGGTTCAAATGCGCCGACCGCTATTACGGTTCGATCGACATGGCGTCGGCGCTGCAGCCGCAGACCATCCTGGCGCTCGATTTCGAGAAAAAACCGCTGCCGTCCGGGTTCGGCTATCCGCTGCGGCTGCGGATCCCGACCAAGCTCGGCTTCAAGAACCCGAAATTCATCACTGCTTTGTTCGTCACCAACGACTACCCCGGCGGCTACTGGGAGGATCAGGGCTACAACTGGTTCAGCGGCAGTTGAGGGTCACGGCGGCAGCGTGATCTCGGTCAGGCGGCGGCCGGCGGCGAGATCCCAGACCAGCACCCGGTCCGGTCCTCCGCCTGTCAGCGCGATCGAGAGCAGCGTGTCGGACTGGCGGGCGATCGCGGTGATGCGGGTGCCGGACGGCTCGGACTGGATCGCCTCCTGGCTCGGCGCGCCGCCGGGAACCGACACCGGAAGCTGCCGAGACGTGGCGAATGCCGGGCGGTGCTGCGACAGACGGTGCACCACCACGCCGATCAGGGTGGCGGTCCCGGCCAGGATCAGCAGCCCCATGACGATCACCAGGCCGAGCATCGCCTTGTGTCCCTGCATTCCAAGCTTCCTTCGCGACCGCTAAACCGGGCCGATGCCCGAGCCCATGACCGACTCACCCGAGACCATCCTGGCCGTCGCCGGTCCAGAGCATGACGGGATGCGGACCGACCGTTTTCTGGCGGAAATCACCCCTAGCCTGTCGCGCACGCGCGTCAAGGGACTGATCGAGGACGGGCACCTGCTGCGCGACGGCACGACGCTGCGCACGCCGTCGGAGCCGGTCCGGGCCGGGATGCGCTTCGCCCTGGCGCCGCCGGCGCCGGTCCAGGCCCGGCCGGACGCGCAGACCATCCCGTTCGACATCCTGTTCGAGGATGACAGCCTGATCGTGCTCGACAAGCCGGCCGGCCTGGTGGTGCATCCGGCACCAGGCAACGAGGACGGCACGCTGGTCAACGCGCTGCTGGCGCATTGCGGCGACACCCTGCCCGGTATCGGCGGCGAGCGCAGGCCCGGCATCGTGCACCGTCTCGACAAGGACACGTCCGGTACGATGGTGGTGGCCAAGACCGAGCAGGCGCTGGCCGCCTTGTCGGAGGCGTTCGCCACCCGGGCGATCGAGCGCAGCTATCTGGCGCTGTGCTGGGGGATACTCAGCCCGGCGGTGGGCGATTTCGAAGGTGCGATCGGTCGCGATCCGCGCGATCGCAAGCGGATGACGGTGGTGGCAAAGGGCGGCAAGCCGGCGCTGTCGCATTATCGCACCCTTGGCGTGGCGGCCGGCGCGGTCAGCCTGGTCGAATGCCGTCTGGCGACCGGGCGGACGCACCAGATCAGGGTGCATTTCTCACAAGCCGGTCATGCCCTGCTCGGCGACCCGGTCTATCTCAGGCGCGTGCCGGCGGCAGCCAGGCTTCTGGACGAGCCGCAGCGCCGCGCCGCGCTGGATTTCCCACGCCAGGCGCTGCACGCGGCGACGCTGGCCTTCCTGCATCCGGCGACCGGCGCGCCGCTCAGGTTCGAGACCGCGCCGCCGCAGGATTTCACCGATCTGCGGCGTATCCTGTTCGGATGAACGGATATTCAGGTCGAATTTCTTGACAGGACCACACAGGTCCTGTTACCAAACGGTCGATCCGGAGGGCGGGCGTGCCCGTCGGATCGGGACGTCCTGGGACGGCTTCGCCTGTTGGCAGGGAGGGGTCTCAGGGACGTGAAGTCCTCATTCGCGCCCGTGCCGGCCTGGCGCGCAACCCGCTTCGACCTGTGCCGTATGGACAGTCGCAAGCCTGCAGCCTCTCAGGCGAAAGGAGCCGTTCGATGGTCTCTGCCGTCATCAATGTCAGTCCGGAAGGCAACCTTTCGCGTTACCTCCAGGATATCCGCAAATTTCCCATGCTGGCGCCCGAAGAGGAGCTGGCTCTGTCCAAGGCCTGGCGCGACCACGAGGACACCGCCGCCGCCCACAAGCTGGTCACGTCTCACCTGCGTCTGGTCGCCAAGATCGCGATGGGCTATCGCGGCTACGGGTTGCCGATCGCCGAGCTGATCAGCGAAGGCAATGTCGGCATGATGCAGGCGGTCAAGCGCTTCGACCCGGACCGCGGCTTCCGTCTCGCCACCTATGCGATGTGGTGGATCCGCGCCGCGATCCAGGAATACATCCTGCACTCCTGGTCGCTGGTGAAGATGGGCACCACGGCAGCCCAGAAGAAGCTGTTCTTCAACCTGCGCCGGCTCAAGGGCCAGATGCAGGCGATCGAGGACGGCGACATGCAGCCGGAGCAGGTCGATCACATCGCCACCACGCTCGGCGTGTCGAACGTCGATGTGATCAACATGAACCGGCGTCTCGCGGCACCGGATCACAGCCTCAACGCGCCGGTGCGTGCCGACAGCGAAGGCGAGTGGCAGGACTGGCTGGTGGATGACGCCGAAAGCCAGGAACAGACCCTGGCCGAGAGCGAGGAGTTCTCCGGACGCAAGGCACTGCTCAGCGACGCGCTGCGGACGTTGAACGATCGCGAGCGGCACATCTTCACCGAGCGGCGGCTGAACGAGGAGCCCTCGACCCTCGAGGACCTCTCGCAGCACTACCACATCTCGCGCGAGCGGGTGCGCCAGATCGAGGTGCGCGCCTTCGAGAAGGTCCAGAAGGCGATGAAGGCACAGGTGACGTCGCGTCGCCTCGCCGACCAGGCGGCTTGAAAGACTTCGACCAGGCGGCTTGAAGCAGTCCGACCAGGCGGCTTCATTTGGACGACGTGGACAGCGCCGGGTATCGAAAGATGCCCGGCGCTTTCGCATGGTCAGCGCAATGGCGGCAGCGGAGCCGAGGCCGGCATCGGCCCCCACTCCTCCTCGATCGCACGGATCTCCTGCATCAGCGATCGGCGCTGGCTCGCGGCGGCGAAATCGACAGAGAGCCGCAGCACCAGGCCGGCGCATTCCGACATCAGCCATCCGCCGGCGATCGCGATCCATGCGGTGAAGAGTGTCTGCGGCTGGCGCAGCATGGCCAGCGCCAGCGCGGGTGTCGCCTCGTCCTGCCAGAGCGCGCGAAGCCCGTGCACGCTGGCGGCCAGGCCGAACAGCAGGGAGGCCTGCACCACTTTCGGACCGGCGTGACGGTCCGGGATCGCCGCCACCAGGACCAGCGGCAGAAGCATGCCGAGCAGGAGGATCGCGCTACCGGGCGCCAACACGATCAGCCCGCCGCAGCAGAGCCCGCCCCACCACAGGCCGCCGCCGAGGCGGTGCCGCGCGCCCGGCTCGGACGAGACATGCAGCCCGGTCTTCCCGGCCACCGCGGTCTCGGTGACGGCTTTCCGGCTCACAGCACGATGCTCGCCAGCATCGAGCCCAGCATGCCGAGCACGCCTGTCGCGACCGCGACATCGCGACCGCCGTCACGGGCGGCGCGGGCCCGGTCAGGACCGGCCTCGATGCTGGCCTGATGCGCGACCCGCAAGGCCTCGACCTGATGTCGCGCCTCACGCAAGGCGCGCTCGTCGGTCGCCCGCGCTTCCGCGTGGTCGATCAAAGCCAGCATCGAGGCCAGATCGCCATCCGACGCGGCGCGCTCCAGCAGGTCCATCCGTTTGGTCCGGCGACCCTTGCCGGGCCAGTTCTTCAGTTGCTCCCGCGCTGCCGGCAGGAGATGAGCGGCCAGGCTGGGGAAAGCGGGAGGCGCCGTGCGCGGAGGGGCACCATTGGGTCGACCCAATCCCGGGCTGCCAGAGGCGCCCAACGCAAGATCGTCGGCGAGCTTGCGCCTGATCGCCACCTGCGCCGCTGCCAGAAGCTGAAGATCGAGCAGGCGCGCATCGGATTCCACGATGACGGATGCGGAATCGTTCTGTTGCTCGGCCCGCGCCGCGAGCAAGGCGAGCATGTCCGTGTCGAGCAGGCGTGCCGGCAACGTGCCGCCGCCGGAGACCCGGCGCTCCAGCGCGTCGAGAAGCTGTTCGGCGCTCAGGACGAAGCTCCCGCCGAGGCCTGGCGACCCGCAGGCGAGAAATGGATTCAGGCTGTAGGCCAGCGTCGGCAGGCGGAGTGCGAGCACCGGCAACCTGGACGCCCTGGCATGACGCCGCTCGACCTCTTCGATCGTCACCGAGACCAGCCGGTTGGACAGGAACGACCAGCGCCGCAGCGCGCGTTGGTGCAGCATGTCCGCCAGCACGGCCGCATCCTGGCCCTCGGTCAGCAGATGGGCCAGCACACCCGGTAGCGCATCCGGCCAGAGCCAGATCCCGTTCCAGAACAGCGGCGCCAGAGGGTCGAGCATGGCGATGACCTGCATCAGCAGCATCGCATCGGTGCCTTCGAAGGTCCTGTCCCGGCCGGTCCGCAGCGCCTCGTCGATCTTGACCGCGGTCAGCGACTGTTCGAGGGACCGACGAAGCCATTGATCGATCGCGCCGGAACGCAGCAGTGCCAGGGCCTCGACCGGCTGCCGCGAAAAGGCCTGTGCCAGCATGCGGGCGGTATAGACCGGGCTCCGCCCGAGCATGAGCGGCCGCGACGCACGCGGCTCCGGACGCGCCGCCTTGGGACGCTCCGCGCCGATGCCATGTTCGGCCAGGGCCTGCAGGGCGGGCCGCGCCTGCGGATCGTCGGAGAGCATCGAGCGCAGCAGCGAGATCAGCGCCGACGGCAGACGCTCGCTGGCGGCGAAGAGATGATAGCTGCCGTATTCGAGCTTGCGCTGGACGATCTGGGCGTCGGTCATCGTGGGCAGCAGCGGACGACCGAGCAGCAGCGCCAACAAGACGACGCCCAGCGCATAGACGTCGTCGGCAGGCTGGCCGGGACCGCGGCACCAGGGTGCGCACAGACCGCTGCCGGCCGGTTCGTAGAGCGCCGGCTGATCGTAGGCGAGCGGACCCAGGCAGCCTGGTCCGAGCAGCACCCGCCCGCTCTCCGCCCGGAAGAGATTGCCCAGTCGGATGCCGCGATGGGTCAGGCCGACCGCATGCAGCCTGCCGACCGCCTGGGCCAGCGGACGCAGATAGAGGTTGGTGAGTTCGGTCTCGGACAGCGGAGCGGTCGGCGTTCCGGCGGATTGCATGTCGAGCAAGGACGGCCCGGGCGGCGCGTCGCAGACCACCCAGTAATCGCCCCGGCCGGCGCCGTGCGCGACCGGCATCAGCAGGGTGGTGTTGTGAGCTTTCAGGAACTGGTTCAGCGTCGCCGGTGGCGGAGCGTTGCGGCGCAGACGGACCGCAATCAGCGGCGCGGTCGACCGGTCAGCACCGCCAGGGCTGCGGCGCTCGGCCGCCGCCTCCTCGGAATGGTCGACCACGCAGGAGAACAGGCCGGCATAGCCGTCGCACGGGAGAGCCGGCTGCACGCGATAGCGGCCAGCAATCAGGATCTCGCCGTTCTCAGCCTCCTGCCCCGTCATATCCGACCGCCGTTCCAAAGCGACGTCAGAATGGACCGGAAGCCTTACCGGACGGTTAAGCGGCCTGTCGCGCCGGTCGAGCCGGCGCCGGGAGCGCCCTCAGCCTTCGAACGGATCGCGCATCAGGATGGTATCGTCGCGCTCCGGGCTGGTGGAGAGCAGAGTCACCGGCGCCTCGACAAGCTCCTCGATCCGCTTCACGTACTTGATCGCCTGGGCCGGCAACTGCGCCCAGCTACGGGCGCCGCGGGTGCTGTCCTTCCAGCCTTCCAGCGTCTCGTAGATCGGCTCGATCCTGGTCTGCGCCGCCGGGGCGGCCGGAAGATGGCGCACCTCCGCGCCGTCCAGGCGATAGCCGGTGCAGATCCTGATCTCGTCGAAACCGTCCAGCACGTCGAGCTTGGTCAGCGCCAGGCCGCCGATGCCGCCGACCCGGACCGCGCGGCGCACCAGCACCGAATCGAACCAGCCGCAGCGGCGCGGACGGCCGGTGACGGTGCCGAACTCGTGGCCGCGCTCGCCGAGCAGGCGGCCGGTCTCGTCGAACAGCTCGCTCGGGAACGGCCCGGCGCCGACCCGCGTCGCGTAGGCCTTGGCGATGCCGAGCACGAAGCCGACCGCGTTCGGGCCGACGCCGCTGCCGGTGGCGGCGTTGGCGGCGACGGTGTTGCTGCTGGTCACGAACGGGTAGGTGCCGTGATCGACGTCGAGCATCACCGCCTGCGCGCCCTCGAACAGGATACGGGTGCCGGCGCGGCGCGCATCCTCGAGCCGGTCCCAGACCGGCTCGATATAGGGCAGCAGACGCGGCGCGAGCGCGAGCAGATGGGAGAGCAGGGCTTCCTTGGTGAAGGTCTCGGCGCCGAGACCTGCCAACAGGGTGTTGTGGTGCAGCAGGATCTCGTCGAGCTTCCAGTCGAGCGTCTCCGGCTCGGCCAGGTCGCACATGCGGATGGCGCGGCGGGCGACCTTGTCCTCGTAGGCGGGGCCGATGCCGCGGCCGGTGGTGCCGATCTTGCGGTCGCCGCGCGCGGCCTCGCGGGCGCGGTCGAGCGCGCCGTGCACCGGCAGGATCAGGGTGGCGTTCTCGGCGATGCGCAGCGTCTCCGGCCCGACCGGCAGGCCCTGCGACCGGACCCGGTCGATCTCGCCCAGCAAGGCGTCGGGATCGACCACCACGCCGTTGCCGATGATGCCCATCTTGCCGCGCACCAGGCCGCTCGGCAGCAGCGACAGCTTGTAGGTCTGGTTGCCGACCACCAGCGTGTGGCCGGCATTGTGCCCGCCCTGGAACCTGACGACGATCTCGGCGCGGCTGGCGAGCCAGTCGACGATCTTGCCCTTGCCCTCGTCGCCCCACTGGGCGCCGATCACGGTGACGTTGGACATGGAAGGCTCCGTGAAAAGAGAGAGGGGTCAGAGAGCGACCGGGATGTCGTCGCGCAGGGTGTGGGTGCAGCCGAGACGCCGCGCCTCCGCGGCGAGATCGGCGATCGGGCCGAGTGCCGCCACGGTGGCGTAGCCGTCCGCGCGCAGCCTGACGGCCAGAGCTGCATCGGTGCCGTGCGGGAGCAGCAGGCGCGGACGGGTCTTGCGCACGGGCGCGGCGCGCAGCAGCGCCTCGGTGCGCAGGGTCAGGCCGCAGGCCGGCTCGTTGCCGCCGCCGAGATAGCGGCCGCCGCGTCCGAGCTCCTCGTGCCGGCCGGCGGCGTAGACGGTGACGCAGACGCCGGTGTGGTAGCGCCAGCCGCGGAACTCGATCGGATCGATGGTCAGGCGCAGGCCGGGCGCGGCCAGCGCGATGGCGGCGACGGTCTCGGCGAGGCGGTCGCTCAGCGCGCGGGCGGCGGCGGGAAGCGGCTGGGCGCGCAGCACCTCGAGGGCGCGGGCGGCCGGACCGGCGGACAGCAGCAGCTCGGTCAGCACCGGGGCCAGCGCGCCGCCATGGCGGGAGACGGCGGCGGCGTCCTTGCGGTCCAGCGCGCGCATCAGCGGCGCGCGGTCCGGCTCGGGGACGGTGGAATCGGCGATCAGCGCGGGTGCCAGGGGCGGCATGGTCAGGTCGATGCTGACCCGCTCGAGGCCGAGTGCCGCCAGCGCCTCGGCGGCGATGGCGACGATCTCGGCATCGGCCTGCGGCGAATCCTCGCCGATCAGCTCGATCCCTGCCTGGCTGACCTGGCGGTCGGAATTGAGCGAGCCGCCCCTCACCTGCACGCACGCCCCGGCATAGGACAGGCGCAGCGGACGCGGCGCGTTGATCAGCCTGGTGGCGGCGATGCGGGCGACCTGGGGGGTCATGTCGGGACGCAGGCCCATCATGCGATGGGTGTCGGGGTCCATCAGGCGGAAGGTCTGCTCGGCGATCGCGGCGCCGGAGCCGGACAGCAGGCTGTCCTCGAATTCGAGCAGCGGCGGCTTCACCCGCTCGTAGCCGTGCGAGGAGAACACCGTCATCAGCGCCTCGACGCCGAGCGCCTCGGTCTCGGCGTCCGGCGGCAGCAGGTCGCGCAGGCCGGCCGGCAGCAGCGCCGGGCTGAAGGAGGGCGTCTCGTCGTTCATGGCGCGGTCATATCATCCGCGCCGCCCGGCTAGAAGCGTGGAGCGGGCGGAGAATCCGGTGCACCATGGCCCGGGTAGGCAAGCAGGCGGGCAGCCAAGCAGGCGGGTAGCCAAGCAGGCGGGCGGCCAAGCAGGAGAGACCGATGAAGATCACCTTCTATGCGCATGCCAGCTTCCGGCTGGAGGCGGACGGCATCGTCGTCGTCACCGACCCCTATACGCCGGGGCCGCGCGCCAGCGGCTTCGGGCGGATCGACGAGCCGGCCGACCTGGTGATCATGAGCTCGGCGACCGACAGCTTCCATTCCGATCCGAGCCACGTGCTGGGCGATCCGGTGGTGGTGAATGCGCTGGCACTGCCGCCCGAGGGCGTCACCGCCTGCGGGATCGCGATCCGCGGCTTCGAGGCGTACGAGAGCCTCACCTTCGACTACCAGGCCGAGTCCGGCCGGGATGCGGACGCCAATGCGCTGTATCTGTTCACCCTGGGCGGCCTGCGGGTGCTGCATATGGGCGATCTCGGCAATCCGATGTCGGCCGACCATCTGGCGGCGTTGCGCGGCCAGGTGGACATTCTGTTCGCGCTGACCGGGGCGCACGCCACCATCGCGCTCGACGATCTCGACGTGGCGATCGCGGCGATCGCGCCGCGCGTGGTGATTCCGATGCACTACCGTGCGGCGCGCGGGGTGCTGAACATCGAGCCGGTCGAGCGATTCCTGGAGCGGGTGCCGGCCGAGCGGATCACGCGGGTCGGCGGCACGACGCTGGAGCTGACGCCGGAGACGCTGCCGGCGGCGTCGGACGCGCCGCATGTCTACGTGCTGGAACAGTCGCGCTGAGAGACGGCTCGAGAAGGCGCGATGCTTCCGGCGCGCGGGCCGATGGATCGCGGCGACGAGACGGCGGTCCGGAAACCCGGCCGGAGGGCAGCCATGTGGGTAGTTTCCGAAGGTTTCAGCCCACACCAGGCATGGCTAGCCTGAACCATGGATATGTCCGCCACGAACCGTGGTCCCGCTGCGGCCCCGATCCTCGCCATGGATGGGCTCGGCAGCGGCGCGGTGGTGGCCTACGGGGTCGCCTTGGTGCTAGATAGGGTCGGGTGGTCGGACTCCGGGCGTCTTGGATCCGCATGCAAGCGAACCGCACCTACTGTCCGTGACAACCGATCCCGGCACGGAGGGCAACGCAGGATCGAGGAAGTCGATGCCTGGCGGAGCGACGCTGCCGCCGATCCTGACGCTCGGCAGCGCAGTCCTCTCGGTCGTCATCGTGGGCATGCGGCGGCCCTCGTCCTGATGATCGAGCTCTCCGGTTTGCCCGTGCCGCGATCCTGCCGCTGCATCTGGCGGTGACGACAGCGACGCTGATCGCACGCGTCATCGAGCCGCGATCGATCTACGACGCGCCTCTGAGCGACACACAGTTTCGCGACCGGCAACGCGCGCGCGATCGCGCCATGGAGGAGTCGCCCGCATGACCGACGAAATCGGACTGCCGCAGAGCGTATCGGACGAAGGCAGGGATTCGTTTTCATGGGGCTTGCCCCGGGAGGACTGCCCCTACCCGCCCGGCGCCGACGAGCGTGACGCGTGGCTGGCTGGATGGGATCTGGCTGCCAGACGGGCGACGTGATGGCCCGCGCGCTGGGTGCGGGCGAACGCGATGCTCAGGCTAGAAGAACATCTCGAGCTGGCGCCATGGTTCGGCGAGCGGCGGCTTCAGGCCGCGGCACAGCGCGCTCACCTTGCCGTTTCCGAAATTCATCGCAGAGCGCGACCACGAGGAACGGAAAACATGGATCTATTGCCAGACGAGTGACGGCAGGGCGATCGCCCCTTCCAGCGCTGCGCCGATCAGGAAGTCGGGGCGCAACAGCAACCGGCGCTCGGGCGTCAGCACCAGTCCGACGGCCAACCCCACCATCCAGAACAGCATCGCATAGTTCGCCTGCAGCTCCAGGCCCGCTATCAGCCCCGCGAACATCAGCGATCGAACGTTTCCGCCACGGATTGCGTCGGCCATCAAAAACGCGACGGCAGGCGAGTGCGGCCAGACCGACGGCGAGCCCGCTTCCGCCGACCATACCAGCGCGCCAGCCGTCGCCGCGACCGGCAATCGCAATCCCCACGCACCAAGTCCCAGCGTATGGAGCGCTGCCGCCATAAGCGGCATCGTACAGTTCGTCGCGGAACAGGTCGTAACGTCCGCCGAGGGCCAGATGGATCGCGGCGACGAGGATGGGAGGCGCACGGGCCGCGGGATCGACCCGACGCCAGACACCGGCTGCCAGTTGCACCACCCTCTCCCAGTTGCGCTGACAATTCTCCTGTCAACCCTGGCGAAGGCGCCGCATTTGCCCCGCTGCGACGTCCACCCCAAACGGAGTGCAGGGGCCGCCGGCCCCTGCCGGGTTCGGGCAGAGCCCGACCTTGCCTCAGCCGAACGCCCGTCGCGTCTCTGCGAACGCCCAATCGAGCCAGGGAAGTGCCGCCTGCAGATCGGCGGTCTCCACGGTCGCGCCACCCCACAGCCGCAGGCCCGGCGGCGCGTCGCGGTAGCTGCCGGCATCGAGGGCGGCCGCCTCGTCGTGCAGGGTCCTGGCGAGTGACTTGCCGAAGCCGGCGCGCTGGTCGGGGGCGAGGGTCTCGAACCAGTCGCCGCAGAGGCGCAGGCAGATCGAGGTGCTGGAGCGGGTGGCGGGGTCGGGGGCGAGAAAGCGCACCCAGTCGGCGGTGGCCTCCCAGGCGGCGATGGCGGCGAGGTTGGCCTGGCTGCGGGCGATCAGCGCCGGCAGGCCGCCGATGCGTTCGGCCCAGCGCAGCCCGTCCAGCGCGTCCTCGACGCAGAGCATCGAGGGGGTGTTGATGGTGTCGCCGCGAAAGATGCCCTCGATCAGGCGGCCCTTCTGGGTGAGGCGGAATATCTTGGGCAGCGGGCGGAGATGCGGGGTGGATTCGAGGCGCTCCACGGCGCGTGGCGAGAGGGCGAGCATGCCGTGCGCCGCCTCGCCGCCCAGCACCTTCTGCCAGGACCAGGTGACGACATCGAGCCGGTCCCAGGGCAGCTCCATCGCGAAGGCGGCCGAGGTGGCGTCGCAGATGGCGAGCCCGTCATGGCAGGCGGGAATCGCATGCGCACCGGGCAGGCAGACGCCCGACGTGGTGCCGTTCCAGGCGAACACCACGTCGCGCGACCAGTCGATGGCGGCGAGGTCGGGCAGCGCGCCGTAGTCGGCGGAGAGCACGCGGGCGTCGGCGAGGCCGAGCTCGGCGGTGATGTCGTGCGCCCAGGCGGCGGAGAAGCTCTCGAACGCCAGCACGTCGACCGGACGGGTGCCGAGCAGCGACCAGAGCGCCATCTCGACGGCGCCGGTGTCGGACGCGGGCACGATGCCGAGGCGCCAGTCGGCCGGCATGCCGAGGATGGCGCGGCTGCGGTCGATCACCTCGGCGAGCCTGGCGGCGGTGTCCGGAGCGCGATGCGAGCGGCCGAGCGGGGCGGCGGAGAGCGCGTCCAGCCTCCAGCCGGGACGCTTGGCGCAGGGGCCGGAGGAGAAACGCGGGTTGCCTGGCAGGCGGGTGGGCCGTTCGACGTCGATCATCATGCTGGCCTGCCGCAGGAACTGGTACGAGAGGGGGGACTCGAACCCCCAAGCCTTGCGGCGGTCGATTTTGAGTCGACTACGTCTACCGTTCCGTCACTCTCGCGCGACGGTCTGCGTAGCAGGACCCCGGCGTGTCGGTAAACCCGGGCCGCGCGTCCGGAAATGGTGTCAGGCGTCGACACTCGCGCGGTGAATGCCGCATTCGACCTTGTCGGAGCCGGACCAGCGCCCGGCGCGGCTCTCCTCGCCCTCGCCGACCGCGCGGGTGCAGACGGCGCAGCCGATCGAGGGGTAGCCGCGCGCGACCAGCGGGTGCGCCGGCAGGGCGCGGCGGGCGAACTCGGCCTGGATGCGCGGGCCGTCCCAGTCGGCGATCGGGTTCAGCTTGAGGCGGCCCTGCTCCAGCTCGACGAACGGGAGGGTGGTGCGGGTCGAGGCCTGATGGCGCTTGCGGCCGCTGATCCAGCCGTCGAAACCGGACAGCGCCTCGTCGAGCGGCTCGACCTTGCGCAGCGCGCAGCAGGCGTCGGTGTCGAACTGCCAGAGTGCCCCGGCCGGATCGCGGTCGGCCAGCGCCGCCCGGTCGGGCGAGACGCTGCGGACGTCGAGCAGGCCGAGATGCGCGGCGAGCGTGTCGCGATAGGCCAGGGTCTCCGCGAAATGCTTGCGGGTTTCCAGGAACACCACCGGCGCGGTGCGATCGATCCCGGCGATGACCGACAGCAGCACCGCGGATTCGGCGCCGAACGACGACACGATGGCGAGGCGTCCCGGCATGACGGTGAGCAACGCATGGCGCAGGATCTCGCGCCCGTCGGCGCCGGCCGCGGCGAGCGCGCTCAGCCGGTGGAACGCCTCGCCGATGCTGGAGGCCTCCCTCGACGGAGCCAGATTATCCGCGTGCGCGGCGTGGAAATTGGAAGACAGGCCCATGGGACAGGAGAACCCTCGCGTGCTGCGGTCAGATATAAACATCGCACTGCACAAAGATAGGTGCTCTGGGGACTCACAGGGCAGAATTGTGTTTTAGGATGATCTCCGTGCCACAGGCGCGTTTGCCGGACCAGAAGCCGCGCCCGGCCGGGATCCGGCGCCTATCCGTGCAGCACGGTCTGGCAGAATTGCTTCGAGAGACCGCCGGAATCCTGCTCCTCCGGCACCAGCCCGAGCAGTTTCAGCTCGTCGATATATTGTGCGATCTGCTCGCGTAGTTCTGGCCCGACCGGATGCACCGCATGCCCCTCCGCCTCGAGCATCTTCTGGATCGTCGGCAGGGTCATATCAGGCAACTGGTCCGCCAGGATGCTGGCGGTCTCCTCCAGATGACGCGCGACGGTCCTGGCGGCATCCTGGAACGCCAGCACCAGCGACACCGCCGCCTGCGGGTCTGCGGTCAGCAGGTCGCCGCGCACGCCCAGTACCCGGCTGACCCGCTGCGCGTAGCTTCCGGTCATGGAGCTGGCGAGCTCGACCAGGCGAAGCCGCTCGCGGACCTGCCAGATCACCGGATCGTGCCCGGCCACCGCCTGCACCTGGCCGCTGGCCAGCGCATCGCCGAAATGCTCGGGCGCCACCGACACCCAGTTGACGTCGACATTGGGGTTCATCCCCTTGCGCCGCATCATGATCGAGAAGAACAGCCGGTCGGCGCCGGCATCAGCGCCGCCGGCGGCATTGGCGAGCCCGATGCTGTGGCGATGCAGATCCTCGATCCGCTTGAACGCCGACTTGCGGTCGACCAGCAGGCGCGCGCTGCCGCTCTGCAGGCCAGCAACCATCTTCGCGTCCAGCCCGCCCAGCAGACGCGGCAGCCAGGACAGGGCGGCGGCGATGGCGACGTCGGCACCGCCTGGACGGAGCTGGGCCAGGGCCTCCTGCCCGGATGCGAAGCCGCTCAGCACGGTGATGTCGAGGTTGTAGCGGGCGAGAAACCCCTCGTGCAGCGCAAGCGCGAGCACCGGGTCGTGCGCGGGATGCGGACAGGCCAGGGTCAGCTTGCGGAATTGCCCGTCGGGCCGGACCGTCTCGTCGGAATGCGCATGGCGGAGCTGGTTGCGCACCACCAGGCCGCCGCCCAGCGCGGCGGCGCCGGCGAGTCCGCCCAGAAGACCGCGTCGGCCTAACGATAGAGGGGCGCGCTGTGTCATGGGCGGACGTTTCCGGGCGGACGGGCTGTCAGGCTGCCTCGGGCGGGGTCAGCCGGGGAAGGCCGGAGGAAAAACCCCGTCCCGGAGGGCTTTACGTTCCGACGCAGCCTCCGCTATAGGGTGCGCCGCCGGTCCCGGATAGCTCAGCGGTAGAGCAAGCGACTGTTAATCGCTCGGTCGTAGGTTCGATCCCTACTCCGGGAGCCAGGCTCTCTTGTTCGAACGATGCGGGTTTCAGCCGAGCACGGCCTGGATGTCGGTGCGGGCGAAATCGTCGCCGACGAACAGCAGCGCGCAGCCGCGTTCCCTGGCCAGCGCATAGGCGAAGCAATCTCCGAGGTTCAGCCCGGCCGGATGCACGCCCTTGCCCCAGGCCGCAGAGGCGGCGGCGATCCGTCGCGCGGAGGCCGGCGTCACGGTGACGATCTCGAAGCCCAGCCCGTCGATCAGCCGGTGCATTTCGTCGCCGACATTGCGACGCGCGGCGACGATTAGCGATTCGACGACGGTGCCGGCGGAGATCAGCACCTCGTCCTCGGCTTCGAGCGTGGCGGCGCAGAAATCGGCGTGCGGTTCATCGAGCAGGATCGCCATCAGGGCGGATGTGTCGACGACGATCACAGGATGCCTGTCACGACATCGCGCCCGCGGCGACGCTCACGACGGCCTTCAACCGGGCAGGCCGTCCCTGTCATAGAGAAAGTCCTGGCTGCGTTCCGCGGCCGGACCGGAGGCGCATCGCACCCTGGCGGACGCGCGAACCGAGTCCAGCAAAGCATGACGCGACGCGCGCCCCGGCATGGGCCTGACCGGAACCAGCCGGACGGCGGCGTGGCCGTGACGGGTCAGCACGATCTCGTCGCCCGACTCGGCGCATTGCACCAGCTCGGTCAATTGCGCTTTGGCGTCGGTCACGGAAATCTGCATGGCGGTCTCCCGGACAGGCGCCCATCGACCCGACCATCGGATGGTCCAGAACACGAAGTAGTTGAGGGTGAGGTCCGCCACAAGGAAGATCGGGCGGACCGGGCGCCAAGCATGTTTTGCGCAGTTGGCAAGCGTCCGCGCAGGCGGCACAAGATCGACCATGACCGAACCAGTCCCGACCGTCGGCTACGAGAATTTCGCTGCCCTCGACATTCGTGTCGGCACCGTCACCGACGCGCAGCCATTTCCGGAGGCGCGCAAGCCGGCGATCAGGCTGTGGATCGATTTCGGGCCCGGCATCGGCGTGAAGCGGTCCTCGGCGCAGATCACCCGGCACTACAAGCCCGACCAGTTGATCGGACGCCAGGTGTGCGCGCTGGTGAACGTCGCACCGCGGCAGATCGGGCCGTTCCTGAGCGAGGTGCTCACGCTGGGCCTGCCGGATCGCAGCGGAGAGGTGGTGCTGGTCCGACCGGACCATCAGGTGCCGGATGGGGGGAAATTGTTCTGATGGCCATCAGCTACGCCACCGTCACCTGGGACCAGCTCCATCGCGACGCGCGCCTGCTGGCGGAGCAACTGATCGCCGAGGGCCCGTTCCAGGGCATCGTCGCCATCACCAGGGGCGGGCTGATCCCGGCGGCGATCATCGGCCGCGAGCTCGATTGCCGGCTGATCGAGAGCATCTCGGTGGTGTCGTACGACCAGCAGGGCGAGGGCGAGCAGCGCCAGGGCGAGCCGAAGGTGATCAAGGCGCCGGCGGCGGCCGGCGACGGCGACGGCTTCCTGATCGTCGACGACCTGGTCGATTCCGGGGTGACGGCGCAACTGGTGCGACGGCTGCTGCCGAAGGCCTATTTCGCCTGCCTGTACGCCAAGCCGTCCGGCCGCCCGTACACCGACCGGTTCGTCGTCGAGGTGCCGCAGGAGACCTGGATCCTGTTTCCCTGGGACACCGCGCCTTTGTTCGTTCCACCGCTGGCGCGCAAGTCCGTCTGAGACGGGCTTGCCCCTGCCGCTGGCCCGCCTTCTCGAGGGCGCGCTTGCCAGGGATCAGGCAACTCCATAGTTTCTGGCCCGGTTCGGGGCGTGGCGCAGCCTGGTAGCGCGCCTGTTTTGGGTACAGGAGGCCCCCGGTTCGAGTCCGGGCGCCCCGACCAGCCGGGGTCCAGAGGAGGGGTGTCGTCGATGCGTGCGCGGATCTACCAGCAGCCGAAGACGGCGATGCAGTCCGGTCAGGCCAACACGCATGACTGGATCCTGGAATACGGCCAGTCCGAGCAGCGCATCCAGGACCCGCTGATGGGCTGGTTCGGCAGCGGCGACATGAAAAGCCAGGTCACGCTGCGGTTTCCGACCCGGGAGGAGGCGGTGGCCTACGCGACGCGCGAGGGCATCGCCTACGATCTCGAGCTGCCGACGCCGCGCGTGCGTCATCCCAAGGCCTATGCGGACAATTTCCGGGCGGACCGCCGCCAGAACTGGACCCATTGAGGCTGGTGCCGATCGGTTTCCTGCGCGCCCTTAGCTCAGTCGGATAGAGCAACAGCCTTCTAAGCTGTGGGTCGGTGGTTCGAATCCACCAGGGCGCGCCACTCCTCTCGACTGGATCAGTGCGGCCGGATAACCTGAGACGAACGGCCAAAAACACCTGACCAACTGTCTCTTGAGATGACACTTACCTCGTTGCGGCCCGTATTGAGGCCACGTGTGGCGCTAAGACAAGGCGCCGTACCGTGCCCGACGGAAGGGTCAGAATGACGAAAACGACATTTAACGGAGTTGGCAAACCAGCGCCCGCAGCAGTGGCGAAATTGTCCCCCAGGACGGCTCCGGGGCGTTCCGACACCGTGCTCTATGCCTACCTGGAGCGCACGTTGAAATCGGACCGCATGCGCCGAACCCTGCACGAGGGCGCGGTCGAATACGAGACGGGCACGCAACCGGTGACGGAGACGGCGGGTGGCTGGAGAGCGCAACCAAGTTGATTCCGTCCTCTATTATGCTGCCGATCCATACAAGAACCTCGAACAGACCATCGCCCTCGGCCTTCTCGTCCTCCGAAAATACGATCGCGCCGACGGACAATACGGCTCGTCAGCAACGCCCGCGCAACGCGCGACGTGTGCCAACTTCACCCAAAATGAACTCGAAGACTTCACATCTGAATCGGCTCAGATCCTCACCCAATTCGCGGTCAATTTCGCGGTTCCGGAACCGGAGAGCCCAGGCTGGCGGGCGGTATGGGGAATTCCCCTCGTCATCGGGTTCCTCTCCGCGTTTCTCTACAGCATTTTCCTCATCTTGATCGCCGTGAATGCGAAACTCGGCGGCCATGACCTCATCGATATCGCCCGGGAAGCGCTGAAGCCGAACTAGGCAGCGAGCGGCGCCGAGACGCTGTGCACACGGTCTCCCGGTCGATTTTCGGATGCGAAACGGGCTCGGATTCACCTGGATGATCCCCATCTTTCCCCAATGAACCACCCCTCCCCTCGACCACGACGCATTCTGGTCCTCGGCGGCACCGGCACGATCGGGCGCGCGACGGTGCGGGCGCTGCTCCTGGCCGGGCACGCGGTGGTGTGCTTCGGGCGCGCGGGGGCGCAGGACGAGGCCGGCGCGGAGTCGCGGCGCGGCGTTCTGACCGATCCGCGGTCGGTGGCGCAGGACGGGTTCCGCGGCGAGCGGTTCGATGCGGTGGTGTCGTGCCTGGCCTCGCGCAGCGGCACGCCGAAGGATGCCTGGGCGGTCGATTATCAGGCCACGCTCACCGTGCTCGAGGCGGCCCGGGCGGTCGGCGTGCCGCAGATGGTGCTGCTGTCGGCGATCTGCGTGCAGAAACCGAAGCTCGGGTTCCAGCACGCCAAGCTGGCGTTCGAGCGGGCGCTGATCGAGTCCGGCCTGACCTATTCGATCGTCAGGCCGACCGCGTATTTCAAATCCTTGTCCGGGCAGCTCGACCGGCTGCGGCGAGGCAAGCCGTTCCTGCTGTTCGGCGACGGCAGCCTCACCGCCTGCAAGCCGATCAGCGACGACGATCTCGGGCGCTATCTCGCCGCGTGTCTGGACGATCCGGACCGGCGGAACCGAATCCTGCCGATCGGCGGTCCGGGCCCGGCGATCACGCCGCGTCAGCAGGGCGAGCGTCTGTTCGAACTGCTGGGCCGGCCGGCGCGATTCCGCAGCGTCCCGGTCGGCATGCTCGATGCGATCGTGGCGGTGCTGGCCGGGCTCGGCCGGGTCTCGCAGCGCCTGGCCGACAAGGCGGAACTGGCGCGGATCGGCCGCTACTATGCCACCGAGTCGATGCTGGTCTGGGACGGCGCGCGCGGGCGCTACGACGCCGACGCGACGCCGTCGACCGGCAGCGAGACGCTGTTCGCGTTCTATGCACGGCTGGTCGCCGGCGAGGCGGCGATCGACCGTCGCGACCATGCCGTGTTCTGACGCTTCGACTGGGGAGAGACCATGAAACCATCGACAGGATTGTGGATCGGGCTGGTGGTGGTGGCGATCAACGCGCTGATCCTCGGCCAGGAGCTGATCGCCTATCGCAACGCGCCGCCGGGCGCGGCGGTCGGGTTCCCGATCTGGTCGGCGATCACCCTGGCAGGCGCCGCGGTGTATCTGCTGACCGCGGGCATCCTGTTCGATCGCGCCCGACGCGCCAGGCCCGGCGGACGCCGCTAGGCGCTGGCACCGCGCGCCCGGTTCGAGGATAACGGTGGAAGCGAGCTCAACCGCGGATCGGGGTGCGTGCGATGGATTCGAGTGCCTTTCCGGACCGGCTCACCATCTCGGGGCAGCTCGCGGCGGCGGATTTCGCGGCGCTGGCCGGACGCGGCGTCAGGCTGGTGATCAACGACCGGCCGGATGGCGAGGCGCCGGGGCAGATGGCGGCGTCGCAAGGCGCAGCGCTGGCGGCGCAGGCGGGGATCGCCTACCGGCACATCCCGGTGCGGCTGCCGACCCTCTCTCGCGCGGAGATCGACGCGTTCGCGGCGGCCGTCGAGGCGGAGCCCGGTCTGGTTCATGCGCATTGCGCATCCGGACTGCGCTCGGCGACGCTGTGGGCGCTGTCCCGCGTCCTGCGTGGCGCGGCGACCCGCGAGGAAGCCGCGGCATGGATCGCCTCCCAGGGGTTCGATCCGTCCTTCGGGCTGGCCTGGCTCGCCCGGCTTCCGCATTGAAACACCGCGGCGCGGGACACGAACGCGCGTGACGCCCGGCCTGGTCACGCTCTCCGTGCTGAGCGGCGGTTTCGTCGGGCTGACGCTCGGGCTGGTCGGCGGCGGCGGTTCGATCATGGCGACGCCGCTGCTGCTGTATGTCATCGGGCTGGCGCCGCACCAGGCGATCGGCACCGGCGCCGTGGCGGTCTCCGGCAGCGCTTTCTTCACCTTCCTCCGTCATCTCCGCGCCGGCAACGTACGCTGGCGATCGGCCTGCCTGTTCGCCTCGGTCGGCATGGCCGGCGCGTTTGCCGGCTCGCTCGTCGGCAAGATGGTCGACGGCAACAAGCTGCTCGTGCTCTTCGCCGCGCTGATGCTGGTGGTCGGCGCACGCATGCTGCGGCGCAAGCCTGGGCTGGCGGCGTGCGACGTCGCGGCCGGGACGCGCTACTGCACGCGCCGCACCCTGCCGGGAATCGCCGGCGCCGCACTGGGGGTCGGCCTGCTTTCGGGGTTCTTCGGTATCGGCGGCGGGTTCCTGATCGTCCCTGCCCTGCTCCTCAGCACCGGAATGCCGATGCTGTATGCGGTCGGTTCGTCGCTGCTGGCGGTCGGCGCGTTCGGGCTCACCACCGCGAGCACCTACGCCGTGTCCGGACTGGTGGACTGGAAGGTGGCGGCGACGTTCCTGGAAGGTTCGGTGATCGGCGGCTGGCTCGGCACCAGGCTCGCCTGCCGGATCGGCGACGGCAAGGCGGTGCTCGGCAAGCTCCTCGGCGTGCTGGTGTGCCTGACCGCGCTCTATATGCTGTATCGCAATGCGCTGGAGATCGGCTGGCTTTAGGCCCGGCCTTGGAATGTCGGCGTTCGATGCGCAGAGGTCAGTTCAGGCCGCTCAGGAACGGCGCGATGGCGGCGAGATAGGCGCTCGGGCGTTCGATCGCCGGGCCATGCCCGCTTTGCGGAACGACGACCAGCCGCGCGCCCTTGATCCGTGCGGCAAAGTCGCGCCCCTGTGCCAGCGGCACCAGGCGGTCGTCGTCGCCCCACACGATCAGGGTCGGGATGGTGATCGACGCCACCCTGTCGTCGAGAAAGGTGCTTGGATCGTCGATATGTTTCCAAAAGCTGTCCTGGGTGAACTGGTTGCCTTCGGACAGCCGCGCCTCGAACGCCTGCTGCACCCGCGCCGGCGTCACCAGGCTCGGATCATGGAACAACGTCAGCAGGCCGGCGCGCGCGGCGGAGAGCGAGGCCGCACCGGAAAAAGCGTGCACGCCGGCGGCGACGATGCTCCTGTGGCCGGCGGAGTCGGTGAGGATGAGGCGTTCCGGGAGCGCCATGCCCGGATCGGATTCCGCTTCCACCGTGTAGAGCCCGGCGATCCAGCCGCCGAGGGATTCGCCGGCGAGCGCGAAACGGGTCACGTGGCGGGCCTTGAGGAACCCGTCCAGCATGTCCACCCAGGTCTGCACGCCATAGGCGATCAGAGGCTTCGCAGACTGTCCGAAGCCGAGCTGGTCCATCGCCAGGACGTGGTAGCGTTGCGCCAGCGTCGGGATGACCGCGCCCCAGTCGAACGCCGCGCTGCTGCCGAGCCCGTGCAACAGCACCAGGTCCGGACCCTGTCCGGCTTCGATATAGCGGATGGTCTGGCCATGCACCTGGATCGATCGCAGGTCCGGCAGAGTCTGCGCCGACGCGCCGGACGACGCCCAGGATGACGTGCCGAGACCGAGCGAAACGATTGCGGCTGACGCGAGCCTGTCGATCCAGCGCATGCATGAGTCCCCTACGACGACGAGGCCGTCACCCTATCAGACCGACGCGCCGATCACAGGCGGCGCATGGTCTCCGCATCGGCCGCGTTGCCGAAGAACCGCCCCAACGCCTGCGAGAAGCAGGGCGGCGCGTCGTCGGTCGCGGCGAACAGGGTCATGCTGGAGTGGAACTTCAGGTCGTCCGGCGCGCCGAAGATCTGCGCGGCGGATGAGCAATCGATGGCGTTGACCAGGCCGGTGCAGTCGACCAGGCGCGGTCCCAGCACCGGATGGCGCAGATAGGCGCGGGCCTCGTGCAGGTCGGCCAGTCCGTAGCGCTGCGCGGTGGCGCTGCGGCCGAGGCCGCGAAGCTGCGGGAACACGAACCACATCCAGTGCGAGCGCTTGACGCCGGCGGCGAGTTCGCGCCGCACCTGGTCGATCACCGGCGCCTGGGCGCTCACGAAACGGGCGAGATCGTAGGCGTCGCTCCTGTGCGCCGGCGCGCCCGGACCGCCCAATTTCAGACCTCGAACACCACACCCTGCGCCAGTGGCAGCGAGGTTCCGTAATTCACCGTGTTGGTGGCGCGCCGCATGTAGGCGCGCCAGCTATCGGAACCCGATTCGCGGCCGCCGCCGGTCTCCTTCTCGCCGCCGAACGCGCCGCCGATCTCGGCGCCGGACGGGCCGATATTGACGTTGGCGATGCCGCAATCGGAGCCCTGCGCGGAGACGAACAACTCGGCCTCGCGCAGATCCAGCGTGAAGATCGACGAGGACAGGCCGGCGCCGACATCGTTCTGCATCGCGATCGCCTCGGCGAGCGTGTCGTAGCGCATCACGTAGAGGATCGGTGCGAAGGTCTCGCGCCGCACCACCGGCGGCTGCACGCCGTCGGCGGCGGCGATCTCGACCAGAGCGGGCCGGACGTAGAAGGAGTCCGCCCCCGACACCATCACCCGCTCGCCGCCGCTGACGATACCGCCGGCGGCGCTCGCCTCGTCGAGGGCGGCGCGCATCAGCGCGAACGCGGCCTGGTCGATCAGCGGTCCGACCAGCGTGTCGGACTCGCGCGGATCGCCGATCTTGACCGAGGCGTAGGCGGATTTCAGACGCGGGACGAGCTGATCGTAGACGCTGGAATGCACGAACAGGCGGCGCAGGGTGGTGCAGCGCTGGCCGGCGGTGCCCATCGCGGCGAAGGCGACGCCACGCAGCGCCAGGTCGAGATCGGCGCTGCCGGTGACGATGGCGGCGTTGTTGCCGCCGAGTTCGAGGATCTGGCGGGCGAAGCGGGCGGCGAGCTTCGGCGCCACGGCGCGTCCCATCGCGGTCGAGCCGGTGGCGGACAGCAGCGCCACCTTCGGATGCTCGACCAGCGCCTCGCCGACGGCGCGGCCGCCGATCAGCAACTGCGACAGGCCCGCGGGCGCGTCGCCGCCGAAGCGGTCGATCGCGCGCAGCATCAGCGCCTGGACGCCGAGCGCGGTCAGCGGGGTCTTCTCGGACGGCTTCCACACCACCGCGTCGCCGCAGACCAGCGCCAGGGCGGCGTTCCAGCACCAGACCGCGACCGGGAAGTTGAACGCGGAAATGATCCCGACCACGCCGAGCGGGTGCCAGCTCTCCATCATCCGATGCGACGGGCGCTCGGTGGCGATGGTCAGGCCGTAGAGCTGCCGCGAGAGGCCGACGGCGAACTCGCAGATATCGATCATCTCCTGCACCTCGCCGAGCCCCTCGGAACCGATCTTGCCGGCCTCGAGCGTGACCAGCCGGCCGAGATCGGTCTTGGCGGCGCGCAGCTCCTCGCCGAGCAGCCTGACCAGTTCGCCGCGGCGCGGGCCGGGCACCAGGCGCCAGGCCAGGAAGGCGTCATGCGCCCGCTCGATGCATGCGGCGACCGAATCGGGATCGTGGGCGGCGAGGCTGGCGGTCGCCTCGCCGGTGAGCGGCGAGCGGGCGATCAGGCCGGTCGACGCGCCATCGGCCTGGAGCACCGACGGGTCGACACCGAGCCGGGTCAGGATCGCGCTGGTCTCCGCGGCGACGGTGTCGGTCTGGCTCATGGTGCGGGCTCCTGTGTCGCGATCAGACGGCATAATGGCGGCCGAAGCGGTTGGCGAGGAACGCCGGCAGGGCGATCTCCTCCTGGCGGACGAAACCGCGATCCGGCAACTGACCCTGGATCAGCAGATCGAGCACGGCGCAGATTCCCGACGCGGTGGTGATCTGAATCGCGCTGCACGGCACCCCGTCGATGCTGGCCGCCCTCACCTGGTTGGCGTAGCTCTCCTGCATCAGCCTGCCGTCGCGCAGTCCGGTCACGGTGACGAACACGATCACCACGTCCTGCATCGTCACCGGGATCGCGGTCTCGAAGATCTCCTTGAGCAGCGGCCGGCGGTCGCGCAGCCCGAGATCGTTCAGCAGCGTCTTCATGATCGCCGCATGTCCCGGATAGCGGATGGTGCGGTAGTTGAGGTTGCGCACCCGGCCGAGAAGGGTCTCGCACAGCGATCCGAGGCCGCCCGAAGTGTTGAAGGCTTCGTAGGCGATGCCGTCGAGGGCGAAGGTCTCGAGCTCCTCCATCGGCATGGTCTGCTGCCTCCGTCCGTCGACGATCGCCTCGCACGGCTCGCAATATTCGTTGATGACCCCGTCGGTGCTCCAGGTCAGGTTGTAGCCGAGCGCGTTGGTTGGGAATTGCGGCAGGGCGCCGACCCGCATCCGGACGTCGTGCAGCGTGTCGAAGCGCTGCGCGAGATCGTGCGCGACGATGGTGATGAAGCCGGGCGCCAGGCCGCATTGCGGGATGAACGCGGCCTCCGCCCCCTCTGCCAGGCCGCGCACGATCCTGGTGCTGGCGACATCCTCGGTCAGGTCGAGATAATGCACGCCGACCGACCGGGCGGCGCCGGCGATGCGGGTGGTGAGCTGGAACGGCCCGGCGTTCAGCACCGCCTTCATCCCGGCGAGGGCGGCGGACAATGCCGGCGCGTCGTCGATGTCGACCCGCAGGCGGGTCACCGGATGGGCGATGCGCAGCCGGTCGAGCTGGCTCTGGTCGCGATCCAGCACGGTGACATCGTAGCTGCCGCTGCCGGACAGCAGCGCCGCGATCATGCTGCCGATCTTGCCAGCGCCGACGATAGCGATCCGTTGCATGCGATGCCCTCCCTTGCCGATGCGGCGAGAGTGACGCGGCTGCGGACGATGACCAGAGGCGGATCGGAGGCGATCGCGCCGCCCGGTCGGCGAATCGCCGGTTGGATCGGCGATCCGCAGAACGCCGGCGGGGTCGGTGCGACCGCCCGAACCGGAGCCCCGCTGGCTCGTTGCACTGGCAGACGGGCCCGTGCGGCCCTCGCTGCCAGGAGAAAGAGCGTGCGTTCCATGATCGTTTCGATGCTGGCCCGGCCGGGCCGCCTGCTTCTGACGCTGCCGCTCCTGGCGGCCGCCTGCGGCGAGGCAGGCGCTCCGACCAAGGCCGAGATCCAGCAAGTGGTGACGGCGAAGATGCAGCAGGCGAACAATACCGCCTCCGACAACTCGCTCGGACTGCTCAAGGGTCCTTACGACGTGAACGATTTCAGCGTCACCGGCGCGGACTGCACCGCCAAGGAGAACGGCATCTACAGTTGCGCCGTGACAGCGCAGAGCAAGGCCGGTCTCAACACCGCGACGCTGAGCTTCAAGAAGACCAACGGCGCCTGGACGCTGGTCTCGAACTGACCCGGCCCTAAGGAGCGGACGCGGGTCCGCTCCAGTCGATGACGTGGTCCGACAGGGCCGGGCGGTTCGCCACTCGTGGCGGGCCATCCTGTGTGTCCGATCGGGTGCCGACGAACAGGAAACCGATCAGCCGGTCGGGGCGGGTGAAACCGAGCGCGGCGCCGACGCTCGGATCGTAGGCGTTGGCGCCGGTCACCCAGATCGCGCCGAACCCCTCGGCATGGATCGCGTTGAGCAGGTTCATGGTCGCGGCCGCTCCGGACATGATCTGCTCGAGCTCCGGGATCTTGTGGTTCTCCAGCACCTGCACGCCGAGCGCGATCACCAGCGGCGCCCGCGTGAACTTGGAGCGCTGCTTGTCGGCCATCGGCGCGGTGCAGTCCGGTTCGCGCGCCTGAAGTGCCCGGACCACGATGTCGGCCAGGACGAAGCGGGCGTCGCCCCGCACCAGCACGAAGCGCCAGGGCCTGAGCTTGCCGTGGTCAGGCGCGCGCAGGCCGGCCTCCAGGATACGGTCGAGCGTCGCCCCGTCCGGCGCCGGGTCTTGCAACGCCGAAACCGAGACCCGGTCCAGCAGCATGTCGATCGCCCGCATGCCGGTCAGGCGGCCAGCGCCGCGTCGATCGCATCGCGGACGCGGGGGTCGTCGACGGTGATGTCCGGCGCGAACCGCGCGACCACCGTGCCGTCGCGGCCGATCAGGAATTTCTCGAAATTCCACATCACGTCCCCCTTCGGAACCTCGACGCCGTGCTGGGCGAGCCTGGCCCGCATGCCACCGTCAGGATTCTCGACCGGAATCGGCGCGGCCTCGACGAGTGCGCGATAGAGCGGATGACGCCCCGGCCCGTTCACGTCGATCTTGGCGAACATCGGGAAGGAGACGCCATAGGTCGAGGCGCAGAACGCCTGGATCTCGCTCTCGTCGCCAGGCTCCTGGCCGCGAAACTGGTTGCAGGGAAATCCCAGTACGACGAAGCCGCGGTCCTTGAGGCTGTCGTAGTCGCGCTCCAGCGCCTCGTACTGCGGGGTCAGGCCGCATTTGGAGGCGACGTTCACCACCAGAAGCACCTTGCCGGAATAGTCCGCCAGGCGCGTTTCGGTGCCGTCGATCCGCTTCAGGGCGATGGTGTTCGGGACGGTCATGCTGGGGGCTCCATGGTCGGGCGCCGGCGGCGGTTCCGCGCCGGGCCGCGCGAGCATAGCGTCAGTAGAATCCGGGGCCGAATCCCGGTCCGAAGCCGGGACCGAACGGTCCACCCCAGCCGCCGAAATTCCAGCCGGGATCGGAATAGAGCTGCGCCGTCATCTGCTGCTGATCTGCCAGATGCTGCTGGAACATCATCTGCTTGTATCGGCCGTACGCCGTCTCTGAGCCGACATACAGGCAACCGCAGACCAGCGGATCGGCATACAGATACACATAATGGCCGTTCATCTGCCGCATCTCGAAGGTGTGCGCGGGCAGGCGCTGCATCATCGCCTGCCGGTCGGGCGTGTTCGCGGGACGCGCCACGAAGCCGGCGGCGAGGAGACGGTCCTCCTTGGCCTGCACCAGTTCCTGGGGCGTGGCACACGCCGACAGCAAGAGCGGCGCCAGCCCGACCGCGATCGCCAGGACCGGAATGCGGACACTCTGAGCAAGCATGGCGACGCCTTTCACGCGGGAGGGGATGCCCTCCCTTGACGCCCCGGACCGACAGGCGTTCCGAAACCACAGCCTGGACGAGGGTAAAACCTTGTCCATGCGCGAGCGCCACTCAGTCGCGCGGCCTTGGCAGATGCTCGGCGATGTAGGGCGGCAGGTCGAAGGCGCCGCAATGGATCTCCGGGGTCCAGTAACGCGTCTTGCCGACGATACCGGAAGCGGCTGCACGCGCGGCGATCAGCGGCACCGCGGAACGCGCCAGCAGAGCCTTCCCCTTGCCCGCAATCCCGAGCGTCATGAATCCGCCCACGTAGGTCGGCACCGCGGCGACATAGGCGGACACCAGTGGGAAGACCTTTGCCCGGCGTCGGCTGGTCTCGCGAAGTTCGTCCGCTTGCATGAACGGAACCCCGCACTGGTTCACGATCAGCCCGTCGTCGGTCAGGATACGGGCGCAATTCAGGTAGAACTCGTCGGTGAACAAAGCTTCGCCGACGCCGATCGGGTCGGTGCTGTCGACGATGATCACGTCAAACGAGGCGTCGGCGGCCTTGCGGACATAGTCGATGCCATCGCCGACGATCACATCGGCCCGAGGGTCGTTCCAGGCATCGCCAGCGATCGACGGCAGGAATTGCTTCGCAAGACGGATGACCTCGCCGTCGATCTCGACCATCACCGCGCGTGAAACGCCACCATGCTCGAGGACGCGCCTCAGCACGCCGCCATCGCCCGCGCCAATGATCAGCACGCTCCTGGCCGCGCCATGTTCCAGCACGGGCACATGGGCCAACATTTCCTGATAGACGAACTCGTCGCTTTCGGTGATCTGGATCGCACCGTCGAGCACCAGGACGCGACCATGCGTCTCGCTCTGGAACACGACGATCTCTTGAAAGTCGGTCGTCACCCTGGCCAGCTCCTCGACCACGCGGAAGCGCTGTCCCCAGCCGGGATAGAGGGTCTCGTTGATCCAGGTGGCATCGCTCATCGCTCGTCTGCCCATTCCGTGCTGTGCGGGTGAGAAGGAGTTCGGCCGTCGAGGCCTATCGTCCGAGGCCTATCGTCGACCTCAAGAAAAAGGCCGGGACATGCCCGGCCTCGTTCAGAATGCCGAACGGTCGACAATCAGAAGACGCGGCCGCGGCGCTGCTCGTCGACTTCGACCCGCGCAGCCTGGAACGTCCGCTGCATCACCGGAATCGCCAGATGCGGATCGCAGACACCGCACATGAAAATGTCGATGGCGGCGAAATTGCGCTCCGGCCAGGTGTGGATCGAGATATGGCTCTCCGCCAGCACCACGACGCCGGACACGCCGCCATTCGGCGAGAAATGGTGGAAATGGCTGTGCAGAATGGTGGCACCGGCGGTCACCGCCGCCTCGCACAGCGTACGGTCGATCAAGTCGGGATCGCCAAGATTGGTCGCATCCCAAAGATCGATCAGAAGATGCGTTCCCGCAAACTTCATTCCGTCCTTTTCGACGAAATAATCCTTGGATTCCTCCAGCCCAACAGCCGAAGAAGTGGAAGACATCTGGATATTGCTCGGAAGATCCGAGACCATCCCCAGTTGAGCAAGTGCGTTCATCACGTACCCCCAAACCAGTAGATAGCCTGTTGGGCGGGATCGCCCCCTTTGGCCAAGGGGGTGGGTGATAGGTCCTACGCCCCCCCGACGCAAGCATTAACTGGGACTTGCGCAGGAAATCTTCACAAGGGCTGGCCGTCGAGGAGCTTCAGCGCGGTGCGCGTCGTCGCCAGATCGGCGCCGGATCGCGTCAGATCGCCCACCGATGTCACGGTCGGAGCCGCGAGGAGTTCCAGCATGTCGCGTCTGGCGCCGTCGGGAAAATCCGCCGCCCAATCCCGTTTGAGCTGGGCAAGCGCATCTGACTGCCCTGCCTGTTCCAGGGCCCCGGCAAGGCGCAGGACGAGGTCCTGCCCGTCAGCGTCGAGCGTCGTTTTGCCGTGCGGGCCTGCCGGCACCCGGTCGGCAAGCAACGCCGACAGCACCGGGATCTCGGCCTGCCAGTTCTTCGCTGTGGCCAGGATCGTCGCCTTCAGATCGAGTGCAGCCCGGTCATTCAGGGGTGCCAGCTCCGTCAGAGCGCCCTCGTCGTTGCCGCTTATGGACAGGAGCCTGGCGTCCAGGACGGTTCGCTGGGTCGCCATCGCGGGCGGCACGCCGGACCGGTCGACATCGTCGAGAGCCGCCCGGGCGGCCTTGGGGTCGCCGCCGTCCAGGAGCAGCCCGGCCAATGCCAGCCCGTCACGGGCCCGCTCCACGCCAGGCGGGGCTTCGGCCATGGCCTGTCGGAGATAGTCGGCGGCGCGATCCGGCAGATCGAGGGAAGCGAGCCGGGTGGCCAGTCCGACCGACAAGCCCGCCCGGTCGAAGTCCGGCGGCAGCAGATCGCGATAATTTTCGATCAGGCCGACCGCGGAGACCGGGTCGAGCGCCGTGTCTGACGGTCCTTCCCCGGCACGAGCGGCATCCAGGCCCGAAATGGCGACCATGACCGCGCCGGCCGCGCGGCGGATATCGGCCATTCCCCCGGGAAACAAGTTGCTCGCCTGCCGCAGATCCGCCAGCGCGCCGGCCCAGTCATGCGCCTTCGCCTTCAAGGCCGCGACCCGCATCATGACGGGCAGCTCCTGCCCCACGATCCGCCCGTCATAGACGTGCTGTTCCAGCAGTCTGGCTGCTTGGGCTGCCGTGATCGTCCCGGCCTGCAGCCGCGTCTCGATGGCCTCACGCGAGGCCGCCAGGGCGGTCGCCGGGTCCGCGTCATGAACCAGACGGTCGAGCGACGGGAGCGCGTCGACGCTGCGGCGACCATTGCCAGCGGCCAGCGCCCGCGCCAGCGCCACCGGACCGACGATGTCGTGGAAGCGCGACAGGAGCGCCCGGCCGGCATCGTCGCCGCCCTGGGCCAGGGACAAGGCCGCATCCCCGGCGATCGCCCGTCGCAACCCGTCCGGGTAGGCCAGCAGCAAATCCAGCCTGTCGGCGATGATGCGTGCGGCCGGTCGATCCTCCGGCGTCGCACGCGCGATCGACAGACTCCTCCACAGCATCGCCTCGTCGCTATTGCCGATCCTGGAATCGTTCAGGAGCGTCTCTGCGTCCGGATCGTGCGCCAGGAACGCCCCCGATGCGGTCAGAAAGGCCGACTGGGGCTGCTCGCCGCCGCCCGGCGCATCCTCATCGGCGATCACAGCCAATCGTCTCGCTTCCCGCCCGAAGCCGAGCGACAAAGCCGATCGGGCCGCATCAAGCCGCGCATGTCGTCTGGCGCCCGGCGCGCGCGATGCCGCGTCCGCAAGAGCCCGTTTGTAGCGTCGCCATTGTTCGGCCGGCTGGACCGGCCAGAGCTGCACCACATGGGAGAAATTCGCTGGAATCATCGCGTCGCGCGGCGATCCCGCGCGATAGGGATCGATCAGCAGGAAACCGGTCGGCGCCGGCCGAAGCTCGATCCGATCGGCGATCCGTTCCACCGCAAGACCAAGCAGGGCTGGGAGGATCCTGAAACTCGGCGTACGCAACGACGTAGCCGCACGTTGCGACGAATCGCGAACCGTTCCGACCAGGATGTCCGCCCCGCTCTCGGTATCCGCGACCACAACCACGCGTCCGGGCTGGCCGAAAGGAAAGACGAGGCCGTCGACGACCGTTGCGGGATCGAGGCGATCGGGAGCCGTGTCGTCTGGCGTCAACAGCCAGCCATCCGCGACCCGCCTCAAACGCATGGGACAGGCGGTTTCACAGGGAATGTCGAGCATCGATCCGGATGCCAACAGGATGAAACGCGCCTGACCGAAACGCGGATCGGCGGCCACGCTCGACAGGTCGATCGGCTTCTGACTGTCGAAGACGATTTCGAGCCGATGGCCGCGTTGGAACGACGCAGCCCCCACGCCTCGGTCGAACGGCAGGAGCAGGCCGGGCGGCTGCCCCGGGGACGTTTGAAGGCTAGCGGCTATCGACATCGGCTCCGCGACGGGAAGACCAGCCACCGGCGACGCCACGATCGACGGCGCCCCTGCTCCGGCTGAGAGCGGCGGCACCGGCGGCTGCGCTCCGGCCGAGGAGGGTACCGGCGCGAGGTCCCGGACTGGAGCAGGCGCGTTCGGCGTATCGACCACCGCGATCATCGTCGCCGGCAGGCCGGGCAGAACCGTGTCTGCCGACACTTTAACAGCCGCCGGATCGTGCCGATCCGGCGGGGCCGGCGCTGGCCGGTCGGCGGGCGGCGCCACACCGGGGGTCACATCGAGCACCAGCCGCTCGGTCGATCGCAAAGACCGGAGCGACGAGCCGGCCAGCAATCGAACGACCAGACGGCCCTTCTGAGGCGTCACAGCTTCGATACCAGGTGCGTGCTCACCGCGCAGCGACGGTCCGGCAAAGCCCTTGTCGGTCATGAGGATCACCCGGTCGCCCTCGTGCAGCCAGGTGACGGAGGCGGCATCCGGCCCCGACACGACCAGCCGGCCGACGCCGTGATGGTCGTCGAGCCGCACGTCGATCGGGCGAATGTCCGCGGCACGACCAAAGATAGGCCAGACCAGGCCGATCATCGCTGAGACGACGGAGAGCCGGCCCGGCCGCATCATCAATCGAAGCTCGCCAGCAACTTGTCGATATCCGACTGGTCCATCGCCAGCGCTGGAAGCTGCGGACCGTTCAGGAGGGCGACGTCCTGGTGCTCGACACTTTCTTCGGCAGAAGCGGGGACTTTGCCCCCAAACGTATCGGCGATTCTTGCGATTGTCGTCTCGATCGCCTTGAGCGCTCCGACCACTTTCGTGATGCGCTGTCCGGTAATATCCTGAAAGCTGCAGGCCTCGTAGATCTTACTGGTCGCAGTCTGCAGCTTCTGGCCAGCTTCGCCCTCGAGCACCTCACCGAGCGTGTCGAGCGTCTCGCAGACTTCCAGGATCGACTCAGTTGCCGCCGCGGTATGGGCAACGATCGCATCGAGCTCGTCGGTCGCGCTCGGTATGTGGCTGAGCCGAATGTCGTCGACCCTGAGCGCGGCGATCTCCTGCCTTGCATTAGCGACCGCAGCGCCGAGCGTTCCGATCTCATAAAGCAGGGCAGCTTCGCGTACGCCCACATCGCCGCTCATCGTCGACAACATGGCAAGAACGATCTCACCGATGACCGCACTTCCAGGATCGGGATAACGTGCCTTCAACGCTTGCAGTTGCGGAAGCAGATCGGGGGAATCACGCATGGCAGAGAACCTTCTCGATCTTGTCTTTCAACGTCTCTGCATTGAACGGCTTGACGATGTAGTTCGAGACGCCGGCCTGCTTGGCGGCGACGACGTTCTCGACCTTGCTTTCGGCCGTTATCATGATGAAAGGGATCGTCTTGAGCCTCGAATCCTTCCTTACCTCCTGGAGCAGTTCCAGTCCCGTCATCGGCTGCATGTTCCAGTCGCTGATGACGAGACCGTAATTCCCCGAACGAAGCTTTGAGAGCGCTTCCGTACCGTCCGTGGCTTCGTCGACATTGTCAAAATCGATCTGCTTCAGGAGGTTCCGGATGATCCGGAGCATGGTCTTGTAGTCATCGACAATCAGTACGTTCATAGCGTGGTTGACGGACATGCCTTATCGCCTTTCTCAACTGTGATTTTCGGATGGTGTGGATCCCTGGCCGGGCGGTGATGTGACGGCGCTCTCGTCCAGCCTCTTCCTGGCCAGCATCTGCGTCGCCTGCCGTGCCCGTTCCGGAAGCATTCCCGCCAGGATCGGCGCAGCCTTGCGCTCGTCCATCCTGTCGAGAACCTCCAGGAGAACGTCGATATCGAGAACATTGAAGATCGCCGCGGCATCGCGCGGCTTCATGTCCTCGTATGTCTTCACCAGCCCGCCCCAATTGGCCGATTCGCGCTTGCGGCGCTCAGCTTCGAGCTGCTCCAGCCGGGTTTGCAGCGTCGTCAGTTCATCAAGCCTGCTCCGCAGCTTCACTTCCGCGGCGGACAGCAGCTCGCCCCTCCGATCAAGCGTTGCCGTCCTGGCATCGAGGGCCTCGCGCCGCTTGCGGAGATCGGCCAGGAGCGCGAGTTCTGCCGCCGGCATCCCCTGGACAGGGCCGCACGGACCCGCGACGCCGGTCGAAGGCTCCGGCGTCGCCGACTTCGCGGCGGACGCGGGCGCCTGGAGCTGGGCCGTTCCGCTCGCGGCAAGCGCGACGTTGGCGGCCTTCTGGGTGAACACCACCAGCATGGCCACGATGGTCAGAGGCAGCAGCAACCGGTGCCAGGAAAAAAGGTTCATGATCAACGCGCCGCCCTGAGCGCCATCAGCAAGTCGCGCTCGGCCTGGCTCCGCGGCCTCGTATCCGGATCGGCCGAGACCGCCTTGCTGGTCAGACCGAAACCGGGCGCCGGTGCGAGCGCCCTTGCCGCACTGGCGTTCAGACCGGTGTCGCCTGCCTTCGACTGCTGGAGCCGCACCTCGATACGGTCGGCAACCTTCTCACCCCTGGAAGTCAGGAACTCCAGGTCGCTTTTCAGGGTTCTCGCTTGCTCGATATGGCGAGCGATCTGGCGTCCGGCATCATCTGCGGAACCGCGCAAGCGTTCAATGCCATCCTCCGCAAGCCGCATGCTTTCGCTGAAGCTCGCGACGAGCGTCTCGAGCGCCGCGCGATCGCGGCGCAGGACCCCGAGGGCTCGCTCGAGCCGGAACGCATGAAACGTCGTCGCGGCGAGCAGCACCATCAGAACGATTTCGGGCCACAGGCCCTCGTGGACGAGCGATCCAAGCATGATCAGCCCTTTCTCGAACTGAGCGGATCGTGATTGCCGGGAAGGCAACCGACGACCTGGTCGATCCGGACGGCGACCCGGTTCTTGCGCCGACCGACCCGCCCCTCGAACAGGATGACCTGACCGCATCTAAGCTGCACAGGAGCCTCCGGTCCCTGGCGGAGAATGAACTGACTGCCTGGCTTCAGCGCGATGATCTCTGACAGTCGCATCGGCTGCTCGTCGAGTACGGCATCGATGTCGATTTCCGTGTTCCACAACTCCTCGGCAAGATGGGTCTCCCAGATCGCATCCCGACCGAACTTCTCGCCCATGAATTGCTGCAGAAGCAGCTCGCGAACCGGCTCCAGGGTGGCGTAGGGGAGCACCAGATCCATACGGCCGCCACGATCTTCCATGTCGACATGCATGCGTGCTAGCACGGCGGCATTGGACAGACGGGAGATCGCGGCGAAGCGTGGATTGACCTCCAGTCTCTCGAAACGGAACGTTATGGCGCAGAGAGGGTCGAAGCTCGCCGACAGGTCGGCCAGCACCACCCTGATCAGACGCTCGACCAGGGTGCGCTCGATAGTCGTATACGGCCGTCCCTCGATCCGCATCGCCGCCGTACCGCGACGACCACCCAGCAAGACGTCGACGATCGAGTAGATCATCGCTGAATCGATGACCATGAGCCCGTAGTTTTCCCACTCTTCAGCCTTGAACACTGCGAACATCGCCGGAAGCGGAACGGAATCCAGGTAATCGCCGAAACGTAGCGAGACGACATTGTCTATTGACACCTCGACATTGTCGTTGGTGAAGTTTCTCAGGCTCGTGGACATGATCCGGACAAGACGGTCGAACACGATCTCCAGCATCGGGAGGCGTTCGTAGGATATCAGCCCGGAGCTGATGATCCTCTGCATGCCGTCGCTGTCGACGTCATCGGCACGGCCATCCTCGAAGCCGAGGAGACTGTCGATCTCGGCCTGGTTTAGGATACGCGTCGAGTCGGGTTGCGGCGCTTCCTCGGGCGCGGTTTCGGTATCGACGGCAATGGCCCAGGCGGACGCGAGATCCTCGTCGGAGGGCTGCACCTCGGTGCTCATTGGACGAGCAACTGCGTGAAGAGGAGATCGGTCACCTCAACTGGGGCGAGCCGGGCATCGATCCGGTTCATCAGCGCTTCGCGCAGCCTGTAGGTCGCTTCGCCGCCGTGAAGCTCCTCGGGTCGCATCTCCCGCAGATATGTCTGGACGATATCGAGAAGTTCGGGTTCAGCCTCCTTGATCGCAGGAACGTCGGCTGCATGCATGACCTGCAGTTTGACGTGGATTTTGACAAAGCTCACGCGGCGGCCCCCGGTATCGAGGTTCGACACCATGTCGGGGAGGTCGACCAGGACCGGCTTTTCACTATCGGATCCGGCTGCAGTGCTGTGCTTCTGTCCGTGCCCGATAAAGCCGCCGAACGATGCGCCGACACCGGCGCCGACAAGCATCAGCATCAGCGCGACGATCAGGATGATCCGCTTTTTCCCGCCACCCTTCGCTTTCGTGTCGCTCATCCGTCGTTCTCCGGCTCGGGCCTTCCTGGCCCCGGAGAGAGGATGCACGTCCTTTATTAATGGCCGCTTAAACGGGCGGAGAGATTCGCCGTTAAGCCGATCTTAACCTCGAGCCCCGATAATCAGGACGCCATCGAGGATTCGTCATGGAAAACTCCACCTACATCGCGCTATCCCGGCTCGACGCCCAGCAACGCTCCATGGACGTCGTCGCCAACAACATCGCCAACGCGAATACCGATGGGTTCAAAGCCGAGCGCGTCATGTTCAGCGACTACCTATCGCAGCAGAGCCGCATGAGCGTTGCCCCGGGCGGCTCGCCGCAAGCCTATGCGCAGGACCGCGCGACCTATCTGGACCAGAGGGACGGCGGCCTGGTCTCGACCGGCAACCCGCTGGACGTGGCGCTCTCCGGCCATGGCTATTTCACGGTTTCGACAACGGACGGTCCTCGTCTTACCCGGTCCGGCCGATTTGCCGTCAAACAGGACGGCACCCTGGCCGATAGTGCTGGCAACCCGGTGCTCGATCCGCTCGGCAACCCCATCCAGCTCTCCGCCTCGGACACGAGGATCAGGATCTCCGCCGACGGCACGATCAACACGGAGAATGGCAGGGTGGGCCAGATCGGTGTCGTCACCGCGGACGATCCTTCGCTGGTCCGTCCGGCCGGTGGCACCCTCTATCGGACGGATGGCGCTACGACCGCTGTCGCCCAGCCGAAAATCACCCAGGGCGCCACCGAGACGAGCAATGTCCAGCCGATGACCGAGCTCACGCAGATGATGCGGACGCAGCGCGAGTTCCAGTTCGTTTCGCAATTCGTGGAGAGCGAGTCGCAGCGGCAGCAAAGCGCGATCGACAAGATCGACCAGTTGCAGAGCTGATCCTTAACACCAGCCTGATGAGGTAGGCGCGATGCGCTCGCTTGATATTGCCGGCACCGGAATGCAAGCCCAGCAGACCAACGTCGAAGTCATTTCGAACAATATCGCCAACATGACCACCACGGGTTTCAAGCGCAGGAGGGCCGAGTTCCAGGACCTGATGTATCAGGATCTTCGCCGGGTCGGCTCAAACAGCTCGGATAACGGTACGATTGTCCCCTCGGGTGCCCAGATCGGCCTGGGTGTCAAGACGGCGGCGATCTATCGCATCAACGAGCAAGGAAACCTGAGCCAGACCAGCAACAGCCTCGATCTCGCCATTCAGGGCAACGGCTATTTCCAGGTTACGCTTCCGTCTGGCGAGACCGCGTATACGAGGGACGGCACATTCGCCTTGGCGGCCGATGGCACCATCGTCACATCCGACGGGTATGCGGTCGCACCCGGGATCACCGTCCCGATCAACGCGCAGAATGTCTCGATCAATGCCTCCGGCCAGGTCCAGGTCACGCTTGCCGGCCAGAATGCGGCACAGACCGTAGGCCAGATCCAGCTCGCGGTGTTTCCCAACGAGACCGGGCTCGATGCGACGGGCGACAATTTGCTCATGCAGACGACCGCGTCGGGGAATCCCACGACGGGAAATCCGGGGGCGGCCGGCTTTGGCAGCGTCATGCAGGGGTTCGTCGAGAGCTCGAACGTCAATGTCGTCACCGAGATCACGAACCTGATCACCGCCCAGCGCGCCTACGAGATGAACAGCAAGGTCATCACCGCATCGGACGACATGATGCAGACGCTGACCAACCTGAAATGATCCGCGCGGCTGTCCTTGCATTGGGATTCGCAGTCCTCATCGAGACGCTGGGCGCGAGTGCTGCCACGCTGCGGACGCATGCGGTCCTTCGCGGCCGCGCCGTGATGCTGTCCGACCTGTTCGCCGACCTGAAGCCAGGCCAGGATTGCGAGATCGGGCCGGCGCCTGCACCCGGGAAGCCGCTTCTCGTTCCGGCATCCCAACTGGCCGCGATCGCGGCGCAATACGATGTCGACTGGCACCCGCTGAATACCTATGCGACGGCTTCGCTGGAACGCCCGCTCAGGCTCCTGAAGCGGGACGAAATTCTAGCCGTTCTTACCCCCGCCCTCGTCGTCGACGGCATGCCGACTGGCAGCCAGGTCGGGCTGGGTGTATTCGCAAGCCCCGCTTTGCCGGCGGACGACACCGCCGCACCGGAGATCCAGTCCCTGGATTACGACCCGCAGACCGGGCGGTTCTCGTCGGTCATGCAGATCTCGGACGAGGACGGAAATCTGCAGCCGCTGCGGATCAGCGGGCGCGTCGATCAATCGGTCACGACCCTCGCCACGACGCATACGATCGATGCCGGGCACCAACTCACGGCAGACGACGTCGCCATGATCCACGTCCAGAAGGCAAGCATTCATGGACCGGTTCTGACCGACATCGCCCAGCTTCAGGGCTTGGTCGCGCGGCAGACGCTGGCGGCAGGTGTGCCGATTCTCGTCGCCCAGCTCTCCAGACCGATGCTCGTCGTGCGCGGACGGCCAGTGGTTCTCCGACTGACCAATGGCGGCCTGCTCCTGACCGCATCCGGTACGGCGCTCGAGAGCGGCGGCGCCGGCGACCACATCCACGTTCTCAATACGTCCTCGCACGCGGTTCTGGTCGGCCGGATCGTGGACGCCGCGGATATCGCCGTCGATCCCGAGACATCGCCGGTCTTTGTCGCCCAGGCCGGCGGCGTCGACAGTCTGCCCAGGGTCCCGTCAGACCCGGTCTCGGGTATGCCCGGGGCTTCTGGCGTCGCGCAGGAGGCGCGTTATCCATGATGCGTCGATCCGCGCGTCTCATGCTCGTGCTGTTGCCCTGGTGCCTGTCCGGCTGTGGAAGCCTGACGCGTCTGTCCGATCTCGGACGCCCGCCCAGCATGACGCCGGTCTCCGATCCGACATCGGCCAGAGACTATCGGCCCATCACCATGCCGACCCCACCGCTGCAGCCACCGCCGACCGATGTCGCCAGCCTCTGGAGACCAGGAAGCCGCGCCTTCTTCAAGGATCAGCGAGCGGCGCAGGTAGGCGACCTGCTCACGGTGCTGGTCGACATCACCGACAATGCCGACTTCGAGAACAACAGCACGACCAGCCGAACCGGCAACGAGTCCATGGGTATCCCCAGTCTGTTCGGTCTGAAGCAGCAGATCGTCCAATCGGCGCTCGGCGCGGCCTCGTTATCGACCAACAGCGCCAACGCGAATGTCGCAACAGGCCAGATCAAGCGAAACGAGAGCGTGACGTTGCGGTTGGCCGGAACCATCACCCAGGTCCTGCCGAACGGCAATTTCGTCGTCGACGCGCGCCAGGAAGTGAGGGTCAATAGCGAACTTCGCGTCTTGAACGTGAGCGGCGTCGTCCGCCCCCAGGACATCGCCGGCGACAACACCGTAACCCACGACCGCATGGCGGAGGCGAGGATCTCATACGGTGGACGCGGCCAGATGACGGATCTTCAGACGCCACGCTACGGACAGCAGCTCCTGGACGTTCTCCTGCCGTTCTGAGCCGGATCAATCGTCGCGGTGGACCTTTTCCATACGCTCGTGACGCTCCTGCGCCTCGATCGACAGAGTGGCGATCGGACGGGCTTCCAGCCGCTTGAGACCTATCGGCTCCCCGGTCTCCTCGCAGAAACCGTAGCTCCCATTCTCGATCCGCAGGAGCGCCTGACCGATCTTTGCAATTAGTTTTCGCGCGCGATCACGGGTCCTGAGCTCGAGGGCACGGTCGGTCTCGACGCTCGCCCGATCAGTGATGTCCGCCTCATGGATGCCGCCTTCAGAGAGGCTCGCCAGCGTCCCGTCTGCCTCCTTGAGAAGTTCCGCACGCCATTTCAACAACTTGAGCCGGAAATACTCCACGTGGCGGGGGTTCATGAACTCCTCGTCGTCGGCCGGACGATAGTCGGGGGGGAGAGTGATCATGAGCACCTTTCCTGGAGCGGTTCGGATGGCCGCCATGGAGGAATTGCGGGGCTTATAGCGAGCGCCGATCCACACGCCAAGCATGAACTCCAGACTGTCATGCCGCCCTCGGGACCTGCGTCATCGGCCTCTGGATACAAGCTCCAGTGCGATTCGAGCCCGCAGCCGGATCGAGCGGAGGGCCTGGGCGAGAGCCGGATGGACGCCGTGCGGCTCGCCGCGGACCATCGTGGAAAGGGTCTCGATGATGTCCGCCGATGTGCCGGAGAGCAGCGCGAGCTGCAATGCCGCGAGTTGCTCGATCATGGCCTGGCCGTGCCGTCTTGCTTCCCTGTCGGCCGAATCCTGGGCGGTTTGTTCCTGCAGCGCCAGCATCATGGATCCGCCGACAGCGCGCATGGTCCGTACCGGATCGACGGAAGACGCGGCGCCGCCAGGTCCGACCGGCGAGGGAACGCTGAAGGTGCTGGCAGCGGCGGACCGGACGTCATCACCGCCGACCGCAGGCCGCGTGCGCGGCATCGGACCGATGATCATGCCGGTCGAACGGATGACGGGTCGCCGGCAGGCAAGGCGAAATCGGGAGGGCGTTCAGACATTATTCGTCCTTTCCGCGCAGACTGTAGCCGTCAAACCTTGACGACCCTTGAAGGACACCATGCGCGCGCTGTTTTTTATCCTGCTGTTCGGGGTTTTGGCGGCCTTGGCGTCCAGCGATGCGATCGCGGCCACGGTGCGTATCAAGGATATTGCCGACGTCGAAGGTATCAGGAGCAACCAGCTCGTCGGATACGGCCTGGTGGTCGGCCTCAACGGCACTGGCGACCGCCTCAACAACTCCCTGTTCACGCGCGAGTCCCTGATCAGCATGCTCGAACGGCTGGGCGTGAACATTCGTGATCAGGAGGCCAAGCTGCAGACGCTCGATATCGCGGCGGTCATGGTCACAGCCGACCTTCCAGCCTTCTCGCACGACGGCAGCCGGATCGATGTGACCGTTTCCGCCACCGGCGACGCAACCGACCTCTCTGGCGGTACGCTTCTCGTCACGCCTCTGATGGCAGCGGACGGGGACGTCTATGCGGTCGCACAGGGCCAAATGGTCAGCAGTGCGTTCTCAGGGAAAGGCGCCGGCGCGACCATCACCCGCAACATTCCGACCAGCGCGCATATCGCCAACGGCGCGATCGTGGAGAAAGAAGTACCGGTACAGCTCGGTGGTCGCGGAGTGCTGCATCTGTCGCTGCGCAATCCGGATCTGACCACGGCAGAGCGGATGGCGTCGGTCATCAATAACAGCATTGGCGATATTGCCCGGGTCGAGGATCCGCGTACGGTCGCTCTGGCTCTGGGCGGCCTGGACATCATGTCCACCCTTGGCCGGATCGAGGATTTGCTGGTCCAGCCGGACACCCCGGCGATCGTGGTGGTGGACGAGGCGAGCGGGACGATCGTCATGGGGAACAATGTTCGAATCAGTACGGTCGCGATCGCACAGGGAAATCTCACCATCCAGGTCAGCGAGACACCGGTCGCCTCCCAACCCGGTCCGTTTTCCAGCGGCCAGACGGCTATCCTGCCGCGCACTGCGATCAAGGTGGATACCGAGCCCGGCAAGCGCCTCGGCATCCTGTCCGATGGGCCAAGCCTGCGCGACCTGGTCGGTGGTCTGAACGCGCTGGGGGTCGGTCCGCGCGACATGATCAGCATCCTGCAGACGATCAAGGCGGCCGGTGCGCTCCAAGCCAGTCTGGTCGTGCGATGACCGTGTCGATCCCGGACGGCGGGTCGGCGCCGAACAGCGACCCTGCGAGGGCTCAGTCATCGACCATGAAGGCGGCTCAGGATTTCGAGGCGATGGCGATCGGTCAGCTTCTCGAGCCGATGTTCTCGACCGTCGATACCGCGCAGGGGCTGTTCGGCGGCGGCGCCGGGGAGGAGAATTTCAAACCCATGCTGATCACGGAAATGGCGAAGCAGGTGGAGACCCATGGAGGGTTGGGCCTGGCGGACCAGATCTATCAACAGATGCTCAGGATGCAGGAGGCGCGGCGATGAACCGGCAGAGCAGGGAGGCGATGCGGCGACTGACGATCCTGCTGGAACAGGAGAACGCCTTGCTCGCGGCCACGGACTACGCCCGGATGGGCGATCGTCTCGACGAAAAGCGGCGGCTGATCGCAGAGCTCGAATCGAGCCACACCCTGCCCGACGAGACCGACACCGAGGATGACCGGACGTTGGCCAGGCGGCTCGATATCCTGGCCGGCGAGCATCGGACGGCGCTCGAATGCGCGCTCAAGGTCCAGGACCAGATCATGGCGGTTCTCGCGGAGGCGGCGCGCCGGATGCACGAGTCGAGCGGCTACGGATCGCGCGGACACCGGCCGGCCTGCAAGGCCAACCTTGCTTTCGCGCTGGTGGTTCGCGCCTGACCATACTGACACATGGAACGTCAGGCGGCGCGACCGGCAAAGTTCGCGCCACATCGATGGTGCATGACGACCGCGCGAGCACGATCGGATCGTCGGTATCAGACGACCCAAAAGAAGAAGGCCGAACCGGCTCGCACCGGTCCGGCCCTTCTGCAGAACGCGAGAGCGCTCAGCTCTCGTGCGTGTCGGTGAGCGACGATCCGACCGGAAGCGCTGCCGTTTCCGACGTCATCGTCTCGCCGACGGACGGCTCGGACTTGGTGCGACGACGACGCTCCGTCGGCGTGGCAGCGCCAAGCGACTTGGTCGACGCCTTGCGGACCGACGGACGACGCGGCTTGGGCGCGGAACCGGTCTCCTCGCCAAGCTTGCGGGTCGTGACGCGAGGCTTGCGCACCTTCGCCACCGAGACCGACTTCGCCGCGGTGGTGGCCGCCTTCGCGACGCGGGTGACGCGCGCCGTTGCCCGCTTTGCGGCGATCTTGCGCGGCGTCGCGGCAGCGGCCCGCTTCGTGGTCCGCGCCGTGGTGGCGGCCTTGGTCGTGCGCTTCGCCGGGCTGCGGGTGGCGGTGGCACGCGTCGTGCGCGCAGCGCTCGTGGTCTTGGCAGCGCGCGCCGGGGTCTTTCTCGCGGTCGTTGCCTTGGCGCGCGTGGCGGCGACGCGGGTTGCCGGCTTGCGGGTCGTTGCCGCCCGGGCCGTGGTCGCGCGCTTCGCCGCCGGGGCTGCCTTTGCACGCACGGTCTTCTTCGGCGCGGCCTTGGTTGCCGGCGCCTTACGCGTCGTCGCCTTGGCGGCGGATGCCCTGGTGGTGCGGACCGAACCGCCCCGCGTTGCGGCAGCGCGGGTCGTCTTCGGCGCAGCCTTCGTGGTTCGGGTAGATTTGGTCGCGGTCCGCGAAGCGGGCTTCGGACCCGGCTTGGCACCCTTGCGAGTCGCCGGCTTCGGCCCGGGTTTTGCCCCGGTCCGTGCTGTGGTCTTTGCGGCTGCCTTGCTGCCGGCCTTCGGGCCTGGCTTCTTTGCGGCCGTGGTCGCCCGAGCGGTGCGGGTCGCCGTGGTGCGGGCGGTCGTGCCGGCAGTGCGTCGGCCGCCGGCGCGTACGGCCATCGCGCGTGTGCGGCGACCGTCGGTCTTCTCTTCGCTGTTCATGGTTGTCCCTCTGGTTTACGCGGATAACGGCTAGTCGAGATGGAAGATCGCTCGTTCCAAAACGCCAGGAGCCTGTTCGACAATCCGACATCCACCGATTCGCGTCGATTCGGCGTACGCCTTAACACGCTCATCCCCAGTCAGCCACCGCATGTCAATCAAAAGCGACCGTTACGATAAAGTTCCGTGGCGGAACGGCGCCAAAACCGATGCTGAGCACCTCGGGAGATGCCAGCCGCACATGAACGATGCTACGACACGGCACCTGAACGACCGGCCCTCGACGAGCTGCGGTCCAACCCGTGCGGAGCGACAGACTGCCATGAAGATCAAGGGTGAATCCTACCGCAGCGTCTGGGTCGATCGGGACGACGGCTTTTCCGTGCGCATCTTCGACCAGACCAGGCTGCCCTGGTCTCTCGACATTCTCCGGCTGCAAACGCACGAGGAGGTGGCGACGGCGATCGCCACCATGCAGGTGCGCGGCGCTCCGCTGATCGGGGCGGTCGCAGCCTATGGCCTGGCGCTGGCATTGCGCCGCGACAGCGACAGCGACGCCATGGAGCGCGATGCGGCGATGCTGGCGGCCACCCGGCCGACCGCGATCAATCTGCGCTGGGCGATCCAGCGCATGCTCGAGCGGCTTCGCAACACGCGCCCGGCCGACCGCGTCCGCATCGCCTACGAGGAGGCCGCGCTGATCTGCGACGAGGATGTCGCGCAGAACGAGGCGATCGGCCGGCACGGGCTGACGCTGATCGAGGACATCGCGACCGCGAAACGCGCGCGCGGGGATGAGGGCCCGGTCCGGCTGCTTACCCATTGCAATGCGGGCTGGATCGCCACCGTCGATTGGGGCACCGCGCTGGCGCCGATCTACATGGCGCACGACAAGGGAATTCCCCTGCAGGTCTGGGTCGACGAGACCAGGCCACGCAACCAGGGCGCGGCGCTGACCGCCTGGGAGCTGGGCAGCCATGGCGTTGCGCACACGGTGGTCTCCGACAATGCAGGAGGGCATTTGATGCAGCGCGGCGACGTCGATCTGGTGATCGTCGGCACGGACCGCGTGACCCGCGACGGCGACGTCGCCAACAAGATCGGCACGTATCTGAAGGCGCTCGCGGCACACGACAATCGGGTTCCCTTCTGGGTCGCGCTGCCCTCGACCACGATCGACTGGACCGTGCGCGACGGGCTGGCGGAGATCCCGATCGAGGAGCGCGCGCCGGAGGAGGTGACGCACATCGTCGGCCGCGACGAGAACGGCACCGTCCGGAGCGTCCAGGTGACGCCGGACGGAACCGCAGCGTCCAACCCCGCCTTCGACGTCACGCCGGCGCGACTGGTGACCGGATTGCTGACCGAACGCGGCGCGTGTGCGGCCTCGCCGGAAGGATTGGCCTCGCTGTTTCCGGAGAGGTCGGACTGGACGCGCCCGCGGTCCGACCACGCGCCGAGCGGCCGATCCGCGGAAACAAACCAGGCAGGATAACATCCGGATGATCGATACGAGGCGTTTGGCGGCGGCATTGATGCTGGGGCTGCTGGCAGGATGCGCCGACAAGGGCGCCGACGCGCCACTGGCGACGCGCCTGCAGACCCCGGTCGCGCAATATCGCACGTCGCAAGGCCCGTCCGGGCAGGACGCGCACGTGCCGGATTTCGCGACGCGCAATTTCGCACCTTTCGCACGCCAGAATGCGATCGCGATCGCCCTGCGCGAATGGCGCCTGTTCGGCCAGCCGGTCGACGACGACGATCCGGAGCAGCGCCCGGACGCTTCCAGCACCGCGGTGAAACCCGAACGGCTTCCCGGGCTCTGGGAGCGGGTCGGCGAATACTGGTGGATCGGCCAGGATCCATACGAGGCCGAAGTCGCCTGGACTGGCAAGCATGACAGTGACGGCACGCCGTTCGACTATGTCCATGACGGACGATTCGCCTGGTCGGCCGCCTTCATCTCCTACGTCATGCGCATCGCCGGCGCCGGCGATCGCTTCGCCTACGCGCCGAACCACTCGACCTATATCAACGCTGCGGTCTCCGGAACCGCGACCGGGCTGCGGGCGCAGGATCCGGCGCTGTACGCGCCGCAGAACGGCGACCTCGTCTGCGCCGGACGCGGACATGCGCGCAGCCTTCGTTTCGCGAACCTGCCGACGACGGGCGGCTTCCCGGCGCATTGCGGCATCGTGGTCGGACGCCAGCCCAACCAGATCAGCATCATCGGCGGCAACGTCGACGACGCCGTAGCCCTGACGCATGTTCCGGTCGGTCCGACCGGCCTTCTCGCCGGCCCGGATGGCCAGTCGCTCGACAGCCGGTATTCATGGTTGACGGTCTTGCAAGTTCTATACGACGCGGATGCGGAATCGCCCCTGCGTGACTGAGCCTCGAGACAAGCGCGCTCAGCCCTGGCGCCAGGGCAGCCCGTCGGTCTTCCAGCCGGCGACCCGGCCGCGATGCCCCTGCGCGTCCGGCGGGCCCTCGAAGCCGTCGGCGACGTTGTAGACCGTGCGGAAGCCGGCCTGCTCGGCCCGTTCGGCGGCATAGAGACTGCGTGCACCGCTGCGGCAGATGAAATAGATCGCCTGCTCGGCGGTCAGTCCTGCGGCTTCGAGCTCGGCGACGAACGCGCCGTTCGGCGCCCCGGTCGGGAACGATTGCCACTGCACCAGCAGCACGCGCTTGCCGATCGGCGACAGGTCCGGCACGCCGACATAGGCCCATTCCGCGTCGGTCCGCACATCGACCAGTTGCGCATCCGGTTGCTCCGACAAGGCCTGCCAGACACGCTGCGGCGCCACATCCTCGACCATCACGGCTACTCCTGTTCTAGTGTCGGTTCTCGCTGCCGAAGGTGATCCGTGATGGTCGAAAGCACAATTCCGTCCGGCCGCGAAGCGCCGCCGACCTCCGGGCAGGGGTGGCTCGGCGCCTCGCCCGATCTCGACGCGGCGATCGGCGGCACGCCGCTGATCCTGCTGCGCCGCGCGTCCCAGGCGACCGGCTGTCGCATCTACGGCAAGGCCGAATTCATGAACCCGGGCGGATCGGTCAAGGATCGCGCCGCTGCGGCGATCATCGATGCGGCGGAACGCGACGGCACGCTGAAGCCCGGCGGCACCATCGTCGAAGGTACCGCCGGCAATACCGGCATTGGGCTCACGCTGGTCGGCAACGCGCGCGGCTACCGGTGCGTGATCGTGATGCCGGAGACGCAGAGCCAGGAGAAGATCGACTTCCTGCGCATGATCGGTGCCGATCTCCGGCTGGTGCCGGCCAAGCCGTTCAAGGATCCCGGCAACTACGTGCACGTCTCGCGCCGGCTGGCGGAGGAGACCAATGCGGTCTGGGCCAACCAGTTCGACAACCTCGCCAACCGAGAGGGCCATCGCCGCACCACCGCGGCGGAATTGTGGCAGCAGACCGCCGGACGCCTCGACGCCTTCACCTGCGCCTGCGGCACCGGCGGCACGCTTGCCGGGGTGGCGCTCGGGCTGCGCGCGCTGGCCGAGCGCGACGGCAGTGCGGCGCCGCGCATCGTTCTGGCCGACCCGGAAGGTTCGGCGCTGTACGGCTGGGTCAAGGACGGTTCCCTGGTCGTCGAGGGCAGCTCGATCACCGAAGGCATCGGCCAGTCGCGCGTGCCGGGCAACCTACAGGGGATCGACATCGACGATGCCGAGCGGATCCCGGACGCGGAGGCGCTCGATCAGGTGTTCGACCTGCTGATCCACGAGGGAATTTCGATCGGCGGGTCCGCGGGCATCAATGTCGCGGCGGCGATCCGCGTCGCCCGCGCGATGGGTCCGGGGCACACGATCGCGACGATCCTGTGCGACGGCGGCGCGCGCTACCAGTCGAAGCTGTTCAACCCCGCGTTCCTGCGCGAGCGGAACCTGCCCGTCCCGCCCTGGATGTCTTGACGAGGCCGGGCGCGGTCTCGCTGACCAGCAGCCAGACCGCGCCCACGCAGGCGATGCCGGACGCCGCCAGCACCAGGAAGCCGGCGCGTGTCGAGCGGTCGGCCACGAAGCCGGCCAGGCTGGTGCTGAAACTGGCGCCGATGCCCATCGCCAGGCCGAGCATGCCCATGCACAGATTGAAGCGACCGGTGCCACGGCTGAGGTCGGCCGCCACCAGCGGCAGCATCACCCCGAACGCCGCCGAGCTGATCGCATCGAGCATCTGCACAGCGACAATCAGTACCGGCGACGGCGAGATCGCCAGCAGCACGCCACGCAGCGGCAAGGCGGCGAAGGCCACCAGCATCACCGGACGGCGTCCGTAGATCCCGGCCCAGCGTCCGATCTTCGGCGACAGATAGGCGCCGAGAATCTGCGGCAGCAGGATGCAGGCGGCGATCACCAGCTCGGCCAGATGACCGGCGTCGCGCGTCACCTCCCCGGCGGCCAGCGGCAGCATGCCGGCATTGCCGAGATGGTAGAGCACGACGCAGACCGCGAAGCCGGCGAGACGGCGATCGTGCAGCAGGGTGCGTACGCCTCCCTTCGGCTTGGCGGCGATCAGGTCGTTGTCCGGCGCATCCTTGGTCGCCGGCGGGTGCCTGGACGGTTCCGGGAGGCGCGCGATGGAGCGCAACGCCCATAATCCCGGCAGCGCCAGCGCGGCGCCCAGGAAGAAGGTGGCGCGCGCCGAAACCAGATAACCGACCCCACCCATCAGTCCGGCGGCGACGGCATTGCCGATCGAGCCGAAGCTGGCATTGCGGCCGAACCGTTCGCCGAGCGCCACGTGCGCGGCCGTCTCCGCCTCCGCCAACGCTTCTGCCGCCGCTTCTGCTGCCGCTTGGGCACTGCGCGCCTGCGCGCCGTTGCGGCCGTCCGGCGAGGGATCGAGCACCTGCGCCGCGACCACCGACAAGGTGATCGCGGCGATCGCCGGATTGAGCATGCAGCTCGCGAAGCCGTGCAGAATCTCCGCCGCGGTCACCGGCAGCCGGTCCGGCACCACCGCCAGAAGCAGGCAGGACAGCACGATCGCCAGGATCGCCAGACCTGCGGCGGCATGCTTGTTGCGCAGCATATCGACCGCCGCGCCGGCCGGCACCTGGCTCGCCATCGCCGTCACCGAGCCGACCGTCAGCACCAGGCCGATCTGCCCCTGGGTCCAGTGCGCGCTGGTCAGATAGACCGCGATGAACGGTCCGAACGCGGTCTGCAGATTGGCGACGAAGAAATTGAGCCAGTCGAGGCCGCGCTGGCTGCT